>JBQCJR010000353.1:0-2022 GCA_051952595.1 Kofleriaceae bacterium
GCGCGCGCTTGCAGTCGAGCGCCGCGGTCGACCACGCCACGCCGACCCGCGCGCGTAGATCGGTCTTGCCGTCGGCCGCCGCGCGCTGGAACAGATCGAGCGCCTTGTCGGGCTGGCGGAACCGCAGGTACGAGTCGGCGAGATCGATCCGGTGGCGCGCGTCCTCGCGGGCGAGCGCGGCCGGCCGGTTCGCGAAGTACGCCTCGAGCGCGGTGATCGCGTCGGGCCACTTGCCGCTGGCGTGCCAGTGGTGGCCGAGCAGCAGCTGCGCGTCGTAGCGGCGCGGGTTCTTCGCCACCACCTGGAAGAGCAGCGGCACGCCGGCGGTCGTATCGCCCGAGAGCACCAGCTGCGATCCGAGCGCGGTCAGCACCTCTTCGTCGGCCGGCGCCAGCTGCTGGGCGCGCCGCATCAGCGAGATGCCCTGCTGGTACTGCTTGCGCGCGGCGTGCACCGCCGAGCGCAGCACGTACGCCTCGACGCGCCGGGGGTTGAGCGCGATCGCCTGATCGAGCGCCTTGGCCGCGTCATCGAGCTTGCCGCGGCGGAGCGCCTCGCGGCCCTCGCCCACCAGCTCCGCGCTGTCGTCGTCGCCCTGGCCCGGTCGCTGCGCCTCGGCGGGACCGGCCGACCCGACGAGCGCCACCGCGATCGCCGCGAACGCGCTAGTACGAATAGCCGATCTTGACATAGAGCTCCCTCCCCTCGCCGGGGATGCGCGGGACGAACACCGTGGAGCCTCCGTCGGGGAACCGATCGAAGTCGCCCGGCGCCGGGACCAGATCGCGCTTGCCGAGGAGGTTGCGCACCCCGGCCGTCACGTCGAACTTGCGGATCGAGGGCACGTAGATCGCGGCGTTGAGGCCGGTCCAGCCCGGCGCGTCCGGACCACGCATCCCGTCGGGCCCGATCCGGGTCAACCGGCGACTGACGAAGTGCACGTCGGCGGACAGGTGCGCGAACCCGCCGATCCGCGGCGTCGAGATCCCGCCGGTCGCGACGACCTGCGGCGCGTTCACGACCTGGTCGAACGCGATCTCGGCGCCGGCCTCGGCGCTGCCGATCCGGGCGACCGACAGGCCGCCGAACCCGTACCAGCCCTGGCTGTTGCGATAGCTCGCCTCGGCCTCGAGGCCCTCGGTGACGTAGCGGCCGACGTTCTGGAACTGCAGCAGGGTGTCGTCGGCCGGATCCGGGCGCTGCTCGATCACGTCGCGCGCGTCCCACCGGAACGCCGACAGCCGCGTCGACAGCCCGGTCACCGGCTTGGCCCACACCACCGCCTCGTAGCTGCGGATCGTCTCGGACTTGATGTCGGGGTTCGCCGAGAAGTCGACGATGTCGGTGAAGAAGCCCTCGAACGCGCTCGGGTTGCGGAAGCCCTGGGCGTACAGCAGCTTGAGCCCGTAGCGCTCCGGCTGGGCGAGGAACAGCGCGGCGCGCGGCGACAGCCGGCGATCGATCACCGAGTTGCGATCGAACCGCAGCCCGCCGGTGAACCCGAACCACTCGGTCGGCTGGCCATCGAGCTCGGTGTACATGCCCTCGACGTTGAAGTTGAGCGGGACCTTGGCCCCTTCCGCCTCCATGCCCTCGGTGTAGGAGCGGCTCTCGGTGCGGTTGTAGTTGGCCTCGCCACCCGCGGTGATCGCGAGCTTGCTCGGCTTGTTCGGGGCGGTCTCGTCGACGATCAGCTCGTAGCGCCCGCGCAGCTCGGCGCCGATCGTGCCGGCGTCGCCGTAGTCGACGAACACGTCGTTGGCGGCGTGGCGGATGCGATCGAAGTAGCGGTACAGGCTGGTGTAGCCACGCACGCTCGCGCTCAGCCGGTCCGAGAGCTGGCGGGTGTGGCCGCCCTCGACGAGCAGCTGGTAGTTGTAGACCTCGGTCGGCGGATCGATCCCCGGATCGCTGTCGTACGGCGCGAACGCGATCTCCCGGCGCTGCCGGTAGCCGCGGATCTGCACGAAGCTGCCGCCGTACGAGCCGACCAGCGAGCCGCCGAGCATGTCGCCGCCGTCG
>JBQCJR010000354.1:0-5487 GCA_051952595.1 Kofleriaceae bacterium
GCGGGTCGATTTCGCGGCGTACTACACCCGCTTGTTGAACACGCTGGCGTTCGGCAGCGATCGCGAGATCGCGTGGTCCGGCATCTCGAGCGTGCCGAACGCTCCGCTGAACGCCGCCCCGCCGAGCGCGCAGGCGCGCGACCACCAGGCCCTCGAGGAGCTCGCGGCGATCCGCCGGCGGTGGATGCCCGCGGCGCGGTAGCTGCTAGGTCGCCGCCGGCAGCTCGGCGCGCCGGCGCAGCTGCCACAGGTAGTGGTACGGGTTCTCGGGCAGGAACCCGCGCGACACCACGTCGAGGTGGCGCCCGATCACGCGGGTGATCCGGCGCGCCGTGTACGGATAGCCGAGCTCCCAGTAGTGCTCGGGGATTGGCTTGTGGCGCCACGGCAGCATGAACTTGTGGCCCAGCGTCAGGTGGTGATCGCCCCACCAGAACGCGAACCGCACGCGCAGCCCGCGGTACGGCAGCGAGATGAACACGTGCGGGTTGGCGCGCCGCGCGATGTTCGCGAGGCAGCGCTCGAGCTCCTCGAACGGCAGGTGCTCGAGCACCTGGAACGCGCAGATCGCGTCGAACGTGAGCCCGGGCGGCAGCACCTCGTCGAGCTTGGTGATGTCCGCGACGTAGTCCACGCCGCGCGAGCCATCGATGTCGAGCGTCTTGACCTCGACGCCGGCCGCGCGCAGGTAGTTGCGGAACACGCCGGAGCCGGGGCCGATCTCGAGCACGCGGCGCGGGCGCACCGCGAGCACGACGCGGATCTGGTGCCAGTACGACATCCAGCGCTCGCGGTCATCGTAGCGCTCGAAGTCGTAGTGCTCCGGCGCGACCTGAACCTCGCGTTCCGTCACGCGATCACTTCGCGGCGGCGACGCGCGGCGACGCGACCACCAGCTCGATCTGCTCGCTCGGCAGCTTGGGCTGCAGCGTCGGGTGATGCGGCAGCTCGCCCTGGCGGATCCGCCGCCACGCCGCCGAGCCGAGCCAGCTCGCCCACAGCGCGGGCAGCACGAGGTAGATCCCGCCGAGCGCGACCGCCTTCTGACCGGCGGTGGTGTGCTTGCGGCTGTAGGTCACGATCCAGTCGCCGATCCGGTAGCAGACGTAGACGTAGTACGCCGGGTAGAGCAGCGCGAACCGGACCGGGAAGTAGTGGCCGATGATGTTGTGGAGGAACGTGAACAGCCGCTGCGCGTAGACCGCGCTGCTCATCTGGCGCTTGTCCATCCCGCCGCTCACGTCGAGCCGGCGGATCATCGTGACCTCCGGATCGAACACCAGGTACTCGTCCGGGCGCTTCATCGCCTCGATCCGGTAGGCGAGCGACGGCTCGTCCTCGATCGGCGTGCACTCGTCCCACAGCCCGAACCGCTCGAGCGCGGTGCGCCGGATCGCCGAGTTACCGCCGTGCAGGCTGTCGACCTTCTTCCGCTCGTCGGTGCACACGAAGCAGCGCTGGTACTTGAGCGCGTTGAACGACAGCACCTGGCGGCGGGCGCGGTCCATGTTGAGGTACGGCTTGACCGGCGCGTTGCCGTTCTCATCGAGCTGGCGCCCGGTCACCCCGAGGCAGTTGGGGTCCTTGAAGTTCGCCTCGATCTGGCGCAGCCACTGGCGGCTGGCCGGCAGGTCGTCATCGTCGATGAACGCGAGGATCTCGCCGTGCGCGGCGCGCACGCCGGTGTTGCGAGCGCGCGGGCCTCCGAGCGGCTCGTAGCGCAGGATCCGGACCCGGCGATCGCGGGCCAGCCGATCGATCCGCGCGACGTCAGCGGCCGGCCGATGCGTGCTCTGCTCGACGACGACGATCTCGAACGAATCGTGGTCCTGCGCGAGCAACGCCTCGAGCAGCTCGGGCAGGACGTGGAGCCGATTGTAGGACCGCACCACGACCGACATGCGAGGCGACGACGGTTCGCTCGGCAGGGTCATATGGCCAGTCACTACCACAGGTGTCGGAGCGGCCGCATCTGTTCGGATCTCCACGCCATGTTGAAGATTCACCACCCCCGACAGAGGCTCAGTCTCCGCGCAGCGCTCGCGCCGCGCCGCGCAGCGTCAGGCCCTGAGTGTACGCGAGCAGCAGCGCCGCGGTGACCACGATGACGACCGCGTCGATCACCAGCTGCGCGGAGGCCGGCAGCCCGGCGACCGCGAGGTGCGCGACCCACCCGACCAGCCCGGCGACCACGATGCAGCCCGCGACCCCGGCGATCGAGCGCAGCAACGCGCCGAGCGACCACTCGAGCGTCGACACGGCGATCCACATCAGGAACCCGAACGCGAGCGGATAGCCGACCGCCCACGCGACCGCGACCGACAGCAGGCCGATCGAGTCGCCGAGCAGCAGCGCCCCCGCCAGATACGAGAGCGGCAGCACGATCGACGCGGCCAGCGAGTAGTTGAAGGTGCGATGCGGGTAGCCCATGCCGTCGAGCAGCGGCGGGATCACGTAGCTGACCGAGCGCAGCACCGCGACCGCGCACAGGATCCGCGCCGCCTGGTCGACCGTCCACGGCACCACCTCGACCTCGGGCACCATGACCAGCGGCCACCACCACACCACGACGCCCCGCCACCCCTGCTTGGGCCCCACCACCTCGACGATCGCCACGGCGGCGACGAACACCACCGCCGCGTAGGTCATCACGGTGATCAGGTTGAGCCGCAGGAACGAGACCAGCTGGGCGATCAGCCGGTCGCGGTACAGGCGCAGCCGCGCGAACGTCGGCAGCGCGATATCGACGACGATGTTCGAGATGATCCGGACCGGCTCGAGGACGATCTCGTAGGCGAGCTTGTACACCCCGAGCGAGGCCTCGCCGAAGAACGCGCCGACGATCGGGTAGTCGATGTTCGTATAGAACTGGTAGAGCATCTGGCTGCCCGACGAGCGCACGCCGAACCGCAGGTACGCGCGCGCGTCGTCGCGCCGGAACGCCCAGCGCGGCCGCCACGGCTGGCAGATCTGGCAGCCGATCGCGGTGACCACCACGCGGCACAGCGGGCCGAGCACGAAGCACCACAGCCCGAACCCGGCCCACGCGAACCCGATCTTGCCGGCGAACTCGGCGACGTTCGCGATCAGCCGCACGATCGACAGCTCCTTGAACCGCAGCTCGCGCTTCATCAGCGCGGTCGGGATCACGTACGCGTTCTGGATCAGCAGCTTGGTGCCGTAGACGACCAGCAGCGCGGCGACCACCGGGTACTGGGTCATCGCGACCAGCGGCGAGATCGCGATCAGGCCGAGGAACAGCGCCGACGACACCATCAGGTTGAGCCAGAACACCGTCGAGACCTTCGCCGGGTCGGTGTCGTCGCGCTGGATCATCGCCGCGGACAGCCCGAGATCCGCGGCCTGATCGAGCAGCGGATAGGCCCACGCCGCGTAGGCCACGATCCCGTACTCGGTCTGGGTGACCCAGTTGCGGAGGATCAGGACGAGCGCGACGATGTCGAGCACGCCGACGAGCGAGCTCGCGATGCCGATCCACGCGAGGCCGCGGTGGACGCGGGTCGCCATCCGGCGATGGCTGTGGCTCGAGCCCGCGTCGTCGGACATGGGCTCCGGGTTACAGCGGCTCGCCCTCGTCGCGCAGCGCGACCGCGACCGGCACCAGCGGCGCGCGCGTGGGCTCCGGCGCGCCTTCGGTCGCCGGCGCCGACTGCCGCTGCTTCGCGCGCTTGACCGTCTCGTTGGTGGTCACCAGCAAGAGGCCGATCGCGGCGTACATGATCGTTACGGTGCGGCGCGCGAGCACCAGGGTCACGCCGCGCGCCGGGTTCTCGCCGAGCGCGCGGTACATCCAGTAGTAGCCGCCCTCGGACACGCCGAGGCCCATCGGCACCAGGCTCGACGCGAAGTAGATCGCGGTGCCGCCCACGATGTACGCCGCGACGAACGCCGCGGTGATCGACTCGCCCACCGCGTACAGGATCATCAGCGACAGCACCATCGAGTTGATGCGCGACGCGGTGACCGCGGCGATCCCGATCCAGCGATCGCGGCGGCGCGCCCCGGCGACCAGCCGCATCTTGTCGTCGACGTCGACCAGCTTGGTCTCCCAGCGCTCGAACCGCGCGCGCGACAGGATCCGCAGCCGGACCGCGAGCCGCGCGACGCTGGCGAGCATGCCGCGGCGGACCAGGGTGTACAGGCCGATCGAGATCACCAGGCACGCGACGCCGACGCCGAGCACGAACCAGCGTATCCCGGGCGGCATCGGCACGAGCAGCGCGACCACCGGCGCCGCCACCGAGACGACCAGCATCTCGACGCAGAAGCCGACCACGTTGTAGAGCAGGATCGTCGACACCGCGCGCGACTGGCTGACGAAGTCGGTGAGCACGGTGATCTTGACCAGCTCGCCGAGGTTGCCGCTCGGGGTCACCGCGTTGACCGCGCGCCCCGCGAGCTGCGCGAGCACGGCGCTGCGCAGGCGCAGCCGGTGCTGATCCGGCGAGGTGAACGCCCGCATCGCCGTCGCGTCGAGCGTCGTGCACAGCACCTCCATCGGGATGACCGCCAGCCACCACCAGCCGATCTTGCGCAGGTAGTGGACCAGCGTGACCAGGCCGATGTCGTGGATGGTGAACCCCAGCGCCACGATCGCGATGCCGAGGGTCAGCAGGGTCAGCCGGCGGGCCCAGCCCGGGCGGCGGGCCGGCTCGGGAGCGGGGGCTGCGTCGGGTTCCGCCTGCATGTCCGACATCGGGTCCCGGAAGCTATAGCAGGCCGGACCGTCCGGCTACGGCGATCTTTGGCAGGAACGGCGTGATCCAGGAGACAGTCGCCGAGGCCCTCGCCGCGCGGACGATCCGGATGCCGGCCGCCTCTCGACGGCGCGGCGGCGTTACGCGGGCCGCGAACCTGCGGTAAGAACCCGCCATGCAGCTCCTCCGCAGCTACCTGTCGGGCGCGTGGTCGCCCGGATCGGAATCGGGACCGCGGGTCGCACTGGTCAACCCCGCCACCGAGGCGCCGCTCGCCGAGGTCGCGTCGGCGGGACACGATCTCGCCGGCGCGTTCGCGTTCGCGCGGCGGACCGGCGGACCGGCGCTCGGCGAGCTGACGTTCGCGCAGCGCGGCGCGCTGCTCGGCGCGCTCGCCAAGGCGATCCACGGTGCGCGCGAGGAGCTGATCGCGCTCGCGGTCGCCAACGGCGGCAACACGCGGGGCGACGCGAAGTTCGACATCGACGGCGCGATCGGCACGCTCGCCGCGTACGCCGATCTCGCTCCCGAGCTCGGCGACACGCACGTGCTCGCGGACGGCGACGGTGTCCAGCTCGGTCGTGGCGCGCGCCTGTTCGGCCAGCACCTGTATCTGCCGCGAGCCGGCGTCGCGGTGCACGTCAATGCCTTCAACTTCCCCGCGTGGGGGCTCGCCGAGAAGGCCGCCACGGCGCTTCTCGCCGGGATGCCCGTCGTCTCGAAGCCCGCCACGAGCACGGCGCTGGTAGCTCACCGCATCGTCGAGATC
>JBQCJR010000355.1:0-2954 GCA_051952595.1 Kofleriaceae bacterium
GGTCATCACCCAGAACGTCGACGGGCTGCACCACGCCGCGGGCAGCCGCGAGGTGGTCGAGCTACACGGCGCGCTGCGCCGGGTGATCTGCCTCGCGTGTGGTGCGCTCGAGTCGCGCGACCACGTCCAGCAGCGCCTGATCGAGGCCAACCCCGAGTGGCTCGCCTACGCGCAGAGCTCGCCGGTCGCCCCCGACGGCGACGCCGAGCTCGGAGATCTGCGGGCCGATCAGCTGCTCGAGTCGTTCGTGGTCGTCGCGTGCGGCACGTGTGGCGGCGTGGTCATGCCCGACGTCGTGTTCTTCGGAGGCAGCGTGCCGCGGCCGACCCTCGATGACGCGTGGGCCACGTTCGCGCGCGCGGAGGTCCTGCTGGTCGTCGGCTCGTCGCTGACCGTGTTCTCCGGGTACCGGTTCGTCCGGCGCGCGGCCGAGCACGGGATCCCGGTCGCGATCGTCAACCGCGGTCCGACCCGCGGCGATCCCCACGCCGCGCTCCGCGTCGACGCGCGCGCCGGCGAGACCTTGACCGCGCTGTGGGCCGCGCTCGTGGGGCCGAAGGGATCCTCGATGGTGGCCACCCGACTTGGCAGTGATCTCGAGTAGCCACCCGTGCACATCACGTGCAACGGCGCAAAGGAGCGGAATGATGCGTCAATCTTCCTCCCATGCGAGGAGTGGCGCTGGCGTGACGCTTGCTCTGCCCGCGACCGATGCGCTCGTTCGCCCTCCTGCTCGCGGTGATCTCGCTCGGTCTGCCCGGCTGCATCGACGACGCGTGTGACGGCGAGGACTGTCACGACGACGACGGCGCGTTGTTCGAGCAGGCGTACGAGGACGCGCAGGGCGAGGGCAAGGCGGATGGCACCGATTGCTCCGGTGTGCGGGTGCCCGATCGCGGCGGGTTCAACAAGCGGATCGCGCTGACCTTCGACGACGGCCCGAACCCCGAGACCACGCCGGCGGTGATCGAGGTGCTCGAGCGCCACCACGCGCCGGCCGCGTTCTTCACCAACGGCTCGCGCTACAGCTCGCCCGCCGCGGTCGCGCTGGCCGCGAAGATCGCCGCCGAGCCGAGCTTCCTGCTCGCGAACCACAGCCAGGGCCACCTCGATCTCGCCCGGCAGACCGCGGCCAAGGTCGCGTCCGAGATCGATCGCACCGACGCGCTGATCCGCGCCGCCGGCGAGACCCCGCGCTACTTCCGGTTCCCGTTCGGCAGCTCGAGCTGCGCCACCAAGCAGGCGGCGACCTCGCGCGGCTACGTCGTGACCGGCTGGCACATCGACAGCGCCGACTGGTGCTACGCCGCCGGCAACGGCTACTGCAAGCCTTCGACGTTCCGCTACGTGCCCGACGAGATGCGCCGCGACATGAAGGCGTACGTGCTGTCGCAGGTCCGCGCGACCAACGGCGGGATCCTCCTGTTCCACGACATCCACCGCGCCACCGCCGATCAGCTCGACGGCGTGCTCACGATGCTCGAGCAGCACGGGTTCTCGTTCGTGCGGCTCGACGATGTCTCGGTGTTCCCGAAGCTCAACGGCGCCGCCCCGCCCGCCGCGAAGTTCATCGGCGACCGCTGCACCACGAACGCCGACTGCGGGTTCACCGCGAGCGGCAAGGCCGGCCGCTGCCACGCCGCCGGGTTCTGCACGATCGAGTGCGCCGGGAGCTGCCCGGATCTCGCCGGCAAGGCGCCGACGTTCTGCATCCGCGACGGCGCGGTGACCAGCCGCGAGGCGGGGCTGTGCGTGTCCAAGGCCGCGCCGCAGAACCAGAGCTGCGAGCTGCTGCCCGGCACGTCGCTGCGCGTCGAGGCCCGGTTCATCGGCCCGAGCGGCGCGTCGCCCGCGACCGCCAACGTGTGTGCGCCGCGCTGAGTCAGCGAATCTCGCTTGCGCGCGAGGATCTCGCGCCTCACCGTGAGGGGCACATGTCCGTCGCGCGGTGTCCCCGGTGTCGCGAATCGAGCCTCGATCAGCGCCTGATCCAGCACTGCGGACGGTGCGGCGGGCAATGGATCTCCGAGGAGGTGCTGCAGGATCGAGTCGGCCGCATGCAGGTGCCGCAGGAGGCCCAGGAGGCGCGCTCGCTCGCCTGGCGCGAGTCGCCCCGGGCGGCGCTGCCGTGCGCGAGCTGCGCCGAGCCGATGCAGGCGCTGCTGCTGTTCGACGTGCCGGTCGATCGCTGCACCGTGCACGGCGTGTGGTTCGATCGCGACGAGCTATCGATGGTGCTGCTGCGGGCGAGCCGCCACGATCCGGCGACCGTCGCGGTGATCGCCGCGGAGAACCGGTCGGTGATCGATCCGTCCGGCGCGATCGAGTTGACCGCCGACGCGGTCGATGTCGCGGTCGACGCCGTGGTCGATACCTCGGACAGCGGCGTGTTCGAGGTGGTGATCGATGGCGTCGGCGTGGTGGCCGAGGCGGTGGTGAGCGCGATCGGCTCGCTGTTCGAGTCGCTCGATCTGTAGCCCGGTCTCGATCTCGGTCAGAACTCGATCTCGATCGCCGAGGCCGAGTACTTCGCCTCGCCGTGGTAGACCGCCTCGATGTTGTTGCCGTCGGGGTCGATGACGAACGCGGCGTAGTAGCCCGGGTGGTACGGGCGCTCGCCCGGCTTGCCGTTGTCCTTGCCACCCGCGGCGATCGCGGCGGCGTGGAACCGCTCGACCGCCGCGCGATCGGCGGCCTGGAACGCGAGGTGGTGCCGGCCGGTGAGCTCGCCCGCCGCCGCGCGGCTGGTCGCCGTCGAGACGAACAGCTCGTCGTACCAGAAGAAGTCGTCGCCCTTGCCGCCGAGCGGGATGCCGAGCGCCTCGAACACCGCGGCGTAGAACTTCGCGCTCGCGTCGAGGTCGCGCACCACCAGTTGAACGTGATCGAGCATCCGGCCGCGGTAGATCTTCATGCGGCGATTGTGGCGATCGCAGCGGCCGATTACCATCGAG
>JBQCJR010000356.1:0-4892 GCA_051952595.1 Kofleriaceae bacterium
ATCGGTGGCTGCCAGCGCGATGCTCGCGCGCTCGCCCTGGCCGCGGGTGGTGGTGAGACCCTGCTCCAGCTGGCTCAGCCTGTGATCCGCCGCGCCGCCGACCTCGATCGCGAGGACGCGCAGCGAGCTGGCCGGCAGCCACCGCTCGAACCGCGCACCGCGGGCCCCGTCCTGCAACAGCTCTCGCCGGACCTCGTCGACGATCGCGCAGGGGGCGGCAGCCACGAGGCGCTCCAGATCGGCCTCGCGGCGAGCCTGCAGGAAATAGGACACCACGTTGGCGTCGAGCAAGTACACGCCGACTACCGATCCCACGGCAGCGGAGCGAACCGGTCGATGCCGAGAAGGGTCCGAGCCTCCCCATCGGTGAGGTGGCCGACCTCGTGCGCTCGTCGCACGAGCTGCTCGACGAGCAGGCTGGGAGATCCCTCGCGTGGCAGGCTCGTAGTCCAGCTCCGCGCCGGCGGACTCGGCTCCAGGCTCTCGAGCCATCGCCGGAGCTCGAGATCGATGAAATGCAGGTTGCAGAGGTGGTTGGCGGCAACCTGCCAGGTGCTGCCGAACGCGTCGCGCGCCTCGCTCACCACGCGCTTCGCGTCGAGTGCGCCCGAGATCTGACCGGGCGCCCCGAGGAGCTGCCGCAGCCCCGCTTCCGGCAGCAACAGCTCGGCAGCGAACGCGCGCGCGCGTTGCTCCGCCTGGAACGGTTGGCGGTCGCTCTCGTAGTCGACGACCACGTGGAGGCCACCGTCGTCGAGATCGAACAGCAGGTGGCACAGCTCGTGGGCGATCCGAACCCGCGTTCCGTTCTCGCGAGCGCGCGAGGCCGGCGCCAGCAGGATGGCGGCCGAGTCGGCGGACTTCACGGCGAACGCCGCCGACCCGATCGTCACGAGTCGCCGAACCAGCACCACCACGCCGACAACCGATTCCGCCAGCGCGCACAGATCATCGAGCGGATCGGCCTCGTTGCCGAGCATCTGCCGGAGCTCGCGGGCGAGCTGGTAGCCCTGGTGAGCCGGCGCGTTGGGTCCGTCCGCCGCCACCCCGCGCGGCGCGACCGCACGGCTCGGGAACAGCCCCACATCGTTGCCGAGCAACCGCGCGAGCTCGTTGCGAGCGCGCGCCTGTTCGAGCGCGGCATCGAGTGCGGGCATCTCGGCCGGATCGAAGTCCTGGGCCCCGCGGTGCAGCAGATACACACTCGGCGTCGGACGCGGAACGATCGTTCCGGAGCGCAGTGCGATCGGATCGATCTGCAGCGTGGCCGCCACGGTCTCGAGCTGCGTGGTCGTGATCCCCGGCCTACCCGCCTCGAGGTCTTCCACGATCCGCGCGTCGATCCCGAGATCGTCGGTCCGGAGGCCCCGGCGAATCCGCTCGGCGGCGACCGCGGCACCGATGTCCTTCAGCACGGCCTAGTTATACACGCAGCCCGAGGGGGCGGCTCGCCGTCGCGGCGCACCAGCTCGGCGTGGCGGCGCGACCCTCGCCGGCCGGATCCTCGAGCTGGATCGCGCACTCGGGCGCCGTGCCGAGGACCCACCTGGTCGCGTCCCGGGCGGGCCGGACGCGAAGACGCGAGGCATCAGGGGCCGCCCGGCGGCGGCGCGTGCGAGCCGGTCGGGACCGGCGGCTCGCAGTTCTCGTACACCTTCCGCACGAACGGCGCGCTCGCGAGCCGCGCCAGCTCGTCGCGCGGCAGCTCGAGGATCGCATCGCTCTTGCCAGACCGCTCGTCGAGGCGGACCGACTGGACCCGCGCGCCCGGGCAGGTCTCGAGGAACGCGCGGCCCAGCGGCTCGTCGAGCGCGAGCTCGACGTAGAACGTCGACGGATCCGGCAGCCCCGGGCGGTGGATGCACCGCGGGGCCTTGGCCTCGAGCACGCCCGGCAGCGGCGCGATGCGCGCGCAGGTCGGCCGCGCCGCGGTTCGCCAGTGCACGATCTCGGCGCGCCGGCGGGCGAGCTCGTGCGCGGGCGCCAGCACCGTCGCCGCGAGATCGCTCCCGAGGACCGCCGGGATCGCGCCGCCCATCAGGGGGCCGTACGACACCGTCGGGAACGTCACGTCGATCCCCGAGTGGGGCAGCCGGATCGTGCCCGGCTCATCGCCGCTCAGCCGATCCGGCACCTGCGCGGTCGACGCGAGGACGCGGAACGGATCGTTCGCGAGCCACACCACGAGCTGGCACGCCGACTCGCACCCGGCACCGGCGATGAACGACAGCCCCGGCGGGGGCCGATCGGTCGCGCGGTGCCGCGGCGACAGCCTGCGCCCGAGCGCGATCGCGTCGCCGGTCGTGCGCAGCGGCAGCCACATCGCGCGATCGCGCGGTCGCCCCGCCCCGCCGGCACGCGCAGCGTGGTTGCGGCGCACCACCTCGGCGTACGGGTTGTCGCGCACCGCCGGGAACCAGTGCGGCAACACCGGCGCCCCCGGCCCGGTCGTCCCGAGCGCCGCGAGCATCGCGAGCCCCACCCGAGGATCGTCGCCGCCCGCGCGCTGGAGATCGATCACCACGACATCGACCTCGGCGAGCGCGGCGAGCACGCCGGTGAAGCCGTCCCAGCCCGGATCGTCCGGCGGCGCGAACCGGGCGATCGTCAGCCGACCGATCTCGCTCCGACCGTCGCTCTCGAGCCGCCACGCGAAGTGCTTGCCGGGCGGCACCGGATCGAGCGGCACCACCGGCGCGAGCGGCGCCTGCGCGCGGCATGGCTGGCCGCCCAGCGAGACCTCGAAGCGATGGCGCACCTGCTCCGCGAGCGCCCGGCAGAAGTCGCGGGTCTCGCGCTCCTGCCACACCACCTCGCGCAGGCTGCCGAGCACCTGCCGCACGACCTCCGGGGTGGCCGCCGCGTCGTGTGCCCACGCCTGGGTCAGCGCGTGCTGGAGGTACGCGATGTCCTCGATCTGCTCGTCGCGCGTGATCGGCGCCTCCGGCGTGCGGTGCGCGTGATCGGAGCGCCGGGCGTATGCCTCGGGCGTCCACTCCGGCCGCGGCGCGAACGGCGCGGGATCGGGCCGCCCGGTGGACGCCCGACCTCCACATCCGGGCCCCGCGAGAACCGCTACCGCTGCCGCCACGGCTGCCGCTGCCTCGACGATCGAGATCTGCACGCCGTGCCCAACGTACGACGATCCGCGGCGGTCTGCACCGCGACGCGGGTCACGCGAGGTGGTGATTCGCGATCGCGGAGACGAGGTCACTCGCTCCGCTCGTCGCGCTCCGGCGGTGCGGCGGCCGGGCCGCTCTCCGGCGTGGCTGGCGGCGGCTGGGCGACGCCCGGCTCGGTGTCCTGGCGGCGGCGGCGCAGCACGGTCTGCAGCGAGAGCAGCGCGCCGCCGACCGCGGCGGCGAGGCAGAGCAGCAGGGTCAGGCCGGCGCCGATCAACGAGCGCCCGGCGTGCCTGACCGACTTGACGGCGGCCGCGCGGTACTCGCCGACCACGTGGGCCGCAGCGATCACCGTGGGCGCGCGATCGCCGAGATCGCGGACCACGGCCTCGGCCTCGGTGCGCGACAGCGAGGTCGTGGCGTCGATGTGCGAGATGAACGCCTCGCGATCGTACGTGCCTTCGTGGGTCGCGGCGTGCTGCGCGGCCTCGATGAACTGGCCGACCGAGATCTCGGGCCGGCCCTCGGAGCGCAGCCGCGCGTTGATCGGCTCGAGCGCCTGCTCGACCTGGGCCGCGCTGCCCGAGGGTGGGCCGGCGAGCGGCGCGCGCGACGGCCAGTCGCTGGCGACGCCGGACATCGCGCTCGCCATCATCAGCATGCCGATCGACGACGCGAGCGCCCACACCAGGATGCCGTGCAGCCCGACCACGCGCTGGTCGTAGTGCGCGGCGAGCTTGCCGGCGAGCAACCCGCCGGCGAACATCGCGACCAGCGCGGCGAGCACCGAGGCCGCGGTCGAGCCGACGCCGAGCGAGCGCGCCGCGTCGAGGTCGCTCGCTTTCACCGAGGCGAGCGCGCCACCGGTGAACAGCAACTGGAACATCAACCACGCGCCGAGCGTGGTCACCGCACCGGCGACGATCGCCGACCAGCGCACCGTGGGCTGGCGGCGGTCCACGAGAGCTTCGCGACTGAACGGCTGCGGCTGCATGATCCCGAGATACCCACCGTCGGGATCTCGGCCAACGCGCGCGCGGGTGAGAGCGCCGCCACCGAGCGGGTGCGCGCCGCCGGACCGTGCGCCGTGTGCGATCGGGCGTCGGCCGGGGGCATCGACGCCGCGCGGGCCCGCGCTACGAACGATCCTGATCGCCTCCGCGCCACGCGCCTGCCGCGCGCGGCGGGCTCACGAGCCCACGGCGCCGCGCGGCGCGCGCACCTGGATCGCCCAGCCGGCGCCGGGCTCGCCGGGCAGCGTGGCCATCGCGAGCGGCGCGGGCTGCGCGGACAGCCGCTCGGAGACCCCGACGTCGAGGCACACCGGCTGGCTGATCGCGACGATCCCGGGCGGCGTCGCGGCCGCGAGGGCGAGCGCGAGCTCGACGTGCTGGCCGAAGTAGTCGAGCCGCCCGGCCTGGGTGAGCGCCATCATCGGTCCGCGGTGGACCGCGATCCGGCAGGGCAGCCCGGCGGTGATCGGATCGGCGTCGAGCGTGGCCTGGAGCGCGAGCGCGGCCTCGACGGCGGCGCCGGGCCGCTCGAACGCGGAGATCGCGAGGCCACCGAGCGTCTTGATCAACGAGCCACCACACTCGCGGGCGAGCGCCCCGGTGCGCTCGTAGAACCGCGACGCGACCGGGAACGCGCGGGCATCGCCGAGCCGGCGGAACAGCGCCGGCGCGTCGTCGACCTGGGCGACCACCAGCGTGGCCTGGGTCACCGCCATCAGCCGGCCGGGCGCGAGCTGCTGCTCGGGGAACAGCTCGC
>JBQCJR010000357.1:0-2916 GCA_051952595.1 Kofleriaceae bacterium
CCCTCGACCGGCGCCGGTCGCGACACCGAATTCGAGGACGAGCGCCCCGCGATCACGTCGCGCGGGTTCGGCGCACCGCAGGCGTTCCCGGCGTTCGTCGCGCCCGCGCCGCCGCTGCCCCCACCCGCTCCTGCCCGCGCGCCGGTCGTGCTCGAGGTGACGCCGCGCAGCCTCGGGATCGCGACGGTGGCCGGGTTCTGCGAGGAGCTGATCCGCCGCAACTCGCGGCTGCCCGCCGAGATGAAGAAGCTGTTCACCACCTCGCGCGATCGCCAGGACGTGGTCCGCATCGTGGTGTGCCAGGGCGAGTCGCGCCGGCTCGATCACAACGTCGTGATCGGCGATCTGGTGCTCCAGGGCCTGCCGCCCAGGCCGCGCGGCGAGACCTCGATCGAGGTGACCTTCAGCGTCGACGCCTCGGGCATCCTCCAGGTCCGCGCGCGCGACGCGCAGACCGGCGCAGAGCAGCACGCGTCGCTCGACCTGATCGGGAGCATCGCGCAGCAGGACGTCGCGTCGTCGCGCGACAAGATCCAGCAGCTGCGTCGCTGACGGCTACTCGCCGCCGGCGTCCGGATCTTCCGGCGCCTTCTTCTTCGACGACGCCTCGCCTTCGCCCGCCTCGCACCACGGCAGCTTGATCGACTTCTTCTCGGAGAGCGACTTGGCGTCGAGCACGGCGAGCTCGCCGGTCCGCGCGCCGCGCAGCAGCACGAGCAGGCTCTTGCCGCCCGCGACCGCATCCGCGCCCACGAGGTGGCCGAACGTCTTGTCGAGGTGATCCTTGCACTTGGCCGGCAGACCGGACGCGCTGTCGACCCAGTAGCGCTCGATCTCGTCGTTCTTGCACGGCGCCTTCGGCAGCTTGCGCACCAGCTTGGCGCGCTTGCCGCTCGCGATCTCGTAGGTGGTCACCGTCGAGAAGCCGCGCTCGGACACCGCGACGCGCTTCGGATCGAGCACCACGAACGAGCCGCCGTGGATCGACAGCGGGGCCGCGTTCTTCGCGCCCATCGCCTCGAGCGGGCCGACCGCCGTGCCGTCGGCCTTGAACGCGAAGATCGCCGCGTACGGGCCCTGGTCCTGGCCCTCGACGAAGATCGTGTCACCGACCCAGTACAGACGGATCGGATCGTTGGTCACGCCCTTCTCGCCGCGGATCGAGAAGTTGCCCTCGCGCGCCTTCGTGCCGGCATCGAAGATGTACACGTTGTCGCCGGCCAGCATCGCGACCTTCGCGCCATCGGGGCTGCGCACGAGCGGCAGGTGATCGGTGTCGCCGATCGCCGCGTCCTTGGGCAGGCAGTAGCCGCGCGAGCAGCGATCGTGGATGTCGCCGCCCCAGGAGCGGCCCGGGAGCGGCGAGAACGCCTGGTAGGTCAGCGAGCCCGACCCGAGGTCCACCTTCCAGCACGCAATCTCGCCGAGGCAGAGCACCGCGTCGTCACCCACCGCGCCGAGCGACAGCTGCCCCGCGTCCTTCTCCTTGAGCGACGCCGGCAGGCACGTGCTGCCCTCGGGCACGATCGCGTGCGCCGCCTCGAGGCGCTTGCGCTCCCGATCCTCCTCGGTCTCGGCCCGCGGAGCCGGCTTCTTACCGGCGTCTTCGTCGACGACCGGCTTGACCGGCGCCTTCTTGTCCCCACCACCACACGCGGACAACGTGGCCGAAGCGGACAACAGAATCCAAGCGATCACCCCAGCATGGCGCATGTGAACGTTTGTACGATCGCTCGGGCTACTGATACAAGGAGGCGTGACGCGCACCGCTTCGGTCGAGCGGAACACGAGGGAGACCCAGATCCAGGTGGATCTCGCACTCGATGGCTCCGGCACGAGAGAGATCGTGACGCCGGTCCCGTTCCTGTCGCACATGCTGGACGCGTTCGCGCGCCACGGCGTGTTCGACCTGCGGGTCCGCGCCGCCGGCGACATCGAGATCGACGCCCATCACACCGTCGAGGACGTCGGCCTCGTGCTCGGGAGTGCGTTCGAGCGCGCGCTGGGCGACCGCGCCGGGATCGTGCGCTACGGCTGGGCGACCCTACCGATGGACGAGGTGCTGGTCACCGTCGCGGTCGACTTCGGCGGCCGTCCGGCGTTCGTCTGGAATGTCCCCGGGCTCGATGGCAAGTGGATCGGAACGTTCGACTGCGAGCTCGCCAAGGAGCTGTTCTCCGCGTTCGCGATCCGCGCGCAGTGCAACCTGCACGTGCTGCTGCACCACGGCGGCAACGCGCACCACACGATCGAGTGCATCTTCAAGGCGTTCGCGCGGGCGTGCGACCAGGCGACCCGGATCGATCCGCGGCTCGCCGGCGCGATCCCCTCGACCAAGGGCACGCTCTAGCTCGTGATCGCGATCGTCGACGCGTGCTCGGGGAACCTGCGCTCGGTCGAGCGCGCGCTCGCCCAGGCGGGCGGCGCGCCGGTGGTGACCCGCGATCCCGAGGTCGTGCGGCGCGCCGACAAGATCGTCGTGCCCGGCCAGGGCGCGTTCGGGGCGTTCATGCGGGGCCTGGCGGAGCGTGGGCTCGGCGAGGCGCTGCGCGAGGCGATCCACAGCGGGCGGCCCTACCTCGGGATCTGCCTCGGGCTCCAGGTGCTGTTCGACGAGAGCGAGGAGCAGGGGCCGTGCGCGGGGCTCGGCGTGGTGCGCGGCCGGGTGGTCCGGCTCGCCCCGGGCGATCCACACTGCAAGGTGCCCCACATCGGGTGGAACCAGGTCGTGCCGCCGCGCCCCGGAGCGCCGATCGATCCGCTACTCGCCGGCGTGCCCGAGGCGGCGCACCTCTACTTCGTGCACTCCTATCACGCCGTGCCCGCGGATCCGGGCATCGTCGCGCTCGAGGCCGAGCACGGGATCCGGATCACCGCGGCGATCCGCCACGACAACCTGTTCGCGTGCCAGTTCCA
>JBQCJR010000358.1:0-9186 GCA_051952595.1 Kofleriaceae bacterium
AGCCGGCGCAGCCCGAGCTCGGTCTTCAGATCCGGCAGCTCGCCGCGCACGCACGCCTCGATCGCCGCGTCGAGCGGCAGCCAGCGGGTCCGCGCGCCCTCCTCCATCGGCGAGCCGTCGCCGGTCAGCGGGGCCTGGCGCGCCGGATCCGCGACCTCGGCGGCGACGAAGTAGAACTTCTCGATCATCGATCCCGGCGACGGAAAGCTCCCCGCCCCGAGCACCGCGATCGCCGCCGGATCGACGACGTAGCCGGCCTCCTCGAGCACCTCGTCCGCCGCGCGGCCGCGCAGCCCGGCCTCGCCGCGATCGCCCTGCTCCAGGATCCCGGCGACCAGCTCGCCGAACTGCAGCGCGGGCGCCGGCTCGGGCAGCGGCGCGAGCGCCGGCTCGCGGCCGAACAGCAGCGCCGGGCGTAGCCCATCGCGGATCAGCACCTCGATCCCCGCCGCGGTCCGCGCGAACACCACGACGACCACCGCGTCCTGGCCGTACGGCCGCGCGATCGAGTCGCACAGGTAGGTCTCCGACGTGGTGCCATCGGCGCGCTGGTTGCGCAGCCGGAGCCGCCGGATCTCGAGGAAGCCACCGCCGCCGACCCGCTCGTCGCTCTCGACGATCAGCGCGGTGACCAGCGCCGTGACCTCGGGCTCGCTTGCCATGGCGACAGCTTACGGCGCGGGCGCGGGCGCGGGCTCGGCCGGCGCGCCCGACGGGTCCGCGGGAGCCGCCGGAGCTTCCGGCGCCGCGGGAGCGGTCTCGCCCGCCGGCATCGGGCTGGCCAGCGTCTTCACCTCGTACGACTTGAGCGCCTCGTAGATGTCGAAGTGCAGCTGATCGACCTTGCCACGCGCCCAGCCCGGGATGCTCGGGTCCTGCGGATCGAGCACGTCCGGGTTCGGGCGGCCGCGGTGGTAGCGCAGCATCACCGGCTTGATCGCGACGACGTAGTTCTCGCCCTCGGGCAGCAGCTCGACGACGAGCGAGATGTTGAGACTCTGGTCCGGGACGTCGCGGACGTCACTGATGTTCGCCGACACCGCCTGGCCCTCGGGGTTGTACCAGCGCGCGATCGTCTGCAGCCCGAGCGTGGTCTCGTCGGACTTCTGGAGCTTGTACTTGTTCTCGGTCGCCTGCTTGACCGCGCCGAACATCGCGAGCTTGTCGCCGTGGTAGCGCGCCTGCTTGGCCATTGCGACCTCCTTGCCGGACGGCCCACACGCGCCGGCGAGCAGCGCGAGCACTGCCACCGACAGGATCCACCAGATCGAGGAGCGAGAGTTTGCCATGCGGCGTTCGTACACCCGCCGCGCGCGGCCCGCCAGCGGCTCGGCGCCGCTGTCTCGTCGGGCCGCGAACCTGCTAGCGTGGCGGCATGTCGCAGCTGAGTGGCAAGCGCGCGCTGGTGACCGGGGCCTCGAGTGGGATCGGCGCCGCGATCGCGAGGATCCTCGCGGCGGAGGGGGCCGAGCTGGTGCTCACCGCCCGGCGCCGCGCCGCGCTCGACGCGGTGGCGGACGAGTGCCGAGCGGCGGGCGCGCGCGTCGACGTGGTGACCGCCGACCTCGGCCAACCGGGCGCCGCCGCGGGGCTGTGGGACGCCGCCGCCGCCCACGGCCCGATCGACGTGCTCGTCAACAACGCCGGGTTCGGCTACTTCCGCCGGTTCTCCGAGGGGACCTGGGCCCGCGACGCCGAGCTGCTCCAGCTCAACATCAGCTCGCTGGTCGAGCTGTCGCGGCGGTTCGTCGATGCACGCGCCGGCGAGCCCGGCCGCGCCTACCTGCTCAACATCGCCTCGATCGGCGCGTACCAGTCGGTGCCCAACTTCGCGGTCTACACCGCGTCCAAGGCGTTCGTCCGCAACTTCACCGAGGCGCTCCACGACGAGCTCGCCGGCTCTCCGGTCTCGGCCACCTGCATCTCGCCCGGCGGCACGCGGACCGAGTTCCACAGCCAGGCCGGCGCCGGCGACTACGGCTGGATCGCGAATCACTCGATGATGTCCGCCGAGCAGGTCGCCTCGATCGCGGTGCGCGCGATGCTGCGCGGCAAGCGCAGCGTGATCCCGGGCGTGATCAACAAGCTGTCGTGCTGGGGCGTCCGGCTGGTGCCACGGCGGATCGCGTCGTGGATCGCGTCCCGCGTGCTCGGCAAGCCGCGACGCGAGGCGCTGCCCGAGCGCACCACGGCGGCGTGAGGAGATGATAGTGTCCGCCCCGGTCATGCCCGCGAACAAGAAGACCCCGCTGTGGGAAGCCCACCGCCAGCTCGGCGCCCGCCTGATCGACTTCGGCGGCTGGGACATGCCCGTGCAGTACCCGGCCGGGACGATCAAGGAGCACAAGACGGTCCGCGAGTCGGTCGGCCTGTTCGACGTCTCGCACATGGGCGAGGTGTTCCTGCGCGGCCCCAAGGCCCGCGAGGTGGTGGACAAGCTGACCACCAACAACGTCGTCGGCGCGCCGAACGGCAAGGCGGTCTACAGCCTGCTGTGCACGCCGAGCGGCGGCGTGGTCGATGACTGCATCTTCTACAAGTACGCCGACGACGAGTACTTCGTGATCGTGAAC
Source organism: Kofleriaceae bacterium (assembly GCA_051952595.1). Lineage (GTDB taxonomy): Bacteria > Myxococcota_A > Polyangia > Haliangiales > Haliangiaceae > JABFXX01. The sequence continues at coordinate 2,574 of JBQCJR010000358.1, forward strand.
GCGTCGAACACCGGCAAGGACCTCGATTGGTTCCGCGAGAACGCCGTGCTCGGCTGCGACGTGATCGACGTGTCCGATCAGAAGGCGCTGATCGCCGTCCAGGGCCCCAAGGCGATCGCGATGGTGGACGCGCTCGCGCGCGGCACGCTGTCCGGGCTCACCAGCTTCACGTTCACCGAGACCGAGGTTGCCGGGGTGCCGTGCATCGCGGCGCGCACCGGGTACACCGGCGAGGACGGCTTCGAGCTGTGCTGCACCCACGAGGATGCGGTCCGGCTGTGGACGGCGCTGCTCGAGGCGGCGACGCCGCTCGGCGGCCTGCCGATCGGCCTGGGCGCTCGCGACTCGCTCCGCCTCGAGGCCAAGCTGCCGCTGTACGGCAACGATCTCGACGACGACCACTCGCCGCTCGAGGCCGGGCTCGGCTGGGCGGTCAAGCTCGACCGCGAGTTCATCGGGGCCGCCGCGCTGCGCGAGCAGAAGGCCCACGGGCTGCGCCGCCAGCTGGTCGGCTTCACGATCGCCGAGCGGGAGCGCGCGATCGCGCGCCACGGCTACGCGGTCGTCGACCGGACCGCGACCTCGCCCGCGATCGGCGTGGTGACCAGCGGCGGCCCGGGCATCTGCGTCGGTGGCGCTATCGGCCTGGCCTACGTGCCGCCGGATCGCGCCGCTCCCGGTACCCAGCTCTCGATCGACTGCCGCGGGCGAGATATCCCCGCGACCGTGGTGGCAGGTAAGTTCTACAAGCGCCGAGAGAGATAAATCGCCATGAGCACGTTCCCCCCCGATCTTCGTTACACCCACGATCACGAATGGCTGAAGGCGCACGGCACGTCCTGGCGCGTCGGCATCACCCAGTTCGCGGTCGACCAGCTCGGCGACATCACGCTCGTCGATCTCCCGAAGGAGGGAGACCTGGTCACCAAGGGCCAGCGCTTCGGCACGATCGAGAGCGTCAAGAGCGTCTCCGATCTGTACGCCCCGGTGTCCGGCAAGGTCACCGCGGTCCACGCCGAGCTCAAGGATTCTCCCGAGCTGGTCAACACAGATCCCTACGACCAGGGCTGGATGATCGAGCTCGAGCCGGCCGAGGCGTCGGAGATCGACGAGCTGCTGTCGGCCGACGCCTACACCAAGCACGTCGCCGCGCAGTAGCGCTCCCGCTGGCAGGCGGCATGCACCGTCGTGCCGCATGAGCGAGCACTTCGAGGAGCTGCTGATCCGGCTGCGCAGCGGCACCGGTGAGGTCGAGATCGACCTGCCGGTCCCATCACCGGATCTCGTCGAGAGCGAGGTCGAGGACGAGCTCGGCCGGCTGCAGGGCGAGGCCGCCCAGTACGGCGAGCGCGTCGCGTACCTCTACCCGGTCGGCGACAAGGAGCGCCGCGGCGACGCGACCGGCACCGCCACGCTCACCACGATGGTGACCGAGGCCGAGTCGATCGAGCTGCTCTCCGCGGGCGCGGTGTGGATCGGGCCCGAGAACGCCGCGCCGCAGGTCCTCTAGCTAGAAGTAGTAGGCGAGCCGCAGGTTCGCCAGGACGGTGCGCGAGTCGGTGCGCCCGATCTCGAACGACGCCGTGAGGCCGACGTCGAGATCGGGGCGGCCCCGATACACCAGCCCGCCCTCGCCGTTCCATCGAGTCCCCGGCGAGCCGATCAGCTCCTCCGCGAGCACCGTCCGGACGTGCCGGCCGTAGTCGTGGCTGACCGAGGCGCCGACCGCCAGCACCAGCGGCACCGGCTCGAGCACCAGGGTCAGCGCCGCCGCGCCGGCCAGGGTCGTGATCTCGTCGACCGTCTGGACGTCGAAGCGGCGGAACGCGACGCTGCCGCTCATCTGGAAGCCGAGCCGCGGCGCGAGGGTGAACGCGGCGGCGAGCGCCGGGCGCAGCAGCCCGATGTCCCCGGAGACCCGCGGCGACCGCGGCAGCCGCTCGGGGATCAGGTCCTCGGTCCACTGCCAGCCGGCGTCGAACCGCGCCGTGATCTGGAACCGCGCCGTCCGCAGCAAGCGCGCCGCGAGCCCGACCTGGCCGCCGTGGGTCAGCTGCGCACCGACGATCACCCCCGCGACCGCGTTGTGCGGGATCATCCCGCCGCCGGTCCCCTGTAGCCGGAGGCCGAGCCACGGAAGGATCGCGAGGTCGAAGGTGAACGCCTCGGCGATCTCGATGAACTTCCCCTCCCGCGGCGCGAGGATCACCGAGAACGGTCCCGGCGACACCTTGAACTCGGTGAAGCCGATGGCCGTCGTGGTCGAGATCTCGGTCTGGATGAACGCCCAGTCGACGAACATCACCGGCACGTAGCGGTGACCGGCCAGCGTGCGGTCCTGCTCGTCGTAGTCCTCGACCCAGTCGCGCTCGGCGCGCGCGCCCCGCGACCACAGCGACAGCGCGATCAGCAGCGCGAGCGCACCACGCGTGCGGTCGCGACGCGCCTCGAACAGACGGCTCGATCTCGACATCGGGACCTCCCCTACTCGGAAAACCCAACACCGCGAGCAGCTGCACGCGACACGCCACGCGGGGCTCCCGCGCCACCCATCGGCCAGTCGTCGGCCAGTCGTCGGCCAGGCCATCGGATCGACGCCGCGATCGCTGCGCGATCCAATCCGCGCGCGCCGGCGGCCGCCGCGATCCGAGCGGCGTGCATCGACGCACTCGCGGGAGCGCGGCGCGCCGCTCAGCCCGCGAGGCCGCCGAGCATCAGCGAGCCGAGGCGCTTCAGGAGCTCGTTGATCGGGATCTGGGTCGCGATCAGCGGCAGCATCGGGATCGCCGCCGCCGCCACCACGGTCGCCAGGCTGCGCAGGCCGAACGGGAGCAGCCGCATCCCCTCGATCCGCTCGAGCACCGTGCCGAGATCGCACAGCGTCGAGATCTCGGGCGCGCCGAGCACCGGCTCGTCCGGGCGCGCGACGATCCATTTGTCGTGGAAGCTGCGCCCGTGCTCGATCGCGAGGCCGTGGTACTCGGCCAGCCCGCGGGTGCGCGCGCGATACAGCGGGCCGACGAACGCGAGCAGCGGCCCACACGCGACGATCAGCGCGATCGCGACCAGCGCGGCGAAGTCCGGCAGGAACTGCGTCATGTGCGCGTGGCCCTCGAGGACCTGGGTCCCCCACGCCGCGGACGCGAGCGCGGCGAACGCGAACACGAACGCGCCGAAGCCCGAGATCGGCCCGGCGAGCAGGCTGATCCCGGCGGCGCGATCCGGATGGTTCACCAGCGTGGCGAGCGGCAGCCGCGACACCCGGACGAGCACGTACGACCAGATGGCCCAGTGCCACAGCCAGCGCCAGCTCAGGAACAGGAACAGCGGCAGCGCCACGCCGCCGTACCACAGCCGCGCGAACGACAGCTCGGTCACCGCGTGGATCCCGTGGACCAGGCCGGTGCTGCCGCGCCACAACATCACCTGGCCCGCGAGCACCGAGATCGCCAGCATCGCGGCCTCGATGCGCCACGAGTCGCGCAGCTGCCTGGCGCGCGCGAGGATCCGGACCAGCGCGGCGGGCTCGACGAGCCGGTCGCGATCGAGCTCCTCGATCGCGAGCCGGCAACGATCGCCGAGGATCCGCTCGCCGAGCATCAGCACCGGGATCGAGACCAGCAGCCGGACGTGGACCGAGAGATCCGACAGGATCGCGGGCGGCCGGTGGCCGAGCACGAGCTGGAGCACCGCGCCGCCGAGCAGCGGCAACCACGCGAACGCGACCAGCGGCCACGCCCGGGCCGAGCCGTCGGGCCGGAGCAGCCGCAGCCGGCCGAGCAAGCGGTGGAACGGTCCGCCCAGGATCAGCGAGAACGGCGGAGCTCGCTCGCCGTCGCTCACGACCGTCATGCTCATCACCGTGGACGGCGCGCGCCGTGCTCGCAATGAGAGAGCCCCGCAGCGCCCGGTTGCGATCTCGTCCGATTGCGACCGGCCGCTCGCGACCTCACGTTCGACCGAGACCCTCCCTTCGCGAGGCCCCGATGTACTCGACCCCCACGGTGCTCCCCGAGCCCCCCGAGCTACCGTTCATCGATATCCCTGGCCCGACGCCGGGCACCGAGCTGACCCGAGCGCACATCGAGACGATCGGCCGGCTCGCCTACCTGTGGGGCTGGCCGCTGGTCAACGGCTTCAATCGCCGCGCCGCGATGGCGTCGATCCCCGAGCCCGGGCTGCGCGCGGGGGTGTTGCCGGTCGCGCCGATCGGCCGGCTCGCGATGTTGACCGATTACATCTCGCCAGCGCAGCGCTTCGTGACCTGCCCCAACCAGGACGTGGTGTACGGGTTCGGCTACGGCGCGCTCGACGATCAGCCGGTGGTGCTGCAGGTGCCGGATTTCGGCGATCGGTTCTGGATGTGCGCCGCGTGGGACGCGCGCACCGATGCGTTCGCGAAGCTCGGCTCGCGCTACGCCACGCCGCCCGGCTTCTACCTGCTGGTCGGCCCGGACTGGAACGACAAGGTCCCCGAGGGGATCGCCGGGGCGTTCCGGTCGTCGACCGACCTGGTCGCGTTCTGCCCGCGGATCTTCCTCGCCGAGACCGTCGACGATCGCCGCGCGATCCAGCCGGTGCTCGACCGCGTACTCGCCTATCCGCTGCGCGAGTTCGACGGCGCGTGGAAGACCAAGGACTGGGCGAAGGCGCCGTCGTTCCCCGGCGACGTCGGCCACGGCGACGACGAGGTGCGGTGGGTCCAGCCCGACAAGTTCTTCGACCAGCTACGCGACGTGCTCAAGGGGGTCCCGCCGCTGCCGGTCGAGATCGCGCTGTACGGCCAGATCGACGCGGTGCTCGAGGCGGCGGCGCGCAACCCGGCGATCAAGCAGCTGCTCGACGAGACCGCCGCGATCGCCGAGCGCGAGCTGATCGATCCGCTGTTCCACTGGCGCCACGCCGGCCCGCCGGCCGGCAACGGCTGGTACTCGCCGAAGAACAACGGCCAGTACGGCACCGACTACGCGGTCCGCACCGCGGTGGCCAAGTCGAACATGTACGAGAACCACTACCGCGAGACCAAGTACCTGTTCGCCGAAGAAGACTTCGAAGGCCGGCCGCTCCACGGCAACACCCAGTACGCGATCACGTTCGAGGCCGGCCAGCTGCCCCCGGTCGCCGGGTTCTGGTCGCTCACGCTCTACAACGCACACCACTTCTTCCACCCCAACCGGGCGCGCCGCTACGCGCTCGGCACCAAGAGCCCGGCGCTCCAGTACAACCCCGATGGCTCGCTGACGGTGTACGCCGGCTCGCACAGCCCGGGGCGCGATCAGGAGTCCAACTGGCTACCGGCGCCCGAGGGCCCGTTCTCGCTGTTCCTGCGCGCGTACGGGCCGGGCGACGCGATCGTCGAGGGCCACTGGATCCCGCCGAAGGTGGTCGAGCGCGCGACCTATCACTGATCGCGCACATCGCGCACGATGCAGCGGAACCCGAGGTGGCAGGTCGAGGTATCGACCGGCTGGGCCATCCGCGCCGCCGGGCGATAGCGCCGGCAGTAGCTCGGCGCGCACAGGTACGAGCCGCCCTTCATCACGCGGCGTGGGATCCGCACCGTCGAGCGCACGTCGTAGCTGGTCTCGCGGGCGCCGCCGCGCGGGTTGTCGAGGGTGCAGCACGGCGAGCCCACCGCGTGGTGGTCCTGGTAGAAGTCGGCCGTCCACTCCCACACGTTGCCGGTCATCTCGTGGAGCCCGTAGCCGTTGGGCGGAAACGATCCGACCGGCGCCGTCCACGCGTAGCCATCCTCGACCAGGTTCTCGTACGGGAACCGGCCCTGCCAGGTGTTCGCCATCACCGCGCCGCCGGGCTGCCAGTCATCGCCCCACGCGAACTCGGCGCCTTCGATCCCGCCGCGCGCCGCACGCTCCCACTCCGCCTCGCTCGGCAGCTCCTTGCCGGCCCACCGCGCGTACGCCTCGGCGTCCTCGTACGCGACGTGGACCACCGGATGATCGTCGAGCCCTTCGATCGAGGTCTCGGGGCCACGCGGGTGGCGCCAGCACGCGCCGGGCACGTAGGTCCACCACTGGTAGGGATCGCGCAGATCGACCGGGCCCGCGGTCGGCCGGAACACCACCGAGGACGGCACGAGCAGCTCCGGCTTCGCGCCCGGATAGTCCTCGGGGCGCGCCGGCTTCTCGGCGAGCGTGACGTGGCCGGTCGCCTCGACGAACCGCGCGAACTCGGCGTTGGTGACCGCGTGGACGTCGCTCCAGAACGGATCGACGCGGACCGGGGGCGCGGGCGCCGCCACGGCGTAGTGGCGATCCGAGCCCATCAGGAACTCGCCGCCCGGGATCCGGACCATGCGATCGAACCGTGCCCGCTCCATGCGCCCTCCGGGCCCACCGTGCCGCGGCCCGGCCGGGAGCGGCGCCGGCTCACCGAGCCTTCACCGGCTCAATCGTCGGCGTGGACGCGCGCCGCGGGGACGACGGGCGCCGGTGGCCCGCCGCGCCGGCTGACCGCGTAGACCACCGCGCCGGCGAGCAGCACCAGGCCGACCACCGCGCTCTCGAGCGGCTGGTCCTTGATCTGCGCGTACGCGATCCAGCCGGACAGCGCGATGAACGCGATCGGCGTGACCGGGTAGCCGAACGTGCGG
>JBQCJR010000359.1:0-3096 GCA_051952595.1 Kofleriaceae bacterium
CCGTCGAACCACGACCCGACCGTGGCGCCGAGCAGGCCGGCATAGAGCCCGCCGTGGACCCGCGTGGCGATCCGGTTCGCGCGCGACGGTGCCTCGGGCAGCTGCTCGGCCGTGGGCGGCGCCTCGATCGGCTGGTCGGCGGGCGGCGGTGGCGTGGCCTCGGCGGGAGGGTCGACCGGCTCGTCGGCGATCCCGAGCTGGGCGTTGATCTGCTTGATCAGCGCGCGCGCCTGCTCGGCCGCCGGGCCGCGCGGGCTCTTGACCATCGCCTCGACGGCGAGCTGCTTGGCGTCGGCGAACACCTGCTCGGCGTAGAGCTCCTGCGCGCGGGCCACCAGCGTCGCCGCGACCTGCTCGGCGAGCACCGAGTCCGGAGGGGTCTGCGACGCCGGCGGCGTCGGCGCGGGCGATGCGTCGGGCTCGGCCGGCGCGGGCGCGGGCGGCACCGGTGCGGGCTGGGCCTGGGCCGCGGTGAGCGAGGCGATCACCGCCGCGACGCCCGCGAGGCAACGACGCCGAGAGATCAACCGCACCCGCATGATGCTAGCAGGTACCACTCGGGCGGGCCCGCCAGCAACCGAGGGTCGCCCGGCGTGCCGAGTGGCATGCCGCGGATCACGATTGGGTCGTGGGCGGCGGCGGCAGCGGACCGGTGGTCTCGGAGCGGCCGACGAGTGGATTGAGCGATCCAGTCATCTCGCCGCCGCGCCGGACCTGCTCCTTCCAGGTCTTCCGGTACAGGTACAGGAACACGACCTGGATCGACGACAGCACCGGCACCGCGAGCAGCGCGCCGATCAGGCCGTAGCGATGCTCGCCGAGGAACAGCGAGAAGATGATGAACACCGGGTGGATCTTCGCCGCGGTGCCGATGATCTTCGGGTTGAGGACGTTGGCCTCGATGAAGTGGATGCCGATGATCCACAGGCCGATCGCGAGGCCTCGCACGACGTCCACGCCCGCGTCGCCCGACACCAGCGCGACCAGCACGATCGGGATCGACGACAGGATCGATCCGAAGATCGGGATCAGCGTGAGCAACGCGGCGACCACGCCGAGGATCAGGCTGTACTTGACCCCGAAGATCAGCAGGCCGATGTACGTGAGGATGCCGTTGACCAGGCAGATCAACAGCTGGCCTCGGATCACGCCGGACAGGCCGCGATCGATGCCCGCGATGATCACGTCGTAGTCGTCGCGCACGTTCTGCGGGAACAAGCTCCGCAGGAACCCGTGCACCTTCTCCATGTCGATCAGGATGAAGGCGCCGATCATGAGCGTGAAGAAGAACAGGAAGATGCCGCGGATGAACGCGGTCAGCAGCGACTGCCCGAGGCGCACCAGGTCGTTGAGCTTGGACTGCAGCCCGACCATGCCCTTCTGCACGTAGGCGCGCAGCTTGTCCTCGAGGGTCAGCGGCTCGGGCGGCACCTCGTTCGCCTTGATGTGGTAGTTGCTCGGCGACAGCGCGTGGATGTCGATGCCGTTCGGCGCGATCTGCATCGCGAACCGGCCATCGGGCAGCGGCGTCAGGGTGAACGCCGTGCCGGGCGGCAGCGGCACGTCCGGCACCACCGCCGGCTCGTCGGGCGCCGTCTTGACGCCGGCGAGCGAGGGGAACCGCCGCTCGAGCCAGTGCGCGATCTGCGGCGTCCACTCGTCGTTGAACTTCTGATAGAGGCCGGGCGCCTCCTTGCCGAGCCGGGTGACGTCGCGCGACAGCCTCGGCACGAGCAGAAACATGAACCCGACGACCAGCCCGATGAACACCAGGTAGCAGATGACGATCGCGAGGCCGCGCGGCATCCGGCGCGTGCCGTCCTTGCGCTCGGACATCGCGCGGACGATCGGCGCGAGGATGTACGCGATCAGCCCTGCGAACACGAACGGCAGCAGGACCGAGCGGCCCCAGAACACGATCAGGACGATGAACAGCGGGAAGCCCCACCGCTTGAGGAACCGGCGCACCGGGCCCTCCTCGCCGAACAGCGTCGGCGAGCGGGTGCGTCCGCTCAGCGCGCCGCCGGTGGGCTGGGCGATCGGTCCGGTGACCTGCCCGGTCGAGGTGGGGTCGGTGGAGCGCGGGATTCCGCCAGATGGTGGCTCACCAGGCGGGTCAGGCGGCGTCATCGCGGCCGGGTATACCAGAGTCTCGATCGCGATGATGGCGCCGCGGCCAGCTCGGAGGAATCAGCAGATCATCGATCGCGGCGCCACACCCCGGAGAACCAGCCGCCCACGCGGCCGAGCAGCGAGCGCCGCGTGCCGGCGCGGGCCAGCTCGTCGTCGGTGAGTCCCGGATCGAGCGTGGCCGCGGGCAGCGAGTCATCGGGAGCCGCGCCGAGCAGGCCGACCGGCGTGTCCGGGCGCGGGTGGCGCGGGGCCGCGCGGCGCTCGCGCGGTGGGACCGGGGGTGGCTCGACGCCGGTCTCCATCCGCAGGGTGTTCCAGCGGCGGCACTGACCACACCGCCAGCTGAACGGCCCCGGCCGGTGGCCGCAGTGCGCGCACTGCCAGCGCCCGCGCAGCGTCCACGCGAGCGCGCCGTCGTCGCCGGCCAGCACCTCGAGCCCGCCGCGCACCGCGGTGGCATCGCCGCCCGCGAGCGCCAGCCGCGCGCTCGCCACCCGGGCCGCGAGCGCACCGGGGAACCGCTCGCTCAGCTCCGCGGCGATCGCGCGCTGGCCGGCGAGATCGCCCGGCGGAACCAGCTGGGCGCGGATCAGCGCCAGCTCGAGCCGCGGGCCGGTCTGGACCTCCAGCTCGGCGAGCACCGCGAGCACGCGCTCCGCGACCGTGGCCCCGGGCCGTGCGGTCGGCACCAGCGGGACGCCCTCGGCCTTCGCGGGCTCCGCGGGGCGACTCGCCGCCGGCAGCAGCGCGCCCACGCCGGAGGTCGGCACCAGCGCGCCGATCGCGACGACATGCGGCCCACTCGCGGCGGGCAGCTGCGGCGCGGAGGGCGCGCCGGTCGCGGCGGCCGAGGCGGCGCTGGTCTCGGCGGCGGGGGCGCCTGCCGTGACTGCCGAGAGTGCGCGTCCGACGCCGCCGGACGAGCTGCCGGACGAACTGCCGGACGAACTGCCGGACATCGGC
>JBQCJR010000360.1:0-2966 GCA_051952595.1 Kofleriaceae bacterium
CGGCCCGCCGCACGTCCGCGAGCGTCTGCTCGTCGGGCGCCTCGTCGTGCGCGCGGCGCCACCAGCGGAACGCGCCCTTCGGATCGCCGAGCTTGTCGGCGGTGGCCGCGGCGATCCGCTGGACCAGGGTGCGGCGGTGCTCGGCGTACTCGGCTGCGTCCGGCGCGTCGCGGCCGGGCACCTGCGCGAGCATCCGCTCGACCATCGCGACGTGCTCCTTCCACCGGCCGAGCCGCGCGAGCAGCTCGGCGGACGACGCGAGCGCCTCGTCCTGATCTGGATCGAGCTCGAGCACGCGCTTGAACGCCTGGAGCGCGCGGGTCGGGTTGTTGAGCCGGTCGCGGCAGATCATCCCGATCTCGAGCCCACGCGCGACCTTGCGGATCGGCTCCGGCGACAGATACATCTCGCGCTCGGCGATCCGCACCGCCGCGTCGAAGTCGCCGCGCTGCTCGTGGAGCCGGCGCAGCGCGGTGTGGGCCGGCAGGTGGTTCGGGTCGAGATCTCGGATCAGGTAGTCGAGCACCTTGATCGCATCGCCCGGCGCGCCGAGCCGCTCCTCGAGGATCTCGGCGCGCTCGATCGCGGCGGCGCACGCGCGCGCGCGATCGTCCGGCGCGACCAGCGACGCGAACGAGATGATCTGCGCGCCGAGCGCGTCGGCGAGCTCGCGCCACTTCGAAGCGCCGCGGTACAGCCGGACCAGCGCGGCGAGCGCGGTGCGGTTCTTCGGGGTCAGGTCGATCACGCGGTGCCACGCCTTGATCGCGCGCGCGGCGTCGCCGAGGTGGCTATCGAGCACGACCGCGTAGCTCTCGAGCTGGACCGCGCGCAGCGCCGCCTCGGGCGTGCCCTGGGCCGGCAGCGGCTTGCCGCCATCGAGCCGCTCGAGCACCTGGGCGAGCTCCGGCCACCGCTGCGCGCGCTGGTACAGCTCGGCGAGCGCGGCGAGCGCATCCGGATCCGAGGGCGACGCGCGCAGCGTCTGCTCCCAGCGATCGAGCGCCGCGACATCGTCCTCGCGGGCGGCCGCGAGCCGGGCGAGCCGCTTGAGCAGCTTGGCGCGCTCGGCCGGCGAGGTCGAGGCGGCCGCGTGGTACTCGAGCGTTTGCTCGAGCCGCGGATCGCCCGCCTTGTCGAGCACGCGCTCCATCCGCTCGAGCGCATCGCGATCGCCCGGCATCATCTCGAGCACCGCGCTGCACGCGTAGACCACGCCGTCGACGTCGGCGAGCCGGGTCTCGTACAGCGCGGCGAGCCGGCGCAGCTGGGTCAGCCGCTCGGCGCGCTTGGCGACTGGCCACACCTTCGCGCCGTCGCCGCCGCCCATCCGCTGCTCGTCGAGCTCGAGCGTCCGGCGCAGCGCCGAGGCCAGGCCGGCGTCATCGCCCTCGCGCTCGTACAGCTCGGCGAGCGCCTTGAGCGTCGGATCGTCCTCGGGATCGATCGCGAGCGCCTCCTCGTACAGATCGATCGCGCGCCGCGGATCGATCTGCCGCTCGCGGAACGTCTGCGCCATCTTCTTGAGCGCGGCGACCCGCTGCACCGGGTTGCCGGCCGTCGCCACCTCCTGCTCGAGGCTGACGACCAGCTGCTGCCACATCTTCGACCGCGCGGTCAGCCGGCGCAGCGCCTCGGCGACCTTGGGGCTGCCGCGCTCGTGTTCGGCGATCCGCTCCCACGCGTCGATCGCGCGCGGGATATCGCCGAGCCGGAGCTCGGCGAGCTGGGCGATCTCCTCGAGCCGGCGGACCACGTCGTCCGGCGGCGCGCCGGCCTCGCGCGCGTTGTCGAGCGCGAACTCGCACAGGTCGATCAGGCCGCGCCAGTCGCGGCGCTCGCGGAAGTGATCGACGTAGCGAGCGAGCGCCTCCTCGTGCGTCGGCAGCACGCCGAGCGCCTGGTGGAGCAGCTCGGCGGCGCGATCGCGATCGCCCTGGTGCTCGCGGGCGACCGTGGCGAGCTCGAGGATCTCGCCGACCAGCAGCTCGGCGGGGGTGTTCGGATCGGCGCCGAGCGCGTTGATCTCGGCCTCCATCAGCCGGGACAGCGCGTCCCAGTCCTGGTCGTCGCGCAGCAGCTCGCGTAGCTCGCGCGTGGCCCGGCTGCCCGGGTGCTCGTAGGCGACCAGCTCGGTCAGCACCTCGATCAGCCCCGGGCGATCCGGCAGCTGGTTGCGGTACAGCGCGGCGCGCCGGCGCAGCACCTCGGCGCGCTCCGCCGGATCCTGGACCACCGCGCTGCGGTGCCGGAGGATCCGATCGAGCTCCAGCCACTGGCTGGTTCCGGACAGCGCCTCCTCGAGCGCCTGCGACGAGCCCTTGGAGTACGGATCGATGCCGACCGCGCGGCGCAGGTAGTTGATGCCGGTCGAGTCGTCGCGCTGGATCCGCTTGCGGCCGACCTCGACGAACAGCTCGCCCGCCTTGTGCAGCGTCTGGCCGTCGCGGAAGCTCGGGTTGGCGTAGACCTCGGCGAGCTTCTCGGCGATCTCGAGCGACGCCGGATCGAGCCGCGACGCCTCCTCGAGGTGGTTGGCCGCGGTCTCGAGATCGTCGCCGCGCAGCGCGAGCTTGCCGAGCTGGTAGCGCAGGCCGGCGCGCCGCGCGGCGGTGCTCGGCGCGGTGCCGACCACCTCGAGCTCCGCCTGGTACAGCCGAGCGACCATCGCGTCGTCGCCGAGCGAGTGATAGAGCTGGCGCGCCGCCTCGAGCGCGACCGCATCGTGCGGCTCGAGCTTCCACGCCTGCTGCCAGTGCCACAGCGCGCGATCGACGCGGCCGAGGTGATCGTTCCACAGCGCGGCGGCGCGGCGGTGCTGCGCGGCGCGCCGCGCGATCACCTCGGGCCTGCGGCGCGCGCCGTCGCTGCGGCCGGGACGCGCGAGCTCGCCGAGCTCGAGCTCGAGCACCTCCACGGCGTGCGCCGGATCGCTCGGCTCGACCAGCTCGAGCAGCCGATCGACC
>JBQCJR010000361.1:0-12916 GCA_051952595.1 Kofleriaceae bacterium
CCGCGGCCAGCTCGACGGCCTCCGACCAGCGCAGGCCGGTCCCTGCCCCCTGCTCGCACGCGACGGTGTGTCGCCCCGGCGCGAGCTGCACGGTGCGGCGCTGGGTGACCCGGCCGTGGGCGACTCCGTCGATCGACAGGTTGCACCACACGTCGTTGGCGACCGTCAGGGTGGCCGGCGCGTCCCCCGCGTGCGGCGGCGTGTCGATCGAGGGCGTGGGCGGCGCGCCTGCATCGGCGAGCCCGGCGAGCCGCGCGTCGGGCGCCACGACCCGCACGCCTGCATCCGGCATCGCGGCGCGAGATCCCGGATCGGGCTCCGCGATGCGCGACCCCGGATCCCGACCTGCGGCTTGCGACCCCGGATCCCGACCCGCGGATTGCACGCCCGGATCGCGACCCGCGACGCGCGCCCCCGGATCCCGACCTGCGGTTTGCGCGCCCGGGTCGAGACCTGCCACCTGCGCGCTCGGCCCACGTTTCGCGATCCTCGCGTCCGCATCGAGCTGTGCGATCCGCGCCGCATCCGGCGTCGCGGCGACCGGCGAGCCGGCATCGCCGACGACCCTCGCGAGGCTCGGGTCGCGAGCTAGCGCCGCTCCGTCGCTGTCGCCGCCGGCACCGATCTCGGAAGCGTCCTCGTGACCGGGCCCGAGCGCGCCGACCGGCGACGCACTCCCGTCGCCGCTGGGATCGCGCGCCGAGCCCGCGCCCCCGTCTCCCGCGATGCGCGGGTCGAGAGCCAAGGCGCCGCCGTCTCCCGTTCCGCTCCCGCCGTGCGACGGATCTCCCGCCGTTCCGCCCGCGCCGCCGAGCAGCGCCATCGCCACCGCGATCGCCCCACCCGCCAGCGCGACGCCGCCGCCGGCGAGCGCGATCACCCGGCGTCGATCGCCCGCGCGCCCGCCCTCGGTGACCTTCGCGACCAGCGCGGCGATCGCGGGATCGTCCGGCGCGAGCGCCGCGCCGCGGTCCGCGAGCGCGATCGCGCGTGGCAGCTTGCGCTCTGCAATCGCCTGCTCCGCCGCGGCCGCGATCGCACGCACGACTCCCGCGATGCGCGCGCGCAGGAACGCGCCGGCGTCCTCGAAGAACGCCGCGAGCTCGTCCGCCGGATCGCCGAGCCCACCGGCCGCCGCGATCCGCCGCAGCTCGCCGGCCACCACCGCCGCGCTCGTCGGGCGCGCCGCGGCATCGGCCTCCATCATCGCCTCGATCGCACCGGACAGCTCCGGCCCCACCGCCGCCCGCCGGCGCACCGGCGCGACCCGCTGGCCGGACACGAGCTGCGACATCACCTTCGCCGGGCTGCCGCCGTACGGCAGGACGCCGGTCGACAGCTGGTACAGCGTGGCGCCCAGCGAGTACAGGTCGCTGCGCGCGGTCGCGGTGTCGCCACACGCCTGCTCCGGACTCATGTACGCCGGCGTGCCGAGCAGCGCGCCGGTGCGGGTGACCAGCGAGTCCTCGGTCTCGAGCCGCGCGACGCCGAAGTCCGCGAGCAGCAACCGGCCGCCTTGCGCCACGAGCACGTTCGACGGCTTGATGTCGCGATGGATGATCCCGGCGGCGTGCGCGGCGGCGAGCGCGTCGGCGAGCAGCGCCCCGATGCACGCGACCACCTCGGCGAGCAGCGGGCCGCGCTGCTCGATCTCCTGGAGCAGCGTGCGCCCGCGGATCAGCTCCATCACGATGTACGGCGGATCGAGCTCGCCGACCGCGCGGGGATCCGCGCTCGGCTCGCCGCCACCGACGTCGTAGATCCGCAGGATGTTCGGATGCTCGAGCCCGGCCGCCGCGCGCGCCTCGCGATGGAACCGGCGCACCACCTCGGCCCGGCGTGCGAGGTGTGGGAACAACACCTTCACGGCGACCTCGCGGCGCAGCTCGCGGTCGCGCGCCCGGAACACCGTGGCCATCCCGCCCTCGCCGAGCTCTTCGCCGATCTCGTAGCGCCCGAGCCGATCGCCGGGCCGGATCGCGCGTGGTGCCTGGCTCAGGCCTTCGACCACATCACGTGGCCGGTCTTGCCGGCCGCCTTGGCCTGCTTCATCGCCTTGCCGAGCCGACGGCCGAGATCGTCGGCGCCGCCGTTGAGCGTCAGCCCCTCGGTGCTCGCGATCGCGGCGACCAGCGCCAGCGAGCCGGTCTCGCCGGGGAACGACGACCGCTTGCTATCGAACGCCGACTCGGCGCTCTGGATGAACGGCTCCGAGTGCTCCGGAGCGAGCACTGCGATGAAGTCCGAGCCGCCGATGTGGCCGACGAACGCGCCGCCGCCGGAGGCCTGGCGCGCCGAGTCGAGCAGCCACTGGCCGAGGCTGCGCACCGTGTCCTCGGAGCGCGCGATGCCGATCGCGTCGGCGTAGGTGTCGAAGTTGAGGATGTCGACGTGGATGACCACCGTCGGCTTGCCGCTCTTGAGCGCGCCCTCGATCTCCTCGTCGATCGCGCGCGATCCGGGGAGATTGGTCGTGGGGTTGCGGTCGCGCTCGCGGCGCGCCGAGCGGATCAGCGCCTTGACCCGCGCTCCCATCTCCCGGAGATCGAACGGCTTCGACATGTAGGCGTCGGCGCCGGCCTCGAGCCCCTGGACCTGGTCGTCGATCCCGGCGAGCGCCGTCAGCATCAGGATCGGCGTCCGAGACCACATCACGTCGGCCTTGAGCCGGCGGGCGACCTCGAGGCCATCGACGCGCGGCATCATCACGTCCAGGACCAGCAGGTCCGGGTCGTGGGCCTTCACCAGCTTCAGCGCCTCGTCGCCGTCGCGGGCACGCAGGCAAAGGAATCCCGCATCGCCCAGCGCCATGTTGACCATGTGCGCGATGGCGTCGTCGTCTTCGGCGATCACGATCTTCTTGAGGAGCATCGGATCCGACCACGGTGATACCACCGATCTACCGTGGTAAGCCACAGGACGTTGGACACGAAGCTGGATCCCCACGTCGAGACCACCACCCTCGACAACGGCCTCGCCGTGACGACCGTGGCGCTACCGCACCTCCACACGGCGGTGTGTGCGCTGTTCGTCAAGGTAGGCGCGCGGTTCGAGACTCCCGCGGACAACGGGCTGTCGCACTTCGTGGAGCACATGCTGTTCCGCGGCACCGAGCGCTACGCGACCTCGCTCGAGCTCAACACCGCGGTCGAGCGGCTGGGCTCGACGCTGCACGCCGAGACCGGCCGCGACTACACGTTGTTCCAGCTCTCGCTCGAGCCCGAGAACGTGCCGGCGGCGATCGGCCTGCTCGGCGAGCTGCTCGGACGGCCGCGGTTCTCCGACATCGAGCTCGAGCGCCAGCTGGTGCTCGAGGAGATCAACGAGGACTACGACGAGCAGGGCGTCGAGATCAACGCCGATGACATCGCCCGCGGCCTCGCGTTCGAGGACCACCCACTCGGCCAGCGGATCATCGGACCGCGCAGCAACGTCGAGCGGTTCTCGAACGACGACGTCCAGCGCCACTTCTCCGCGTTCTACGGCGCGCGCAACGCCAGCCTGTGCGTCGCCGGGCCGGTCCACCACGGGCCGGTCGTCGAGGCCGCCGCCCGCGCGCTCGCCGCGATGCCCACCGGGACCCGCGTCGAGGTCCCGGCCGCGCCGCCGCTGATCACCGGGCCGCGGCTGCGCCACGTGCCCGACGCCGGCTCGCAGACCTCGCTCGCGATCCTGTTCCGCGCCGTGCCCGAGCTCGATCCGGCGTACGTCGCGCTGGTCGCGTTGCTCCGCGTGCTCGACGACGGGATGTCGACCCGGCTGCACTACACGCTCGCCGATCAGAAGGGCCTCGCCTACTCGATCCACGCCTCGATCGAGCCGCTCGCCGACACCGCGCTGTTCGAGATCACCGGCGCCACCGCGAACGCCAAGGTCCCCGCGCTGGTCCGCGAGCTGCTCGCGCTGCTCGACGGGCTGCGCCGCGGCGAGGTCACCGAGGACGAGCTCGCCAAGGCGCGCGTGCGCTACCGCTACGAGACGCTCGCATCGATCGACGACGCCTCGGCGATGGCCGGCTGGTTCGGCGGCACCTCGCTGTACTACCCGCCGCCCGCGCTGTCGCAGCGGCTCGCGGCGATGCAGCAGATCTCGGTCGACGACGTGGTGCGGGTCGCCGGCGAGGTGCTCTCGCCCGACCACCTCGTGCTCGCCGCCGTGGGCACGCTGTCGCGCGCGCGGCTCGGCGAGCTGCGCTCGGTGGTCACCGACTGGAAGTAGCCGCCGCGGCCTGGGCGGCCGCTACTTCCTCGAGAAGATCCGCCCGAGCCACGACGCGCCGCGCAGCCGGGCGACCGGCAGCGGATCGGCATCCTGGAGCAGGATCTCGTGGCACAACACGACGCACTCGTCGCAGATGCACACGCCGTCGCCGGCGATCAGCTTGCGGACTTCGCGGCGGCTCTTGAGGCAGAACGAGCACGCCAGCGCGTCGTTGGGATCCGGGGTCGCCGGATCAGCCACGCGGGGCGCCGCCGCCACCGCCGCCACCCGCACCTCCGCCGCCTCCGCGGCCCCGGCGCCGCCGACGACGGGCACCGCCGCCGCTCGGTAGGTCGCGCCGGCCGTGCTCGCGCTGGCCCTGGGCCTCTCGCCGCTGGTTCTGCGGCTGAGGGCGCGGCGGCTGGAGGCGCGGCGCGGGCGCGAACGGCACCTTCGACTCGTACGGGTGACCCTCGACCACCGGGATCTCCTGGCGGGTCAGCTTCTCGATCGCGCGCAGATCGGCGCGCTCTTCGACCTCGCAGAACGTGAGCGCCATGCCGGTCGCGCCGGCGCGCGCGGTGCGGCCGATCCGGTGCACGTAGGTCTCGGGGACCTCGGGCACGTCGAAGTTGATCACGTGGGTGACGTCGTCGATGTCGATCCCGCGCGCCGCGATATCGGTCGCGACTAGCACGCGGACGCGCCCGCTCTTGAACCCCGAGAGCGCGCGCTCGCGGGCGTTCTGCGACTTGTTGCCGTGGATCGCCTCGGCGGTGATCTCGTACTTCACCAGGTGCTCGGCGATCCGGTTCGCGCCGTGCTTGGTGCGCGAGAACACCAGCACGCGGCGCATCGCGGTCTCGCGCAGCACGTCGACGAGCAGCGCGCGCTTGTCGCCCTTCTCGACGAAGTAGATCTCCTGGTCGACGCGCTCGGCGGTGGTCGACGGCGGCACCACGGCGACGGTCTCCGGATCGATCAGCAGCTGATCGGCGAGCTCCTGGGCCTCGCGCGGCATGGTCGCCGAGAAGAACAAGGTCTGGCGCTTCCGCGGCAACAGCGCGATCACGCGGCGGACGTCGTGGATGAACCCCATGTCGAGCATGCGGTCCGCCTCGTCGAGCACGAACACCTCGAGCGGCGAGAGATCGACCAGGCCCTGCCCGGCGAGATCGAGCAGCCGGCCCGGCGTGGCGACCAGGATGTCCATCCCGGAGCGCAGCGCCTGCTTCTGCGGGCCGTCGCCGACGCCGCCGAAGATCACCGTGTTCTTGAGCGGCAGGTGCTTGCCGTAGGTGGAGAAGCTGACGCCGATCTGCGAGGCGAGCTCGCGGGTCGGGGTGAGCACGAGGCAGCGGATCGGCCGCGGCGCCTGGGCCCGCGGGGCCTTCTGCGACAGCCGCTGGAGGATCGGCAGCGCAAACGCCGCGGTCTTGCCGGTACCGGTCTGGGCGAGGCCGAGCAGATCGCGACCGGCGAGCACGTAGGGAATCGCCCGGGCCTGGATCGGTGTGGCCTCGACGTATCCCTCTGCGGCGACCGCGGTCTGGAGAGGTGGGATCAACCCCAGCTCGCTGAACAACATCGCGCCCAGATAGCACGAGGGTGCCGCTTCGGGCACCCTCGGAGGACCTCCGTCTTTCGCGGACCGCTACTTGAGCTGGCGCTCGATCGTCTCCTTCACCTTGGCGTCGAAGCCCTGGCCAGCGGCGTGCTTCGCGAGGTACTCGTCGCGCTGCCGGGCGATCGCCTCGAGCTCCTTCTGGATCTCCTGGCGCTCGGCGGACCGCTTGGTGAGCTCGGCCTCGAGCGCCACCTTGTCCTTGTTGCGCAGCTCGGCCGGCAGGTCGGCCGGCTTGAGCTCCTCGAGCGCGACGCCGCCGGTCGCCCACGCGCCGACCAGGTCGCCCGCGTCGCGCACGTCGGCGCGGCCCTTGGTCGCCGACGCCTTCTTCGCGTAGTACGCGGCGCGGTCCGCCTTGGCCGGGGCCGGCGCGCCCTCGGCCGCCGCCATCTTGCCCATGTAGCCGGCGCGCGCGGTGTCGTCGCCGACGATGATCGTCGTGCGATCGATCCGCGTCGAGAGCTCGGCGAGGCGATCGTCGTACGGCGTCGCGATCTGCTGGACGCCGCCGTCCTGCGAGATCGACGAGAACTCGCCGCGGCCGAGCGACGCGAGCCGCTGGAAGGTCGCCGCGGTCTCGGCGTCCTGGCCGCACCGGATCGCGTTGACGATGATGCCGCGCGCGCTCGCCTGCTGCGCCAGCACGTCGAACGTCGGGACCTCGCCGCGGCTCGACGGCGGCGCGTCGCCGACCACGAAGATCAGCTTCTTGGCGCCCGGGCGCCACGACATCTTGAGCGATGCATCGAGCGCCGCGTCGACGTCCTCGGGCGTGTCGCCGCCGCCCGCCGCCTGGTAGGTCGAGAGCTCGGAGTACACCGCGTCGAGATCGGTGGTCAGCGAGAACGGCCTGGTGACGTACTCGTCGCCGACGTCGCGATAGGCGACCAGGCCGATCCGCAGGTTGGCCTCGGGATCCGCCTTGCGGATGTGGGTCGCGATCGACCACACCGTGCGCTTCGCGCCATCGAGCAGGCCGCCCATCGAGCCGGTGGTGTCGACCGCGAACACCACATCGATCTGATGCTTGCCGCTGGTCACCGTCGGGATCGCCGGGACCGACGCCACCGCGGTCAGGCCTGGCTCGCCCGCCGCCGGAGGGGCCTCGCTCCGGCGCGCCCACGGCGTGAGCAGCGCGGCGGCGACGATCGTCGCGGCGGCAGTGGTCGGGATTCCGTAGCTGACGATGCGCTGGCGGCGGCTGGGCATGTGCTGTTGCACGCACGACCCGCCGATCCGATCTGCGAGGACGAACGCGCAAGTACCTGATCTATGGCCCCAATGCCCGGCCGCCCTCCGGTGTCGGCGCGGCCGGCGGCGACGCGACGATCACCGTGGTCTCGCGGCGCACCTCGAGCGGCCGGCACACCCGGGCGCCACACAGCCACAGCTGGAGCCGGGTGCGGACCTTGTACTCGCCCGGCGCGCTTGGCTTGAGTGGGATGGCGAACCGCGGCGCGTCGGCCTCCGGATCGACCGCATCGGCGCGCCCGAGCCGCGGCTTCTTGATGGGCAACCCGGGCGCGGCGAGCTCGACCATCACCGGCGCATCCTTCGACACGACCAGCGGGCGATCGACCGCGATGGAGATCGCCAGCGTGCCGGTCTCGCCGGCCGCCAGCTCGATGCGCTCCGGGATCCGCACCTCCCAGCCCGGCTCGCGCTGTGCCTCGGCCCGCGCGCTCGGCGCGAGCACGAACCCGAGCACGACGAGCAGAAGGCCGCGCCGCATCCGGCGATCTTACAGGATCTGGGTCGCCAGCTCGGCGAGCGGCGAGCGCTCGCCCTTGGTCAGGATCACGTGGCCGGCGATCTGCTCGTTCTTGAACCGCTCGGCCACCGTGGTGAGGCCGTTGTTCGACGAGTCGAGGTACGGGTGATCGATCTGGTACGGATCGCCGGTCAGGATGATCTTCGTGCCCTCACCGGCGCGCGTGATGATCGTCTTGACCTCGTGCGGCGTGAGGTTCTGCGCCTCGTCGACGATCATGTAGACGTTCGGCAGCGAGCGGCCGCGGATGTAGGTGAGTGGCTCGATCTCGACGAACCCGAGCTCGACCAGCTCGGCGGGGCTCCGGCCGTCCTTCTTGTCGGCCTTGTTGATCCCGAGCAGCAGCTCGAGGTTGTCGTAGATCGGCTGCATCCACGGGTTCAGCTTCTCCTCGATGTCGCCAGGCAGGTAACCGATGTCGCGGCCAAGCGGGAAGATCGGGCGCGACACCAGCAGCTTCGAGAACACCTGCTCCTCGGTGACCTTCTGGAGCCCCGCGGCGATCGCGAGCAGCGTCTTGCCGGTGCCGGCCTTGCCGACCAGGGTGACCAGCTTGACGCTGTCGTCGAGCAGCAGGTCGAGCGCGAAGTGCTGCTCGCGGTTGCGCGGCTTGATCCCCCACACGCCGTCGCGCAGCTTCTTGACCGGATGCGCCTTGCCGGAGGTCCGATCCCAGCGGGTCAGCGCGCTCTTGCCGTTCTCGTCCTTGAGGGTCAGGAACTCGTTGGCGTGCAGCGCTGGCGCGTCGACCACGACCGCGTTGTCGGCGTAGAACTGCTCGATCGTCCCGGCGCGCACCGCGACCTCGCGGTGGCCGGGGTACAGCTCGTCGACCGAGATCTGCTCGGGCTCGAAGTCGACGGTGTGGAGGCCCAGCGCGTCGCCGCGGACGCGCATGTTGACGTCCTTGGTGACCAGGATCGTCGGGATCTTGGGATCGAGGTCGCGGACCTCGAGCGCGATCTCGAGGATCCGCTGATCCATCGAGCGCGAGTCGTAGCTCGGGTTCTTGATCGGGTTCTTCGACAGCGCCACTCGCACCGTGCCGCCGTTCGGCAGCGGCTGCGCGTGCGATAGCCCGCCTTCGCTGCGGTGCTGGTCGAGCAGCCGCGCGACCTGGCGCGCATTGCGCCCGAGCTCCGATTGATCCTTCTTGAACGTATCGACTTCCTCGATCACGTAGATCGGGATGATCACGTTGTTGTCGGCGAACGCGTAGAACGCACGTGCATCGTGAAGCAGGACGTTGGTGTCCAGGACGTAGTTCTTGACCGCCACGAGCTGAACGTCCCCCGCAGCCGGGCGCGAGTCAAACCGGGCGCGCCACGAACGACCGGCTCAGAACGCGGCGCGGAACGCGACGCCGACCGTGGAGGCATCGGCCATCGGCGCGATCGTGACCCGCTCCTTGGGCGCGGTCAGATAGAGCACGACGCCCGCGGCGACCAGCACGCCGCCGCCGATCGCCGCCGCCGTCGCGAGATCCGCCATCTCACCGGCGTCCTCGATCCGGCGGGCGCCTGCCGGCGTGCAGAGCGGGCGACCTCCGCCGTTCTCCGAGCACGGCGCCGCGCCTCCCGAGCTCGCCTCGAACGCGCCGCGATACGTGTCGCGCGCGACCAGCGCTGCGATCGTGCTGATCCCGAGCCCGACCACCCCGGCGCCGCCGATCCCGGCGGCGAGGATGACCCGGCTGCGCTTTCGCCGCAGCGGTCCCAACGGCGGCGGGCGATCGGCGGATTCGAGCAGCGCCAGCGCGGGCACCTCGACGACGACCTGGGCGCCTACCGGCGCCTCGACGATCTTCGTGAACGGCCGGTGGCCCGGCGCGCGCACGACGACCTCGACGGGGCCCGGGTCGGTGCGCTGGGTCAGCTCGCGGGCGGGCGCGGCGAACCGATCGCCGATCGAGACCGTCATGCCGGGGATACTCGGATCGGCCATCCTCACGACGACGATCGATAGCTTCGCGGACATCGCGGCCACGAGACCCCGCGCGTACTTCGCACGCGCGGCCTTGCCGGAGCTCTCGAACTCGCCGGCCGCGGCATCGTAGAACAGCAGCGCCTTCTCGAGCTCGCCGGCGCGCGCGGCGCAATCGCCGAGGTTGAGCAGCGTGCCTCCCGCGCGCTCGAGCTCGAGGCTCTTGCCGAACAGCTCGCACGCCTCGGCGTGCTTGCCTCGATCCATCAGCTCGCGCGCCTGCTCGAACAACCGCTTGGCCTCGGGATGTCCGCCGTCGGGCGCAGCATCGGGCTGAGCATCGACCCGGGTCGAGATCAACAGCATCCCGGCGATCGCGACGAGCCGCCTCACAGGAACCTAGGATCGACGAGTGCGCCGGGAGCGTCAAGCGATGGTCGACCGGTGAGGCGAGTCGTTGACCCGATCCGGGGCGGCGCCCTAGGCTCGGATCATGCGGTTCGCTTCGCTCGTGTTGCTGGTCGCGACCGGGTGCCGCGGATTGCTCGGGATCGATGATCCGGTGATCCTCGACGGCGAGACTCCGGACGCCCCCGACGCGTCGGTGTGCACGGCGTGGATGCCGCACGGATTTGCGCCGTGCGATCTGCCGCCGCCACTCGGCTCGCTGGTGCTCGGCGGCGGACGTTACACGTTCATCACTCACAAAGGTGAGCTGAAAGGTCCCGATGGGACGGTGATCCCGGTCGCCACGCACCGGATCGGTCCGGCCATGGCAGAGATCTCGGTGATGGTGGTCGACCGGTTCACGCTCGAGCAGGGCGCCGAGCTCCGCGCGACCGGGACGTTGCCGCTGATCATCGCGGCGTACGATCGGATCGAGATCGCGGGCACGCTCGACGCCGGCAGCCGGCGCGGCGCTCCCGGCGCTGGTGCGAACAACTGCGACCTGCCCAGCAACGGCGGAGAAGGTGGCGGCGCGTCATCGAGCGGTGGCTCGGGCGGCGGCGGCGGCGCAGGTTTCCACGGCGCGGGCGGGACCGGCGGCATCGGCCAGAACGGCGCAACAGCGGGAGGAGCCGGCGCGCCGCTCACCTCGCCCCCGCTGTTCCGCGGCGGGTGCCAAGGCGGCAAGAGCGGCAGGGCCGGTACGGGCGCGACGTCTCCGTCCAACGAGTCCACCTTTGCAGAGGGTGGCAACGGCGGTGGCGCGATCCACCTCGCCTCGCGCGTCGAGATCGCGATCAGCGGCGCGGTGCTCGCCGGCGGCTCCGGCGGCAACGGCGCACCCGCGGGTTCGGCGTGCGGCGGCGGCGGCGGCGGCAGCGGCGGCTACATCGGGATCGACGCGCCGCGCGTCGAGGTTCGCGGCGTGCTCGCGGCCAACGGCGGCGGCGGCGGTGGCTCGGCGCGGTTCACGGAGATGGGCACGCACGGCAGCGACGGCCTCGCATCGGAGCTCCCCGTGCCCGGCGGAACGACAGGCTTGCTGTGCTCCGGGTTCGGCGGCGGCGGTGCGGGCGCGGCCGGTCAGGTGCTCGGCGGCGGTGCGGGCGCGAGCGCCGGGATGGGATGCGGTGGCGGCGGCGCCGGCGGTGGCGCCGGCTACATCCTCGTGTGGAGCGCCGACTTCAACAAAGTCGAGCCGGTGATCTCGCCGCCGGAGATCCTGAACGCACCCTAGCGACCGCGTGCGTCGAGCGCGTCACGCGCCTCAGTGCTGGCACGACGCCGGATCGACGTCGCACGGATCCGGCACGCCGCCCGGCGCGACCGGCTTGCTCGCCGGACGCTTCACGACCAGCTCGATCCCGAGCCCGCGGCACGTCGCGGCGAGCTTGGCGCGCCCGTTCGCGACTCGCGCGAACCACGCGCGCGCCTTGGTGTCGAGGCGCGTGTGGCACGCGGCGAGCGTGCACGCGTCGGCGCTGTCGGCCGGGAGCTGCGCGCTGCACGCGGCGACCGCGTCGGCGTAGCGCTGCTCGGTGATCGCGAGCGCGATCGCCGCGCTTGGATCGACCACGGTGGGCTGCGCGGCACCTGCCGCCACGGCATCGGTCCGCGCCGATGCTGCACTCGCGTGGATCGCCGGCGCTGCGGCGCTCGCGTCGACCGCCGGCGCTGCGGCGCCCGCATCGATCACCGCCGCCGGCGCGGGCGTCGGGGCGACCGGCGCGGGCGTCGGGGCGACCGGCGGCTCCGCCCGCATGACGATCGCGGCCTGCGATCCGGCCGGCGGCGCGGCCGGCTCCGACGCGTTGCGCTTCATCGCGAACCACATGGTCAGCGAGCCGATCACCGTCGCCGAGCCGATCACCGCGACCATCGGCCAGCGGCGCGGCGGCTGCAGCACCGGGATCCCGGGGAGCGCCGGCATCGCCGGGATCGAGTGCGCCGAGATCGAAGGATGCGAGCCCGAGGCCGCCGCGCGGCTCGGATGCTCGGCCGAGCCCACCGCCACCTGCGGGCCGGACTCGTGCGAGATCCGCGGCATCGAGCGCGATGCGCCCGAGTGCGTCGGCGGCGGCGCCGGCAGCGGTAGCGACGCGACCATCGACGTCATCGCCTGCGACGCGACCGCCGCGCGGGTGGCAGGCACGGTCGGCACGGTGGTCGCCGGCAGGATGTTCGGCAGCTCCGACGACGACGGCGCCGCGCTCAGATCGACCACACTCGACAGCTGGAGATCGACCGGATCTCCGAGCGATCCGGACAGCTCGGCGGGCACCGGCTGGCCGGTCACCGTGACGCCATCGGGCACCTCGGCGGCGTCGAGCTCGAGCCACGGCTCGGGGCGCTGACCGAACATCTCGCGCAGCAACCGGCCGAGCCCCGACGGCGAGATCCGCGTCGCCGTGCGCGCCGCGGCCTCCTCGAGCGCATCGACGACCTCGGCGGCGGTCTGGAACCGCTCCGCCGGATCCTTCGCGAGCAAGCGCAGGGTGATCGCGTCGAGCTCCGGCGGCAGGTTGGCGCGCCGCGACGACGGCGGCGCCGAGATGTCGTTGACGATCGCGGTCATGTTCTCGAAGTCGCTCGCGCGCTTGAACAGCCGCTCGGTGGTCAACATCTCCCACATCACGATCCCGAGCGAGAACAGATCGCTGCGCCGGTCGACCGGCCGGCCGCGGCACTGCTCGGGCGACAGATAGCTGATCTTGCCCTTCACCGTGCCGGACTTGGTCTCCTGCGCGCGGTCCGCCGCCTTGGCGACACCGAAGTCGACCACCTTCACGCCGCCCTCGAAGCCGACCATCAGGTTCGACGGCGAGACGTCGCGGTGCACGATGCCGAGCGGCACGCCGTCGGTGCCGACGCGGTCGTGCGCGTGGTGCAAACCGGCCGCCGCGCCGGCGACGATCGTGAGCACGACGCTGATCGGGATCGGCTTGCCG
>JBQCJR010000362.1:0-2533 GCA_051952595.1 Kofleriaceae bacterium
GGCGGCGCGGGCGGCGCGGGCGGCGCAGGTGCGCCGGGGCTCGCGGCGTTCCGAGGCCGCGCGACCTTGCTCGGGCTGGTCGGCCAGATCGATCCGCCGCGCCCCGAGGTCCGCGACGCGGTCGAGCGCTGCCGCGCCGCCGGGATCCGTCCGGTGATGGTGACCGGCGATCACGCGGCGACCGCGCTCGCCGTGGCGCGCCACCTCGACATCGCGCGCCCCGAGGACACGCTCGTCGATGGCCACGCGCTCGACCGGATGTCCGAGCAGGCGCTCGCGGAGCGCCTCGATCGGATCTCGGTGTTCGCGCGGGTCCGCCCGGCGCAGAAGCTGCGGATCGTGGAGAGCTACCAGCGCGACGGCGCGGTGATCGCGATGACCGGCGACGGTGTCAACGACACGCCGGCGCTGGTCAAGGCCAACGTCGGCGTGGCGATGGGGATCACAGGGACCGAGGTCGCCAAGGAGGCCGCCGACATCGTGATCGGCGACTAAAACTTCGCGACGATCGTCGCGGCGGCCGAGGAGGGCAGGGTCGTCTACCGCAACATCAAGAAGGCGGTGCTGCTGCTGGTCTCGACCTCCGGCGCCGAGGTCGTGGTGCTGCTGCTCGCGATCTCGCTCGGCTATCCACCGCCGTTCGCGGCGGTCCAGATCCTGTGGAACAACCTGGTCACCGAGGGCCTGATCACCGTCAACCTGGTGCTCGAGCCGGCGGAGGGCGACGAGATGGATCAGCCGCCGGTGCCGGCCCGCGAGCCGCTGCTCACCCGGGTGCTGCTGTCCCGGATCGCCGTGATGATCGCGGCGATCACCACGTCCACGCTCGGCTGGTTCCTCGTGCGGACCCACGCCGGCGCCCCGGCCGCGCTGGTCCAGACCGAGACGTTCACCCTGCTGGCCATCTGCGAGTGGTTCAACGTGCTGAACTGCCGGTCGGAGCTCCGGTCGGCGTTCTCGCTTGGCCTCCTGCGCAACCCGTGGCTGGTCGGCGGCCTGGTGCTCGGCAACCTGCTCCAGATCGCGGTGGTGTTCTGGGCGCCGCTCGGCCGGGTCATCCACACCGTCCCGATCAGCCTCGGCGACGCGATCGCGCTCGGCGTGGTCGGCAGCCTGGTGCTGTGGGTCGAAGAGGTGCGCAAGTGGCTGGTCCGGCGGCGCCGCCGTTTGACCGTTCCCAGGGCGAACGCTATCGTCTAGCCGTCCGTGCGCTCCCGGATCCTCGCACTGCTGCTCGCGCTCTCGATCGTCCCGTCGGCGATGGAGCTGGTCGAGCTGGTGGTCCACTGGGCCGAGCACGGCGACCTCGCCCATGCCGAGCGCGACCGGCACGACACCGCGCCGCTCGGCGCCGACGAGCACGGTTGCTCCGGAACCTTCCACCTGTGCTCCTGCCACACCGTGAACGCCGTGCCGCCCGCGCTGGCGCCGGTCGTGAACCGGACCGACTGCGATGGTCGCTCGACGAGTACCGTCGCCCTGGATCGCGCTGGCGAGGGCGCGCCCGCTCCGCCGATCCGGCCTCCGATCGCGTGACCGTTCGCCAGGAGGTTGTGAAACAACCTCGTCGCCGACCGACGGAGGCCGTGAACCCGAGGGTTCACAGCCTCTGATTCGCGCCGGGTCCGCCCGGCATCCGTTCGTCGAACAGCGAGGCGTGGGCGCCCGTGCGCCGCGCCTGGAGGTCACATGTCAGGTTCATCCACGCTCCCGCGGCGCGCCGCGGGAGTCGCGATCACATCGATCGCGGCGGTCGCTTCGATCGTCGCACTCTCCGGGCTGCGCGCCGAGGTCGCCGCGCAGCCGATCACCCTCGAACAGGCGCTCGAGCGCGCGGCGGCCCGGCCGCTGGTCGGCATGGCCAGCGCGTCGGTCGAGGCCGCGCGGGGCGAGGCCGAGAACGCCGCGCTGCCGGCGTACAACCCACAGCTCACCGGCGCCGTCGGGCCGCGGTTCACCGGCGGCGGCCAGCGCGCGGTGTCGTGGGAGGTCGGGCTGTCGCAGACCTTCCAGCTGGGCGGCAAGCGCGCGTCGCGGCGCGCGATCGCGGCCGCCCAGGTCGCGGGCGCCGACGCCGAGCTCGCCGCCGCGGCGGTGCTCGCGCGCATCGAGGCGTGGAGCGCGTTCCAGCGCGCGTTGATCTCTCGCGAGCGCGTGGCGATGGCCCTCGAGGCCGAGCAGGTCGCGATCCAGGTCGACGCCGCGACCAAGGAGCGCCAGCACGTCGGGTTCGGCACCCAGCTCGAGGTCAACCTCACCACGTCCGAGGTCGGCCGGGCTCGCCACGTTCGGCTCGACGCCGAGCGGCGATCCGCCGTGGCGATCGCCGCGCTGGCCTCCGCGATCGGCGCGCCGGGCTCTGCGGCGCTCGAGCCGACCGGCCGGCTCGAAGCGACCGGCGCGCTCGCCGGCTCGGTCGAGGACCTGGTCGCGCGCGCGCTGCGCGGGCGCCCGGAGATCCGGATCGCGCGCGCCTCTTCGTCGCTCGCGCAGGCCGAGCAGCGCGCGGCGGACGCCTCGGCGGTGCCGGACC
>JBQCJR010000363.1:0-8144 GCA_051952595.1 Kofleriaceae bacterium
CGCTGCCGCGGCCGCCGCCGAGCCGCTGCCGGCCGGCCGCATCGGTGGGGTCGTCGGCGCGGCGAGCGGCACCGGGAAAGACGCCAACCCGCACGGCCTCGGCTATCAGGTCGGCGGTCAGGCCGCGTGGCAGCCGATGTCCACCGAGCGCCGGATCGGCTGGGCCGCCCGGTGGTCGTTCGTGTTCGGCACGATGTTCGACGCCGCCGCCGCGCGGGTCGGTGACGAGCTGAAGACCCTGCACATGGACCTGACGCTCGGGATCCGGATCCGCCCCGGCGACAACCCGGGGCGCTACCTCACCCTGCGCGCCGGCGCCGAGATGCTGCGCGCGAACCAGGTGATCCCGCCCAAGATGCAGCGCGCCTATGCCGGCGCGGTCGCGAGCATCGGGGTCGACCAGTACGCGTACGGGTTCCTGTTCGATGTCGACGTGCGGGTCAGCCAGATCGGCAGCGGCCCCACCGTGATCGCGCTGATGTTCGGCGCGTCGAAGGCGGGTCCCTAGTGCCGGCCCTGGTCACCGAGCGGCTGCGGATCGTGCCGGTCACCCTCGACGCGATCGAGGCCGTGCTCGATCACGACAAGCCGCGCGCCGAGGCGGTGGTCGGGGCGCGGTTCCCCGACGCGTGGCCCAACGACGACCTGGTCGCGCTCGGCTTCCCGTTCTCGCGCGCCGCGCTGCGCGCCGATCCCGAGGTCCGGCTGTGGGGCGACTCGCTGGTGCTGCTGCGCGACGAGCCGCGCGTGGTCGGCAGCGTGGTGTTCCACGGCCACCCGAGCGACGGGATCGCCGAGGTCGCCTACTCGATCGAGGACAGCTCGCGGGACCGCGGACTCGCGAGCGAGGCCACCCGGGCGTGCGTCGAGTGGGCGCTCGCCCAGCCCGGCATCCAGGCGGTCCAGGCGACCACGTTCCCGTGGCACTTCGCGTCGCTCGGGGTGATCCGCCACCTCGGGATGCAGCAGATCGGCACCCGCGACCACGACACGCTCGGCGAGCTGCTGGTGTTCGAGCGCCGCCGGGCCGGTTAGCGACCGGCGCGCGCGCTCAGCGGCGCCGGCGGCGCGACAGCACGAGCACCAGGCCGATCCCGAACAGCATGGTCGGGGCGCCGTGGCCGCTCGCGTCGCAGCAGCCGGTGTCGTCGTCGCCGCCGTCCTCGGACGGCCAGCACGCACCGGTCGAGCCGTTCGAGCCGAGGCACTCGAGGCCCGCGGGGCACGCGTCCGGCATGCCCACGGTGCACGCCTCGGTGCAGTGCATGCCGCCGGGGCCGTCGGCGCACAGCCCGGAGTCGCACTCGGTGGAGGTGGTGCAGGCCGAGCCGATCCCGCCCGGGGTGAACGGCTCGGTGATGCAGCGCATGTCGAAGCAGATCTCGCCGGTCGAGCACTCGGCGGCGGTCGTACAGCCCTCGAGCGACGGCACGTGCTGGAGCAGGAACGCCTTCTCGGCGTCGGTGCGGGTGTCGGCGCCGAACTGCGAGCAGGTCTGGTCGCCGAACGAGGTCACGCCGACCACCATCGTGCGGCCGTCGATCTGCGCGAACGAAGGCCCGCCCGAGTCGCCCTGGCACTTGCCCTTGTTGTCGACCTGCGAGTAGCAGAACAGGTTGGCGTCGCTGGCGCCGAACCGAGAGCACGACACCGAGGTGCGGTCGGTCAGCACGTACTCGATCCCGAACGAGCCGCCGGGCCCGCGCTGGGTGGCGCCGAAGCCGACCATCGTGACCGGGATGCCGACCGGCGCCTTGGCCGGGTCGAAGTTGACTGGCGTCGGCTCGACGTCGGTGACCGGCGTCGCCAGCTTGATCAGGCCGATGTCCATCGAGCCGACGTTGTTGTTGCCGAAGTTCGGCACGCGCGGGATCGTCATCGCCGCGCGCACCACCGTGCCCTGCGACTGGTTGAGGTTGACGGTGTTGAAGTGGACCCGCGTGCTCGAGGTCACCGCCGCCTGATCCGGCAGCTGCAGGATCACCGGCGAGAGGCAGTGCGCGGCGGTGAGCACCCACTCGGGGTGGATCAGCGTGCCGGTGCACAACCCACCGCCGACCGTGAGCGCGACCACCGACGGGAACTGCCCCACCGTCGTCGCGGTGCCGCCGATGATCGGCGAGGCGCCCGGCTCGATGACCGGGGTGCGCTCCGGCGTGAAGCGCCACGCCGCTTCGGCGTGTGCGACGGCGGGAATGGACGAGCTGAAGGCGAGCAGGACCCCGATCAGACGGCGCATGGCGCGCAGCATCGTCGGAACCGGCGCCGCCGGGCAAGCGAGACGCTAACGGCTCTTGTCAGAGCTGCGACCTGCACCGCGACTCGCGCGCCGCCACGTCCCCGACTTGCCCCCCCGCTTCTCGTCGAGCCGGACGTCCGAGATCACCATGCCGCGGTCGATCGCCTTGCACATGTCGTACACGGTGAGAGCAGCAGCCGACACCGCGGCCAGCGCCTCCATCTCGACGCCGCTGCGATCGAAGGCGCGCACCGTGGCGGTGATCGCGACCGCGCTGCCGACAACCCGCAGGTCGAGCTCGACCCCGGTCAGCCGCAGCGGGTGACACAGCGGGATCCATTCGGCCGCGCGCTTGGCGGCCTGGATCCCGGCGATCCGCGCGATGCCGAGCACGTCGCCCTTGCCGATCCGGCCGGCGCGCACCGCGCGGGCGGTCGCCGGCTGCATCGAGATCCGGCCGCTCGCGACCGCCAGCCGCGCGGTCTCCGGCTTGGCGCCGACCTCGACCATGTGGGCGGCGCCGGCGTCGTCGAAGTGGGTGAGCTTGCGCGTCACTCGACGGTGACCGACTTCGCCAGGTTGCGCGGCTGGTCGATGTCGGTGCCTTTGAAGTCGGCCACGTAGTACGACAGCATCTGGAGCGGCAGCACGGTCAGGATCGGCTGGAGCTCGAGCGCCGTGTCGGGGACGACGATCACGTCGTCGGAGTGGCCGCCGATCTCGTTGTCGCCGCGGCTCGCGATCGCGATCACCTTGCCCTGGCGCGCGCGCACCTCGGCGAGGTTCGAGACCGTCTTGTCGTAGCTCGGGCCACGCGGCACCAGCACGACCACCGGCAGGTGCTCGTCGATCAGCGCGATCGGCCCGTGCTTCATCTCGCCGGCGGCGTAGCCCTCGGCGTGGATGTACGAGATCTCCTTCAGCTTGAGCGCGCCCTCGAGCGCGATCGGGTACTGCGCGCCGCGGCCGAGGAACAGGAAGCCCCCGGCCTGGCCGTAGCGCCGCGCGATCGCCTGGATCTGCGCGCCGCTCTCGACGACGTCGCGCATCTTCACCGGCAGCGCGACCAGCTCGGACAGCAGCTGGCGCGCGCGCTCCGCCGAGAGCTTGCCGCTGCGCCGGCCGAGGTAGATCGCGAGCAGCGCGATGCCGACCAGCTGCGTGGTGAACGCCTTGGTCGAGGCGACGCCGATCTCCGGGCCGGCGTGGGTGTAGAACGCGTGGTCGGAGAGCCGCGGGATCGACGACTCGAGCACGTTCGAGATCGCGAGCACCCGCGCGCCCTTCTTCTTGGCCTCGCGGATCGCCTCCATCGTGTCGAGCGTCTCGCCCGACTGGCTGACCGCGACGACCAGATCACCGGGCCCGACGATCGGATCGCGGTAGCGGAACTCCGACGCGAGATCGACCTCGACCGGGATCCGCGCCATCGACTCGACCAGGAACTCGCCGACCAGCGACGCGTGGTACGAGGTGCCACACGCGATGAAGATCACGCGCTTGATCTTCGCGACGTCGAGCTCGATGCCGTCGAGCGTGACGTCGTCGTGCTCGAGATCCACGCGGCCGACCAGCGTATCGGCGACCGCCCGCGGCTGCTCGTGGATCTCCTTGAGCATGTAGTGCTTGAAGCCGCCCTTCTCCGCCTGCACCGCCGACCACGTGATGGTCTTGGGCTCGCGGACGACCGGCTTGCCGTCGAAGTCGCTGATCGCCACGCCGGCGCGCGTGACGGTGACCATCTCGCCTTCCTCGACGAAGATCACGCTGCGGGTCTCGGACAGGATCGCGGTGACGTCCGAGGCGACGTAGTTCTCGCCGTCGCCGAGGCCGACGACCAGCGGTGACGAGTTCTTCGCCGCGACGAGCGTGCCCGGCTCCTTGTCGCTGATCACGACGAACGCGAAGCTACCGCGCACCTTGGCGAGCGACCGGCGGACGGCCGTGGTGAGGTCCGGCGCGCCGGCGAGCAGCGCGTGCTCGACCAGGTGTGCGAAGATTTCGGTGTCCGTCTCCGACGAGAACTTCGCACCGGCGACCAGCAGCTCCTGGCGCAGCGCGAGGTGGTTCTCGATGATCCCGTTGTGGATGACGCTGATCGGCCCGACCTTGTGCGGGTGCGAGTTCTCGTCGCTCGGGCGACCGTGGGTCGCCCAGCGCGTGTGCCCGATCCCGACCGTGCCGGCGGCCGGCTCGCGCAGCAGCTTCTCCTCGAGCACGCTGAGCTTGCCCCGGCACCGAACGACCCGCGCGGTGCCGTCCCCGGCGGTCGGGTCGATCACCGACACGCCCGCCGAGTAGTAGCCGCGATACTCCAGCTTGCGCAGGCCGCCGACGAGGATCGGCGTCGCCTGGCGGTTCCCGACGTACCCGATGATCCCGCACATGGCAGACCTACTTCTTCGATTCTGGCGCGACCGGCGCCGGCGCCTCGGTGGCCTCGTCGGCCGCCTCCGCCTCGTCCTCGTCGATGCCGGTGATCTCGCTGATGTCCGGCGCCTGGTACGGCAGCACGGGCGTGTCGACCATCAACTTGCCTCCGGCGCTCGCGCCGCATCCACCAAGGCCCAGGACCAGGATCAGAGATCGTAGCTGCATCGGCTCGACGCTAACACCCATCGCGAATGGACGGAAGCACTCGGAACGCTGCGCCGTGGTTAGAAAATTCCGACTGAGCCGGAGCGCCCCACCGGGCGGTGCCCGCGCCGGCGAGCCGTGCCGGCGGCGCACGCGGCATGGACAGCCGGGCGGATCGCCGGCAAGGTGGTCTCGTGGACGCGGGGGCCGCCATGATGCTCGCCAGCCTCGCGGCGGCGCTCACCGGCCTGTGGATGGGCCGGAGGGCCCCACCGCCGCCCGACCGGCTGCCCCTCGCCGCCGACGCCGAGGTCGCGCTGCACGTGGCGATGCACGACGCGCGCTCGCGGTCGCAGGAGCTGTCCACGCTGCACCTGCTGTACGGCCTGATCCAGGACGACGCGATCGCCGCCGCGATCCGGTCCACCGGCGGCGATGTCGACGCGCTCGAGGACCAGATCCTCGGAGCGCTCGACCAGCGCCGCGAGACCACGCCCGACGAGCTCGACGAGCTGCAGCAGGCGCTCGGGATCGCGGTCCAGATCGCGCGCGAGCAGGACCGGCCGATCACCTGCGTCGACCTGTGGTCGCGGCTCACCGGCGGCGAGCCCGCCGCGCTGCTCGACGCGACCGGGATCAGCCGCGGCGCGGTCCTGTTCGAGCTGGTCCACGGCAGCGAGCCGGAGCTCGCGGCGATGCTCGGCACCGCGGACGCCCACGCGGTGCTGCGCAACGACGACTACACGCCGCAGGAGTTCGTGTGCCACGTGCTGCGCGAGGTGTTCGGGCTGCCCGACGCCGCCGCCACCGGCGTCATGATGGCGACCCACACCCAGGGCCGCGCGGTGATCGGCCGGTTCACGGCCCCCGAGGCGCGCGCCCGGATCGCCGAGGCACGCACACGCGCCCGGGCCGCCGGGTTCCCGCTGTGGATCGGGATCGAGCCCGTATAGCCGCGCGCGACACCATGCGACACGTTCCGGCGCCCGCCGCGCCGGTCTACGTTTCGGGCCATGCTGCGCACCACCTCGCTCCGGCTCGCGCTCGCGCTCGTGCTGTTCGCGATCGGCGCCTGCCGCTCCGCGCCGTCCGCGCGCGCCCCGGCCGACGCTGGGCTCGATGACGCCGCGATGCTCCGCGCCGGGCGACATCGCGAGCTGCGCGATCGGCTGCGCGCCGCACCCGCGCCCCGCTCGCCCGACGAGGCCACGCGGCGGCGGATCCTGCTGGCGCGCGTGCAGCTCGATCTCGCGCTCAACTGGAACGCCGCCACGTTCGAGGACGTCGCGGCCGCGCTCGAAGGCGAGCCGCCCGAGGATGCTCGGCTCGCCGCCGAGCTCGTGCAGGCCACTGGCGAGCTGGTGTTCTGGCGTCAGATCACCGGCCAGGGCGACGGCTGGCCGGGGGTCGAGCAGGTGTTCGATCGCGCGATCGAGCTGCGCACCGCGATCGGCGACCGCCACGGGATCGCCGAGTCCACGTTCTATCGCGGCCTGCCCCCGAGCTTCACCGGCCGCCTCGAGGAGGCGCGCGTGCTGTTCGAGCGCTCGCGCGAGATCGCGCGCACGCTCGATGATCCGAACCTGCTGTCGTATCCCGTGCGCCACCTCGGCGACCTCGCCGACACCGAGGGGAATCTCGAGGCCGCGCTCGCCCTGCACACCGAGGTAGTCGCGCTGCGCGAGCGCGCCGGCGATCAGATCCGGCTGTTCAACGCGCGGATCACGCTGGCCGGGTTCCAGTGCGAGCGGCTCCGCCGCTGCGACCAGGCGCGCCCCCAGCTCGAGCAGGCCCGCCAAATCGCCGAGGCCCTGCAGCTGCCCCGGGCGCGCGTCGAGGTCGCCCAGCTCGACGCGCGCGTCGCCGAGTGGCACGGCGACGCCGCGGCGCGCGACGCCGCCTGGCAGCGCGCGCTCGATCTCGCCGCCGCCGGCGCTCAGGCCGACGCCGCCGCCGAGGTCCAGCGCGACCGCGCGCGCGCTCGCCTGCGCGCCCGCGACTTCGCCGGCGCCGCCGCGGATGCCCGCGCCGCCGGCAGCGATGATCCGATCGCGAACGCGATACTCGCCGAGGCCGAGCTCGGTCGCGGCAACACCGATGCCGCCCGCGCCGCGCTCTCCGCCGCGTGGGCCGCGCCGACCGACGCTCCGCCCGCCGCGCTCTACCTCGCCGGCGCCGCCTGGCTCGCCGCGAAGCAAGAGCCGGCGCCGCTCGCCGCGATCGGCGCGCGACTTGGCCTGGCGCTCGATGCCGCCACGTAGCGCACCGCCGCGCTCGCCGCCGCCCGACGGGACCGCGATTTGCGCGCCGAGATTGACGCGCTGATCAGCGCTGGAGATCGCGGCGTGCGCGACCGCGCGCTGCAGCTGCATTTGCCGCTGTCGGTGCCCGCGGCGCCGCGGTAGCCCGGCGCAGGTGGCGGCGCGACATCCGCGGCTCTGCGCGTGACGTTGCGGCGCGGGAAGGAGCGGACCATGACTCGCTGTCCTGCCGTCCGCCCTCCTCTACGCCCCAAGCGCGGCCGACCTGACCGCAACTGCGGAGATGCGGCGACCAGTAAGTCCGCTGCCATCAACGACGAGCAACCTGGCTTCGACGACTGCGCAGCTCGAATTCCAATCTCGGCGAAATCAACTGCGGGGCTGATTTCCAGTCGCAATAATCCGAGACGTCGTCAATATGCGACTGGCTTGCGATAGATGGTCGCGCACACCCGTCACACTCCACTTGCAGCGCTGCTCGAGCAGAACTTCTGGATCGACAGCTGCGACACCCTCCTCGCGGTGCTCGGCGTTCTGTGTACGCGCAGTGTTTTGCCGTCGCCACGACGCGGCGCCTCAGCCATGCCGTCCCGCGCGTCGGCACGCCACCTTGCGGCGCTCGCGCCGAAACAACGAGCGTTCTGGTCGACATTCGACTTGGCCGTCATCAGTTCGGGCACGGCCTGCTGGCGACCCTCGACCGCGCGGGCCAGGTCGTGCTCGCACGGCCGCGTCTCCCGTAGCGAAAGCCTCTGCGTACACGGGAACCGGTGCGGCTCTCTCCCGAGCCATCTCCCGTTGCCTACGGGAGATCCCACTGGGTCAGCGCTCCGCCCGAACCGCGAGCAGTTCCAGGTTCCAGGACCGCTCTCAACCTTTCGATGGGAAATACAATTGCGCTGGCAAAGAGCTTGCTCGGCATGCAGTGCATGGTCGCCGCCGATCCTTCACCGCGGTCCGATCGTCCTGAACCTTCAATGGAGTCGCCGACCTGCGTCGGCGAAGAGGTGGTACCCGGAGCCGTCGAGCGCCGCTTCGCTCCTCGGGCTTCAATGGAGTCGCCGACC
>JBQCJR010000364.1:0-4598 GCA_051952595.1 Kofleriaceae bacterium
GATCGCGCTGGCCGAGCGCGGCGAGGTGGCGGCGGCGAGCGCGGCGTGCCACGCGCTGCTCGGGCTCGGCGCGCACGCGGCGAGCGCACACCACGTGCTCTCGGTGTGCCGCGAGAGCGCGGGGGATCCGGTCGGCGCGGCGCACCACGCCGAGCTCGCGGTCGCGCTCGATGCGGGGTTCGCGATGGCCCAGCTGCGCTGCGGGCTGCTCGCCAAGCGCGCGGGCGATCGGCTCGCCGCGGCCACCGCGCTCGCCCGCGCGATCGAGGCGTTCGCGACCGAGGAGGCGGAGCGAATCGCGCTGCACGGCGGCGGGCTGCACCGCGACGCGCTGATCCAGCTGTGCCGCGGCGAGCTCGCCGCGCTCGCCGGGGCGGCATGACGGGTCGCGGCGAGGGAGCCGCGCGGGTCGCCGCGCTGCGCGCCGGGTTCGACGGCGGGTTCGCGGAGGCGCCGCGCGAGGCGGACGGGCCCGAGCGCGCGTGGATCGATCTGCTGCTGGTCCGGATCGGCGCCGAGGCGTACGCGATCCGGTCGACCGACGTCGCGTCGGTCCACGCCGGGCTGGTGGTCTCGCCGATGCCGACCCGCGACCCGGCGTTCCTCGGCCTGACCACGCTGCGCAACGCGCTGGTGCCGGTGTTCGATCTCGCGGCGCTGCTCGGGATCGCGGCGGCCGGCGCGCCGCGCTGGTGCGTGCTGTCCGCGGGCGAAGCGCCGCTCGGCTTCTCGTTCGCGGCGTTCGAGGGCCACGCCCGGATCGCGCCGCGGACCTGGCAACCCGATGGCGCGCTGCTGGGCGCGTTCGAGCACGCGGGCGCGACCCGCCGGGTCCTCGATCCCGGCGTGATGGCGGCGCCGATGCAACGCAGTGGCCGCGGCAGCGCGGCGAAGGAGAGCTGAGACATGGTTCGTGACTGGACGTTCGGGCGCAAGGTCGGGGCAGGGTTCGCCATGACCGCGGTAGCGCTCGTCGTGATCGCGGTGACGGGTTACCGCAGCATCGAGGACCTGCGCGCCAACGAGGCGCGGGTGTCGCACACCCACCAGGTCCGCGCCGCGCTCGCGTCGCTGCTCGCCGCGCTCGCGGACGCCGAGAGCGGTCAGCGCGGCTACGTGCTCTCGGGCGACGAGGCG
This sequence comes from Kofleriaceae bacterium, assembly GCA_051952595.1. Classification (GTDB taxonomy): domain Bacteria; phylum Myxococcota_A; class Polyangia; order Haliangiales; family Haliangiaceae; genus JABFXX01. The sequence goes on from JBQCJR010000364.1 coordinate 1,138, forward strand.
TTCCTCGAGCCGTACCGCACCGGGGTGCCGCGGATCGACCGCGAGTACGCCGAGCTGCGCCGGCTCAGCGTCAACAACGCCGAGCGGCTGCGCCGGCTCGACCAGCTGCGGCCGCTGCTCGACGACCGGATCGGCGCGCTGAAGAACGTGGTCGAGCAGCGCCGCACCGCGCCGGAGGCGGCCACCGCGGCGGTGACCGGTGGCCCCGGGCTGCACAAGATGGCGGAGATCCGGGAGCTGATCGCGGACCTCGATCGCGATGTGGCCGAGCTGCTCGCGCGCCGCCACGTCGCGGCGGAGGACAGCGCGGAGACCGCGACCGCGGTGATCCTGTACGGCTCGCTCGCGGCGCTCGCGCTGACGGTGATCGCCGGGTGGTGGATCACCCGCGCGCTGTCGCGCCAGCTCGGCTCGGCGGCGCAGCAGATGCAGAGCGCGTCGACCGAGCTCCAGGCGGCGGCCAACCAGCAGGCGAGCGGCTCGAGCGAGCAGGCCAGCGCGATGACCGAGATCGCGACGACGATCAACGAGCTGCTCGCGACCTCGCGCCAGATCGCCGATAGCGCGCAGCGGGTGGCGCAGATCGCGTCGCAGACCGCCGGCGCGGCGCGCGCGGGCGACGCCACGGTGACCCGGGGCAGCGACGCATCGGCCACGGTGCGCAAGCAGGTGGATCAGATCGTGACCCACATGCTGGATCTCGGCGAGCGGTCGCAGCAGATGGGCGTGGTGCTCGACCTGGTGTCCGAGCTCGCCGAGCAGACCAACATCCTGGCGATCAACGCGACGATCGAGGCGGCGGGCGCGGGCGAGGCCGGGCGGCGGTTCGGCGTGGTCGCCGACGAGATCCGCAAGCTGGCCGACCGGGTGGCCGCGTCGACCAAGGAGATCCGCGCGATGGTCGATGGCGTGCGCGGCGCGGTCAACACCACGGTGATGTCGACCGAGGCGGGCTCGAAGGCGGTCGATAGCGGCGCGGCGCAGGTGCTCGAGATGGCGTCGGCGTTCCGCCAGATCGCCGGCCTGGTGGTCACCACGACCGAGGCGGCGCGCGAGATCGAGCTGTCGACCAAGCAGCAGACCACCGCGGTCGAGCAGGTGAACATCGCGATCTCGAGCGTCGCCCAGGCGGCGCGCGAGACCGAGGCGAGCGCGACCCAGACCTTGCAGACCTCGTCGCAGCTCGCGGGGCTATCGCGCGAGCTGCTGCGGATCGTGAGCGCGCGGACCCAGGCGTGACCGGCGATCCGTACCTGTACTTCCGGGCCGAGGCGCGCGAGCTCGTCGAGCAGCTCGGGCGCGGGCTGCTCGAGCTCGAGAAGCGCGCGGGCGACCCCGAGCCGCTCGCGCGGCTGTTCCGGATCGCGCACACCTTGAAGGGCGCGGCGCGGATCGTGAAGCACCGCGCGATCGCCGAGCTCGCCCACGCGCTCGAGACCGCGCTGTCGCCGCTGCGCGACGGCGAGGCGGCGCCGGGCCGGCTCGCCGAGGCCGTCCGGCTGGTCGATGGGATCTCCGCCGAGGTCGAGGCGCTGGCGGCGCCGGTCGAGGCCGCGGCGCCGCGGGTCTCCGCGGCGGAGCTGGCGATCCCGGTGCTGCGCGGCGAGGCGGGCGATCTCGCGGCGCTGCTCGACGGGCTGTCCGAGATCCGGGTCCAGCTCGGCCAGCTGCGCGCGATCACGGATCTGCGCGCGCTGCCGGCGCGGATCGAGCAGCTCGAGCGCGAGGTCCGGCGGGTCCGCGAGGACGCCGAGCAGCTCCAGCTGGTCCCGGCGCGCTCGAGCTTCACCGCGCTCGAGCGCACCGCGCGCGACGCGGCGGCGGCCGAGGGCAAGCGGGTGGCGTTCGTGGCGACCGGCGGCGAGGTCCGGCTCGAGGCGATGGTGCTCGCCACGGTGCACGGGGCGCTGGTCCAGCTGGTGCGCAACGCGGTCGCGCACGGGGTCGAGCCGCCGGGCGAGCGGCGGGCGATCGGCAAGCCGGCGGAGGCGCGGGTCTCGGTCGAGGTGACCCAGCGCGGCAGCCGGATCGCGTTCCGGGTCGCGGACGATGGCCGCGGCGTGGATCTCGAGGCGGTGCGCGCGCAGCTGCGGCGGCGCGGCGAGCTGCACGGCCGCGGCGAGACGCTCGACGAGCTGCTGCCGCTGCTGCTGCGCGGCGGGGTCTCGACGGCGCCGCGGATCACCGAGCTGGCGGGGCGCGGGGTGGGGCTCGACGTGGTGCGCGAGGCGGCGAGCTCGCTGAGCGGCGAGATCACCGCCGAGACCCGCGACGGCGCGGGCACGCGGATCTGCCTGACCGTGCCGGTGTCGCTCGCCACGATGGCGGTCCTGGTGGTCGCCGCGGGTGGGCGCGAGGCGGCGGTCCCGCTCGCGCCGCTGCGCCAGGTCGCGCGGATCGCGGCGGACCAGCTGATGCGGCGCGGCGACGGCCTGGCGATCTCGCACGCGGGCGAGGTCATCCCGTACGCGCCGCTCGCCCGGCTGCTCGGCGGCGATCGGACGGCCGCGACGTCGATGCTCGTGCTCGAGGCGGACGGCCAGCGGATCGCGCTCGGGGTCGATCGGATGCTCGGCGTCCAGGACGTGGTGCACCGCGCGCGCCCGGCGGGGGCGCCGATCGAGCCGATCGTGTCGGGCGTCGCGCTCGCCGATGACGGCCGGCCGCGGCCGGTGCTCGATCCCCACGAGCTGCGCCGCGCGATCGAGCGGCTCGCGATCGCGATCGAGACCCGGGTCCGGCCGGCGCCGATCCTGATCGTCGACGACTCGCTGACCACCCGGATGCTCGAGCAGAGCATCCTCGAGTCGGCGGGCTACGACGTGGAGCTGGCGAGCTCGGCGGAGGAGGCCCTGGAGCGGGCGCTCGCCGGGGCGGCGGCCCACGGTGGCCGGGCGCCGTACGCGCTGTTCCTCGTCGACGTGGAGATGCCGGGCATGGACGGGTTCCGGCTGATCTCCGAGCTGCGCGCGCGCCCGGCGCTCGCCGAGATCCCGGTGATCCTGGTCACCTCGCGCAACGCGCCGGAGGACCGCCAGCGCGGCGCCGCGGTGGGCGCGAACGGTTACATCGTCAAAGGGCAGTTCGATCAGGTCGAGCTGCTCGCGTTGATCGGTACACTGGTGGTTCGATGATCCGCGTCGTTGTCGTCGATGACTCCGCCACCGTGCGCAACCGGCTCTCGCAGATCCTGGCGCGCGATCCGGAGGTCCGGGTGATCGGCGAGGCGGCCACCGGTCGGCGCGCGATCGAGCTGTGCGCGGCGCTGCGCCCGGACGTGATCACGCTCGACCTGGTGTTGCCGGAGCTCGACGGGGTCGCGGTGACCGAGCAGATCATGGCCGGGTCGCCGACGCCGATCTTGATCGTCTCGGCGGCCTCGAACCGCGGCGATCAGATCCACCCCTACCAGGCGCTCGAGGCCGGCGCGGTGGACGTGCTGGAGAAGCCGCGCGACGACG
>JBQCJR010000365.1:0-4551 GCA_051952595.1 Kofleriaceae bacterium
AGCGGATCGTCTCGCCGTCGCAGAGGATCGCGGCGCGCGACAGTACGTTCTCGAGCTCGCGGATGTTGCCGGGCCAGCGGTAGGACTGGAGCCGCGCGAGCGCCTTCGCCGTGATCTGCGTCGGATAGCGCGCCTCGTTGCCGGCGAAGCTCTTCGCGGCACCGCGCCGGCGGGCGAGGATGTGCGCGGCGAGCTGCGGGATGTCTTCCTTGCGCTCGCGCAGCGGCGGGACCTGGATCGGCACGACGGCGAGGCGCCAGTAGAGGTCCTCGCGGAACTGGCCACGCGAGACGAGCTGTTTGAGGTCCTTGTTCGTCGCCGCGACAACGCGGACGTCGATCTGCACCGGCCGATCGCCGCCGACCGGCTTGATCTCGCGCTCCTGCAGCACGCGCAGCAGCTTGTTCTGCACGGTCGCGTCGATGTCGCCGATCTCGTCGAGGAAGATCGTGCCGCCGCTGGCCTCGCGGAACAGCCCGCGGCGCGCCCGCCCCGCCCCGGTGAACGCGCCCTTCTCGTGCCCGAACAGCTCGGCCTCGAGCAGGCTCGGCGCGAGGGCCGAGCAGTCGAACGCGACGAACGGGCCGTCCTTGCGTGGACCGACCCGGTGGATCGTGCGGGCGAGCAGCTCCTTGCCGGTGCCGCTCTCGCCGACGATCAGCACGGTCGCGTCCGAGGCCGCGACGCGATCGATCATCGAGAGCAGCCCGCGCATCAGCACCGAGCTACCGATCACCTCGCCGAGCCCACGCGCCCGCTCGACCTCGCCGCGCAGCCGGCGGACCTCGCGGGCCAGCGCGCCGTGCGAGATCGCTCGATCGATCACCGACCGGATCTCGGCGACGTTCGCCCGCTTCTTCAGCACGTCGAGCGCGCCGGAGCGCATCGCGCGGACCGCGAACTCGACCGTCGGGAGCGCGCTCCAGATCACGACCACGGTGTCCGGAGCGACGGTGCGCATCCGGTGGAGCAACGCGAGCGCGCCGTCATCGTCCTCGCCCAGCGCCGGATCGAGCAGCACCGCATCGAACGCCGAGCCGACCACCCGCTCGAGCGCGGCGATCGGCGTCGCGACGGCCTCGACTTCCATGCCGGCGAGCGCACGCGTGCCGTACTCGATCGTCTCGGGCTCGGCGTCCACGAGCAGCACGTGACGGACGGCATCCTGCACGGGTCCAGCGTACCGCGCGTTGTCTAACTGTCTAGACACGGTCCAGCCTCCTGGACACCTTCGATGCTCAGAGGCGACCCAAGTATTCGAGATAACTTGTCCTACGTCCTGGACAGGGCTGGCCCGGCCGATGCGATAGGGGCTCTGCCAAGGAGGGTTTCGATGCACCACCAGACGACGACCACCGAAGGCGACCTCGATCGGACCCGGGCGTACGTGCGGTCGGTCGCGATGAAGTACGTCCGCGACGAGCAGGACGCGGAGGATGTGACCCAGGACGCGATGTTGCTCGCACATCGCTACCGCGACTCGTTCCGCGGCGAGTCCCGCTACAGCACCTGGCTGTACCGCGTGACGGCGACCGCGGCCCTGATGTTCCTGCGCAAGCAGCGCCGGCTCGCGCGAGAAATTCCGTCGAGCGGGGCGATCGAGGAGGACGGTACGGGACTCCTGGAGCAGCAACCGGCCCCCACCGATCTGCGAGGCGACGTGATCCGCCGCGCCGAGGTGGGAACGATCGCCGATGCGGTCGCCCGGCTGGGTGCGAAGTACCCGGCGGTGTTCTGGAAGCGCTACGGCGAGGGCCGGACCGAGACCGAGATCGCCCGCGAGCTGGGGCTCTCGGTGGCGGCAGTGAAGACCCGGGCGTTTCGAGCGCGCCAGGCGGCGCTCGCCGCGGCCGGCGAAGCCTGAGAGATCGTGAAACGACCTCGTCGCTGTACAGGCGAGGCCGCCCCTGCGTCGGACGAGCTGATCGACGGCCTGCGCGTCGCAAGTCTCGACGGTCCCCGGTAAGGTCCCCGCATGGACCCGGATGTTCCTCAGGGGATGTCGATCGAGATGTTGAAGGATCTGCACCTCCTGACCCGCGAGGGGAAGCTGAATGCAGACGCCCGGCGGAAGCTGAAGCAGATCCGCCACCTGGTCGGCCTGCTGAAGCCGGCGCTCGACGACTCGCTCGCGCGCACGACCCAGCCGGTGGTGATCGACTGCGGCGCGGGCAAGAGCTACCTCGGCGCGCTGCTCTACGAGCTGGTGCTCGGCCCAGCCGGGCGCGGCTCGCTGGTCGCGATCGAGGCGCGCCCGGAGCTGTCCGAGCAGGCGGCCCAGCGCGCGGCGCGGTTCGGCCAGCAGCGGTTCTCGGTGGCGACCGGCGCGATCGCCGAGGTCGCGGCGCAGCTGCCGGGGCGGCCCCAGGTGGTCACCGCGCTGCACGCCTGCGACACCGCGACCGACGACGCGCTCGCGATGGCGATCGCGACCGGCGCGGACCACGTCGCGGTGGTGCCGTGCTGCCAGGCGGAGGTCGCGCGCCAGCTCGAGCGCGCCCGCCCCGAGGACCCGGCGATCCGCGCGCTGTTCGCCCACCCGCTGCACCGCCGCGAGCTCGGCTCGCACCTCACCAACGTGGTGCGTGGCCTCGCGCTGGAGGCGCACGGCTACAAGGTCACCGTGACCGAGCTGGTCGGCTGGGAGCACTCGGCGAAGAACGAGCTGATCCTGGCCAAGCGGGTCAATCGGTTCGACCGCGCGGCGCGGAGCGACCTGCGCGCCCTGCTCGACCGCTTCGGCGTGGAGCCGGCGCTCGTCCGCGAGCTGGCGGCCCGCGGCCTCGATCCACGCGCCGCGGTGGCGTGAGCTACCTGCCGCGCGAGCCCCGCCCCGGCGACCTGGGCTGGGTGGTCCATCGCCACGACCTGGGCGCTGGTGCTCTCGGATCATCGCCCTGCCCTCGTCACCGCGGCGTCTCGATCCACCAGCGCACGACCGGCTCGTCGACCACGAGGTGGATCGAGGTGATCGAGCGCGCCGGATCCCCGGCGACCCACGCGTACGCCCGGCCGCGATAGATCCCAAGCTGCGGCACTTCGAGCGACAGCCCGCCGAGCACACACGGCACCGAGCCGGAGCTTCGCGCGCCGTCATCGTCCTCGAGCTCGACCGCGACCCGGTGCGGCGGCCCGCAGCCGCGCGGATCCCACGCGACGACGACCCGCGCGGCCGGCTCGATGTCGAGCGGCGGCACCTGCAGGCACGCCGCGACCATCGACCAGTAGAGCAGCGTGGCGAACCAGGGCGCGACGACGTAGAGCGCGAGCTTCATGCGCGACCGACGAGGCACGCCGCGTGCCGCGCGATCTCCGCGAAATCGCTCGCGCGTGTTGTCCGTGTCCGGCCGGATTTCGGACGCCGCGTCCGACGGGCGGACGTGCCATGCTGCGCGCCCATGCTTCGCCGCCTGCGCGTGCTCTGCTTGCTGATCGCGACCGCGTGCTCGTCGCCGGCCCGGCCCCCCGGCGACCTCGACGACCACGTTCGACGATGCGCCGGCGGCGTTCCCGGATCTCGCGACGTTCGTGACCGGCCACCTGTTCCGGCTCGATCCGGCGACCGCGGTGTCGCTCGGCCACCACGAGCTCGACGGCGCGCTACCGGATCGCTCGCCCGCGGCGCTCGCCGATCTGGTCGCCCAGCTCCGGCGCGACGAGCAGGCGCTGCTCGCGCAGACCACGCTGCCGCCCGAGCAACAGGTCGAGCGCGACGTGCTGCTCCAGGAGGTGCGGAGCGCGCTGTTCTCGCTGGTCGATCGCGACGTCTACCGCCGCAACCCGATGGCGTATCTCGGTGCGATCAACCTCGACGCGTACATCGTGCGCGACTACGCCCCGGCCGAGGTCCGCGCGCGCGGCGTGCTCCGGCTGTGCGATGGCCTCGGGGCGTACCTCGCCCAGGCCCGCGCGAACCTCGCGTCGCCGATGCCGCGGACGTGGATCGATACCGCGCTGCTCCAGACCAAGGGCTACCGCGAGTTCGCACACGCGGACGTGCGCAAGGAGCTCGCGGGGGTGCCGGACCAGGCGGCGCTCGAGCGTGCGCTCGCCGCATGCACCGGCGCGCTCGACGAGCACGCGGCGTGGCTGACCGGCCAGCAGCCGCGCGGCACCCACGAGTTCGCGCGCGGCGCGGCGGCATTCTTGAAGATGGGCGCGCAGACCCAGAGCGTCGAGACCGATCTGGCGACCCTGCGCGCGCTCGCCGAGCGCGACCTCCAGCGCAACCTCGCCGCGATCGAGGCGGCGGCGCGCCAGATCGACGCCTCGCGCCCGGTCGCCGAGGTCGTCCGGGCCGCGGCCCGCGACCAGCCCGCGGCCACCGAGGTGATCGCGGTGGCGACCGAGCAGGCGGCCTCGGCGCGCGCGTTCGTGCTCGCGCAGCAGATCGCGTCGATCCCCTCGGACGAGGTCGCCGTGGTGCGCGAGTCGCCGCCGTTCCAGCGCGGGAACCCCGCCATACACGACAGCCCCGGGCCGTTCGAGCAGCGCAACCAGCCCAGCTACTACTACAAATCGCCCCCCCATACGGCGGGGCCCCTACCCGAG
>JBQCJR010000366.1:0-7025 GCA_051952595.1 Kofleriaceae bacterium
AGGCGGCGGCGCATCCACGGCTTGTTCTCGATCGCCTTGCGGGTCTGCTCCTCGCCGAACTCGACGTGGCGCTCTTCCTGTTTGACGGCACGGCGCAGGATGTCCGTCGACGGCTTGTGATCGAGCATGTCGATGATCGCGTAGAAGGCCTGGAGGACGAAGCCTTCGCCCTGCGCCATCTCGAGCGCGACGTGCTCGGCCCACGAGGAGCCCATCATGCCGGTGGAGAGGAAGCGGACCGCGCTGTGGGCGGGCTTGGGCTGGAGGCCCAGCATCATCATGATGCGCAGGAAGTTATCGACGTGCTGCATCTCCTCGAGCGATTGCCGCGCGAGGAACTTCGCCGCCTCGATGTCCGGTGCGTCGTACAGCCAGTGACCGACCTGGATGCCGGTGATCTCGCCGTAGAGGAACTGGTTGAACATCCACTCGAGCAGCTCGCGGTCGCGGACCGGGTCGAGCTTGGCGCCCCCGAAGTCGAACGTCATCTCCTCGCGCGTCAGCAGCATCCCGCCGAGGATAGCGCCGAACTCCGGTGGATCGATTCAGAAATTTTCTTCACAAATCGAGGTCGAACGCGACCCGCGCGCCGACCTTCAGCAGGGTGATGTCGTCGCCCTCGCTGAACGTTCGCTCCCACGACACCCCGAACGCGGCTCCCGGGAACACGAACCGGGTGCGCAGCGCCCGCGCACCGACCGCGAAGCCCACGTGCATGCCGTGCTCGATCGCGCGCCAGTCCTGCTCGTTCGCGCGGCCCAGCCAGCCCGCCTCGAGCTCGAAGTACGCGTTGGTCAGGGTGCGGCGATAGACCACCGGCGCGACCACGTCGACGCCGATCACCAGGCCGGTGCGCTCGCCGGTGAGATCCTTGGGGAACGAGGCGCTCGCGCCGATCTCGATGCCACCGAGCACGCTGTTGCCGTCGCCGAGCGCGCGCCCGAACAGCAGCCGCCCGGCGCCGCCGAAGCTGAGGTCCACGCGGTCCGCGCGCGACACCACGATGCCCTTGCCGCCGCCGCCGAACGACAGCTGCCAGCGGTGCTCCGAGGTCTGGCGGCCGCGGAACGGATCCTCCTGCTCGAGCCAGAACGGGCAATCCTCGGCGAGCTCCTCGGCGCGCGCGAGCAGCTTCTGGATCCGCGTCAGCACCAGCAGGTCGGAGACCGCGCCCAGCCGCTTGCCGCGCGCCCGCCACGCCTCCTCGACCGGGCCGCCCCGCTGCGCGATCTCGTCGTCGATCCACGCCGCGAGCGCGCGCCGCGCCACCGGCTCGACCCGGCACGCCGAGTCGAGCGCGCTCTCGATCACGTGCTCGATCTCGATCTTGTCGACGCCCCAGCCCGTCGCCGCCGCCACCGTCACCTGCCGCTCGAGATCGCGGAACAGCGCGCGCTGGCTCGGCTCGACCGGCGCCGGGCGCCGGCTGCACGCCGCGGTCAGCGTCACGGCGACCACGTACCATCGACAGCTCACGCGCCCCGAGCCTAGCGCACCACGGCTGACTTCGGGCGCGCTCGATCCCATTCTGCTTCGAGCCCGAGCGCGGCTACCCAGCGCTCGATGTATGCGTGGTCCAGCGAGCCGCCGCGCACCGCGATGATGCCCTGGACATCGCGCAGCTGGCGCTCCGAGTCACCCAGCTTGGCCCACTCGAGCTTGGCGATGACCGAGTCCTCGGCCGTCGCGACGTAGGTCGGCGCTCCATCGTCGAACGAACGCAGCAACGCGTCGAGCGCGCTGCGCGACGGATCGATCACGATGTCGATATCGTGGGTGGCTCGGGGGACGCCGTGGAACGTGCTCGCGAACGATCCTGCGATCATGTGTGGAACGCTGGCCGCATCGAGTCGTGCGACCAGGCGGCCGAGAAAGCTGGACGCGGTCACGGTTCGAGCCGCGGCGCGCGCGGCCACGCCTGGTGGAACAGCGGGTCGCCGAGCAGCAGCCGCTGCAACGCGAACCAAACCTCGCGCTCGGAGTAGTCCGGATGCCGCTGCCGGATGCCCGACATCGCGATCCGCCGGGTCTGCTCGGAGAGCTCCAGCGCGAGCGCGACCCGGGCGGACGGTGCCATGCGCTGATAGCAGCGCACCTGCACGTCGTGGGCGTCGGGGTGGGTGTCTCGCGCGGTCACCACCGCAGTGTACCTGGGCGTGGTTACGCGAACAGCCGCGCGGCGGCGCGCCCGGCGCGGTCGCGGACGCGCCCGAGATCGAGGGTGAGCAGCGCGCGGTCGCGGACGACCAGGGCGCCGTCGACCGCGACGTGGCGGACGTCGCACGACTGGGCGGCGTACGCGATCGCGGACCACGGGCTGGCGGTCGGCAGGGTGTGGAGCGCCGTCACGTCGACGGCGATCACGTCGCCGCGCTTGCCGAGCTCGAGGGTGCCGATCCGGTCGGACAGGCCGAGCGCGGCGGCGCCGCCGGCGGTCGCGAGCCGGACCACCTCGGGGGCGGGCAGGGTGCGCGGGCCGGTGCGGTGCTTGTGGAGCAGGCCGGCGAGCCGCAGCTCGAGGAAGCCGTCGAGGTTGTTGTTGCACGGCGCGCCATCGGCGCCGAGCGCGAGCGACACGCCGGCCGCGATCAGCTCGGGGACCGGCGCGATGCCCGAAGCGAGCTTCAGGTTCGACGACGGGCAGTGGCAGACGTGGGCGCCGCGCGCGGCGAGCAGCCGGCGCTCCTCGGCGGAGACGTGCACGCAGTGCGCGATGCAGCAGTGGTCGCCGAGCAGGCCGAGCTCGTCGAGCACGAACACGTTGTCCTTGCCGAACCGCGCGCGGACCAGCGCGACCTCACCGAGGTTCTCGCTCGCGTGGGTGTGGATCCGCACGCCACGCGCGCGCGCCTGGAGCCCGACCTCGCGCAGCAGCTCGTCGGTGCACGACAGCACGAACCGCGGCGCGTACGCGTAGCGCAGCCGGTCGTCGGCCTGGCCGTGCCAGCGCGCGATCAGCGCCGCGGACTCGTCGAGCGACGCCGACGTGGACTCGCGCAGCCCCGGTGGGATCTGCGGATCCGGCGCGTCCATCATCGCCTTGCCGATCGTCGCGCGGATCCCGCTGACCCGCGCCGCCTCGAAGATCGCGTCGGTGTGGTGCACGGTGCCCATGTCGAGCACCGCGGTGGTCCCGCCGAGCAGCAGCTCGGCGAACGCGAGCTCGGCGCTCGCCCCGAGCGCGTCGGCGTCGAGCGCGCCCTCGTACGGCCACACCACGACGCGCAGCCAGTCGAGCAGCTCGCGATCGTCGCCGCGGCCGCGCGCCAGGGTCGGGCAGGTGTGGACGTGCGCCTGGACCAGGCCGGGCATGATCACGCAGCCGCTGCAATCGACCCGCTCGTAGTTGCGGGTCTGCGGGGTGTACGCGCCGCCCACGTGCACGATCGCGCCGTCGATGCACGCGACGTCGCCGGAGATCACGCGGTGGTCGGGATCGAGCGTCAGGATCGTCCCGCCGGTGAACACGATCTCGCCGGTGGTCATGGCAGCTCGCTCCCGCTGAACCCGAACGGGATCAGCTCGGCGAGCGTCCACGTGCGGCGCTCGCCGCCCGGGTTGATCGCCACGACGGTCACCGCCGCCGGATCGGCGGCGAACTCGAGCAGCACCTGCCGGCACGCGCCACACGGCGACGACGGCGGCGAGGCCTCGCTGCACACCACGACCTCCTGCAGCGCGTGCGCACCGGCCGCCACGGCGGCGGCGATCGCGTTGCGCTCGGCGCACACCGAGAGTGGATACGATGCGTTCTCGACGTTCGTGCCCTCGTAGATCCCGCCGCTCATCCGCACCGCCGCGCCGACCCGGAACTTCGAGTACGGCGCGTAGGCGCGCTGCTGGACCGCACAGGCGCGCGCCTCGAGCTCGCCGGCCGCTCCGCCCGGGCTCACCGCAGCTCTCCGCGCTGGACCACGCTCGCGAGGATCGCGTCGAGCAGGGTCTCGAAGGTCTGGCGCACCCGGGTCGCCGTCTCGGTGACCTCGTCGTGCGACAGCTCGTGGCCGGTGATCCCGGCCGCCTGGTTGGTGATGCACGAGAGGCCGATCACGCGCGCGCCCATGTGCCGCGCCACGCACACCTCGGGCACCGTGGACATGCCGGTCGCATCCGCGCCGAGCGTCTGCAGCATCTTCACCTCCGCCGGGGTCTCGTAGGTCGGCCCGGGCATCGCCACGTACACGCCTTCCTGGAGCGCGATCTGGCGGGCCTGCGCGATCTCCTTGACCAGCGCGCGCAGCTCGGGCGCGTACGCCTTGGTCATGTCGGGGAACCGCGGGCCGAGCCGCTCGTCGTTGGGGCCGCGCAGCGCGTGGTCGCGCAGCATGTCGATGTGATCGCGGATCAGCATCAGCGTGCCGGGCTGCCAGCTCGGGTTGAGCCCGCCGGCCGCGTTGGTCACGATCACGATCTGCGCGCCCAGCGCGATCAGGACGCGCGCCGGGAACGCCACGGTCGCCGCGGGGTGGCCCTCGTACATGTGCACGCGGCCCTGCATCGCGACGCACCGCGCGCCGGCGCGCTCGCCGAGCACCAGCCGGCCCTTGTGGCCGGCGACGTGGGAGCGCGGGAAGCTCGGGATGTCGCCGTAGTCGATCGCGGTCGCGCGCTCGAACCCGTCGGCATAGCCGCCGAGCCCCGAGCCGAGGATCAGGCCGATCTGGGGGACCAGATCGGTGCGGGCGCGCACCGCCGCGGCGGCGGCCTGGACGCGATCGTACAGCGAGTCGGGCGGAGAGCTCATCGGATGACCTCGAGGATCCGCGACGTGCGCGTCGCGGGGGCGGGGCGATCGGCGGGCGCGATCTCGAACGCGCGCTCGATCATCGCACGGGCATCGGCGAGCCGGGCGTCTCCGGGCGACAGGCTGTGGTGGAGCACGACCTGCGGCGGCGCTCCCGGCTCGATCACCTCCCCGAGGTAGGCGTCGATCACCAGGCCCGCACCCGGATCGATCGCGTCCTCCTTGATCCGGCGGCCGGCGCCGAGGATCAGCGCGGCGATCCCGAGCGCCTCGGAGTCGATCCCGACGATCCGGCCGGGGCGCAGCGCGAGCTCGTCGCGGTGCGGTGCGCGCGGCAGCACGCTGCCCGGCGAGTCGCACACCCGCGGATCGCCGCCCTGGGCCTCGACCAGCTTGCGGAACACCTCGAGCGCCGAGCCATCGCCGAGCACGCGCTCGATCCGCGCGCGGCCCTCCGCGAAGTCGCGCGCCGCGCCGCCGAGCACCAGCATCTCGCCGCCGAGCACGTGGGTGAGCTCGCGGGTATCCGAGGGTCCGCCGCCGCGCAGCACCTCGATCGACTCGCGGATCTCGAGCGCGTTGCCGATCGTGCGGCCGATCGGCGCGTCCATATCGGTGAGCACGCAGGTGATCCGCTTGCCGGCGCGGACGCCGATCGCGCGCATCAGATCGCACAGCTCGCGCGCGCGCTCGATCGTCTTCATGAACGCGCCGCGCCCGACCTTGCAGTCGATCACCAGGCCGTCGATGCCCTCGGCGAGCTTCTTCGACATGATCGACGAGGCGATCAGCGGCAGCGACTCGACCGTCGCGGTGACGTCGCGCAGCGCGTACAGCCGCTTGTCGGCCGGGGCGATCCGCTCGGTCTGGCCGATCAGGCACACGCCGAGCTCGTCGACCAGCTCGGTGAACCGCGGCACCGAGAGATCGACGCGGAACCCCGGGATCGACTCGAGCTTGTCGAGCGTGCCGCCGGTGTGGCCGAGCCCGCGGCCCGACACCATCGGCACCGCGACGCCACACGCCGCGACCGCGGGGGCGAGCGGGATCGAGATCTTGTCGCCGACCCCGCCGGTCGAGTGTTTGTCGACCTTGGCGCGCGCGATCGCGGACAGGTCGAGCACGTCGCCGGAGCGGGTCATCGCGTCGGCCCACGCGGCGAGCTCGCCGTGGTCGAGGCCGCGGAAGAAGATCGCCATCAGCATCGCCGCGGCCTGGTAGTCCGGGATCGTTCCGTCGGTGATGCCGGCGATGAACGCGCGGAGCTCGTCGTCCGAGAGCACGCCGCCCTCGCGCTTCTTACGAATCAGCTGGACCGGTAGCACCCGGGCATCTTCGCAATGCTCGGCGATGAATGAAAGCTCGTCAGTAGCCCTTCGACTTGCCGTCGGACGCGCCGGTCACGATCGCCACCGAGGCCGACGCGCCGAGCCGGTTCGCGCCGGCCTGCGCCATCTTGATCGCGTCCTCGGCGGTGCGCACGCCGCCCGAGGCCTTCACGCCGACGTCGGTGCCGACGATCCGGCGCATGAGCTCGATGTCCTCGACGGTCGCGCCGCCCTTGCCGAACCCGGTCGACGTCTTGACGAACGCCGCGCCGGCGAGCTTGGACAGCGAGCTCGCGATGATCTTCTCCTCGGTGTTGAGCGCCGAGGTCTCGAGGATCACCTTGACCCCCGCCGGCGCGGCCGCCTTGACCACCCGGCAGATGTCCTCGAACACGGTCTCGAAGTCGCGCGACTTGAGCGCGCCGATGTTGAGGACCATGTCGATCTCGCGGGCGCCCTGGCGGACCGCCTCGCGCGCCTCGTACGCCTTGGCCGTCGGGGTCATCGCGCCGAGCGGGAAGCCGACCACCGCGCACACCATCACGCTGGAGCCGGCGAGCAGCGCCTTGCACAGCGGGACCCACGTGGTGTTGACGCACACCGACGCGAACCGATGCTGCTTGGCCTCCTCGCACAGCTTCACCACCTCCTCGCGCGTCGCCTCGGGCTTGAGCAGGGTGTGGTCGATCAGCTTGCCGAGATCTGCCGGCACCGCGCCGACGCCAAGCGCCGCGCCGACGCGCATCGCGCCGGCGCCCTCGATCGCGCGCACCGACCACGGCCGGCGCACCACACACGCGCCGCAGCTCGCGCAGTCCTCGCCGGGGGCCGAGTCGTTGCTGCATTCGCCGCGATCGCGCGGCGCGAGCGCGAGCTTGTTCGCCGGCTGACCGGTGAGCCGCTCCTGCACGCGTTGCGCGATGAGCTCCACGAGGCGATCGACGTCGGACATG
>JBQCJR010000367.1:0-7453 GCA_051952595.1 Kofleriaceae bacterium
GGTGGGACGCACGACCCGGAATCTGGCTCGGCGCGCTCGCCGTTGCAAGGCCGCGATCGCCTCGCGCGAGGGGAGGAGCGGCGCGCCGCGGTGTGACATGATCTCGGCGTGAGACCCGCGCTCCTCCTGGCCGCGCTCGCGGCCTGTGGCCCGATCCACTCGAGTCCTTCCGCGCCCTCTGCGGATCCCGCGCCGGCCGAGGCCTCCGGTCGTCCGGGATCGACCGATCCCGCGTTCGCGCGAGGGCCGGATCCATCCGGGGCCGCCGCTCCTGTCAGCGCGCCGGCCCGCGAGCCGGCGCGCCCGCCACGTGTGGCCCCGGCCGCGGCCACCGCGGTGCCCAGCGGGATGCAGGCGCTGGTCGACGCGCACAACCGCGCTCGCGCACGCCACTGCGCCGCGCCGCTGACCTGGTCGCCCGCGCTCGCCGAGGTGGCGCAGCGGTGGGCGAACACCCTCCGCGACCAGGGCTGCAAGTTCGGCCACAGCGGCGGCAGCCACGGCGAGAACCTCGCCGCCGGCACCGCGGGGACCCTCGACGCCGAGTCGGTCACTGCGATGTGGTACGACGAGGTCGGCCTCTACAACTTCGCGAGCGGCGGCTTCTCGATGAAGACCGGCCACTTCACGCAGGTCGTGTGGCGCGACACCACGCAGGTCGGCTGTGCGGTCGCCACCTGCCGCGGCATGGACATCTGGGTCTGCGAGTACGACCCACCGGGCAACGTCCAGGGGCAGTACCGCCAGAACGTGCGCCCGACCGGCTGCAAGTAGCGACTAGCGCTGCTCGATCGGCACGAACTGCCGCGGGCGCTCGCCGGTGTAGATCTGGCGCGGACGGCCGATCTTCGTGTCCTTGTCCTCGACCATCTCCTTCCAGTGCGCGATCCAGCCGGGCAGGCGGCCGAGCGCGAACATCACCGTGAACATGTTCGTCGGGATGCCCATCGCGCGGTAGAGGATGCCGCTGTAGAAGTCGACGTTCGGGTACAGCTTCTTCGAGATGAAGTAGTCGTCCTTGAGCGCGATCTCCTCGAGGCCCTTGGCGAGGTCGAGCATCGGATCCTTGACCTTCAGCTCGGTGAGGACCTCGTCGCACATCTTCTTGAGGATCTTCGCGCGCGGGTCGTAGTTCTTGTACACGCGGTGGCCGAAGCCCATCAGGCGGCGGTTGTCGCGCTTGTTCTTCACGTCGTCGACGAACTTCTTGTAGTCGCCGCCCGACTGCTTGATCTCCTCGAGCATCTCGATCACGGCCTGGTTGGCGCCGCCGTGCAGCGGGCCCCACAGCGCCAGGATGCCGGAGGCGATCGCGGCGTACACGTTCGCGCCCGAGCTGCCGACCATGCGGACCGTCGACGTCGAACAGTTCTGCTCGTGGTCCGCGTGCAGGATCAGGAGCTGGTTGAGCGCCTTCTCGAGCACCGGCGAGACCGTGTACTCCTCGCTCGGCACCGCGAACATCATGTGGAGGAAGTTCGCGCAGTACTTGAGGGAGTTCTTCGGGTAGATCAACGGCTGGCCGATGCTCTTCTTGTACGAGAAGGCCGCGATCGTGCGGACCTTCGAGAGCAGGCGCGTGATGTGGAGCTCGGTCGGCGAGTTGCGATCGAGACAGTCGGGGTAGTACGCCGAGAGCGACGTCACCATCGCCGACAGCACCGCCATCGGATGGCTGGTCGGCGGGTACCCCGAGAAGAAGTGGTGCATGTCCTCGTGGATCAGGCTGTGCCGCGTGAGCATCGTGCCGAACTGCTCGCGCTCGGCGAGGGTCGGCAGCTTGCCGTTGATCAGGAGGTACGAGACTTCGACGAAGTTCGACTTCTCCGCGAGCTCCTCGATGGAGTACCCGCGGTACCGCAGCACACCTTGTTCGCCATCGAGGTACGTGATCGCACTCGTGGTCGACCCGGTGTTCATGTACCCGCTGTCGAGCGTGACGTAGCCGGTGTCGTTGCGCAGCGCGCGGATATCCACCGCGTGCTCATTTTCGGTGCCGACGATGACGGGAAGATTGGCTTCTTTCCCGTCGGGGAGGGTCAGCTTCGCACTCAGTTTTTTGTCGGCGACGGACATAGCGGTCTCCTAAACGCTCGCTGCAAAATTGCAGCTCGGAGACCATACCCGAATCGATTTGACCTGACGCGTCGTGCGACGACAAAACGCCCGCGATCGGTGATCGCAGCGACGATTTTTTCAGCCGTTGCTACTCGAGCGTGATGAACGGCGAGCTGCCCAGCGGCGTGTTGAATCGGTAGGTGAAACCGAGTCCGACATAGGCCGCGGCGCCGCCCTTGTCGAGGCCGGCGTCGGCGATCGACACCCGGTCGTTGAACCCGTCGTCCGACGGACCAGACAGCACCTTGGTGTAGGCGTTGACGCCGACGGCGACGCCCAGCACGTACTCGTAGCGGCTGCCGAACGCGTACTGCGCGCCGAGCTCGGCGCGGGCGCCGAACGCGGCGTAGTTGAACACCTGCGAGCCGGCGCCATCCATTTCGCCTGCGGGGCTCATCATCGCGACCTGAACGCCCGCGAGCGGGGTCAGGCACAGCCGCTGCGCGCCGCTCAGGCAGAGATGCTTGTACGCCGCGAGGCCGACGTCGAAGATGTCCAGCGTATCGACGTACGCGCTGTCCATCTTGCCCTCACCGAAGTGCGAGATCTGGAGGTAGGCCTGCGCGCCGAACCGGGCGGCGGCGTTGAGCAGGTAGTCGCCCTTGATCCGGAGACCGGTCGCCGCGGTGCCGTAGTAGTCCTTGCGACCGACCTGGCCTCCGCCGCCGAACAGCTCGGCGCCGAGCGTCCAGGTGTACTTGTTGTCGGGCTTGCTCGAGGCGAACACGCCGGTGCCGCTGGGCGGCCGGCCGACCTGGTACTGGGCCGGCGGCGGCATCCGGCACGCCGGGTCCGACGGGTTGGTCTGGCAGACGTCGGGCGGGGGCGTGTGGGTGGTGGTGGTGCAGCGCGCGTCCTGCGGGTTCGCGGCACAGTTCGGCTCGTCGCCACCGGCCGCGCCGCCGCCGATCGGCTGGAGATCGACGCCCTGGTTCTTGGCTTCCTCGCGGATCCGGGCGGTCAGCTTCTCGGCCTTGGCGCGCTGCTCGGCGCTCGGGCTGTTGTTGCCCACGGCGTTGCACGCAGTGAGCGCCTCGCCGAACCGCCCTTCCTGGAACAGCGACGTGCAGAGGTTGAAGAAGTACTTCGGCTCGGGTACCCGAGCGACCGCCTCGCGGAACTTGGCGCTCGCCTCGGCGTACTTGTTGCCGTACATCAGCTCCTTGCCCTCTTCGTTGAGCTGGGCGGCGATCTCTGCCTGGCTCTGGGCGAGCGCCGGAGCGGCGGCGGCGGCGATGAAGCCGGCGATGGTGAACAGCCTGGACATGAACATTCCTCCCCGGAGCAGACGAGACGGCGCTCGATAATACGGAGGAATCCTATCACCGATTCCGTGGGTCCCGGCGGATCCCCCTGCGCGGTCGGCGATCCAATTCCTCGCTTGCGGCTCGGATTGTCCCGCCGGGCTTCGCCCGGCCCCGTCCGCTGCGCGTCCGGCAACCGCTGCGCGGTTGCGATCCAATTCACGCCGAGTGGCAGTCAGGACTTCGGGCGGCGGCGGCGGCCGCGCTCGCCCTCGTCGCTCTGCTCGCCGCGCAGCGCGCGGTCGATCATGCGCTTCGCGGCCTCGTGGCCGCGCAGGTGCCAGCTCTCGGGGTTGCCGAGCACCACCGACACCACGATCTCCGGCCGGTCCGCGGGCGCGAACCCGACGAACCAGGAGTGCTCCATGTAGAACGGCTCGGTCTGGGTCAGCGTGCCGGTCTTGCCGGCGACCTTGATCTTGCCGCCGCGGAACGTCTTGGCGGCGCTGCCGCCCTCGCACGTCGAGACCATCATGCGGGCGACCGCGCGCGCGGTGTCCTCGGTGATCGCGCGGCGCGCAGCCGGGGCGGGGACCGGCTTGCCATCGATCGAGGCGATCAGGCGCGGCGCCGGCTGCTTGCCGTCGTCGGCGAACGTGGCGGCGACCAGCGCGCCGCCCACCGCGGACAGCTTGGCGCCGGTGAACCCGGCGGCCGCGCGCGCGAACTGCAGATCGTGGGTCTCGGGCAGCGCGAGCTCGCCCGCCATCCCGACCAGCTCGCCGGTCAGCCGGTTGGTCCAGCCGAGCCGGCGCGCCTCGGCGTCCAGCGCCTTGGGCTGGAGCTTCTGGAACGCGAGCTTGCCCATGATCGCGTTCTGCGAGTGGGCGACCCCGTACTCGAGCGTCTCGCAGCGCGAGTCGCGCTTGTCGTCTTGCAGGTTGTGCTCGAGCACCGAGCGGACGCCGCCGTGGTAGCAGACCTTGCCGTCGGGCTCGACGCCGGCGCGGACCAGCGCGGTCGCGGTGACCAGCTTGAACACCGACGCCGCGGGCGCCCACACCTCGGTGGCGAGCCGCCAGTCGAACGTGCCGTCGAGCGAGCCGGTGTCCTCGGCGGCGCGGCGGCCGGCGAGCGCGAGGATCCGGCCGTCCGGTGCCATCGCGACGATCGCGCCGCGCGGCGCGCGGGACTGGTTGAGCAGCTTCTCGGCGAGCGTCTGCAGCTTCGGATCGAGCGTCAGCACGGCGCGGCGGCCGTCGGCCGTGGGGGCGGTGTAGACGTCGCCGTCGCGCGAGATCTTGTCGAGGTCGATCGAGCCGAGCGCCGCGGCGGCGGCCGGCGAGGCCATCCGGGCGGCTGCGGAGCCACCGGACGGATCGAGCGGGGCGCCCTGGATCGCCGCGGGGGGCGCGGCCTTCGCGCCGGTGGACCGATCGTCGTCGCCAGCTCCGCCGAGCAGCGCGGCGGTGCCGGCGATCGCCACGGCGCCGAGAAACAGCGGGGCCTTGCTCCGCCGGCGCCTCGCGAACATCGATGATCCGGTTCGGCCCAGCCTGGGCCCAGGCCTCCGCGGTCTCGCGAACATCGCAGTCGATGTAGCCTCATCTCCGCGCGGACACAACATTCTTTCGTTCGAACGCGCCCCGGCGCTCGCTCGCGTGACCGCGGCGCACGGGCGAGCGTGAGGCCCGCGCCGGGTGCTTCGCTCGGAAGTTTCGCTCGAGCCTCGCGCGATGTAGGTTCGCCAGCGATGTCGACCTCGCAGAACCAGCTGGTGTTCGACGCGACGGCGCTGACCGCGTCGGGGATCGGGGCGGCCGGACCGGACGCCCCGGCGATCGCAGCGCTCGCCGAACCGGCCCGCCGCGCCCACGCCCACATCTTGGAGCGCCGCGCGCGCGGGGAGATCGGCTTTCTGGATCTACCTGATGCCCGGGCGGCCGCGCGGGCGTGCCTCGACTACGCGCGTGGTCTCGATCCACAGATCGACACCGTCGTCGTGCTCGGCATCGGTGGCTCGAGCCTCGGGCCGCGCGCGCTGTACTCCGCGCTCGCACCGCCGTTCGATCAGCTCGCGCCGCGCAGCCCGGGCATGCCGCGCCGGCTGTTCTTCCCGGACAACATCGATCCGGTGACGTTCGGCGCGCTGCTCGATCGGCTGCCGCTCGAGCGCACGCTGTGGAACGTGGTCACCAAGTCGGGCGGCACCGCCGAGACCGCGGCGCAGCTGCTGGTGATCGCCGAGCGGCTCGAGGCCGCGCTTGGCGCCGAGCGGGCGCGCCGCCACCTGGTGTGCACGACCGATCCGGCGCGCGGCGCGCTGCGCGCCACGGCGAACGCGCTGGGCCTCGCCGCGTTCGACGTCCCGCCTTCGGTGGGTGGGCGGTTCAGCGTGCTCTCGCCGGTGGGCCTCCTCCCCGCTGCGCTCGCCGGGCTCGACGTGATGGGCCTGCTCGATGGCGCGCGCCGGATGCGCGATCGCGCTCTGGTCCCCGATCTCGCGACCAACCCGGCGCTGTTGCTCGCGGCGCTGCTCCACGATCACCACGTGGTGCGCGGCCGGCCGATGGTGGTCGCGATGTCGTACGTCGACGGGTTGTACGACACCGCGGACTGGTTCCGCCAGCTGTGGGCCGAGAGCCTCGGCAAGGAGAAGGCGACGGATGGCACCACGGTGAACGTCGGGCCGACGCCGATCGCGGCGCGGGGTGCGACGGATCAGCACAGCCAGCTCCAGCTCTACGCCGAGGGCCCCGACGACAAGTCGTACCTGCTGCTCGGCGCGGCGGACCGGGGCCGCGAGGTGGCGATCCCACGCAGCGCGCTCGCCGCGAGCCAGGGCGAGTACGCGTACCTGGCGGGGCGGGGGCTCGGCGAGCTGCTCGACGCCGAGTTGCTCGGCACCGCGTCCTCGCTGATCCGGCGGCACCGGCCGGTGGGCAAGCTCACCCTGACGCGCGTGTCGGCCGAGGCTGTCGGAGAGCTCCTGATGCTGTTCGAGGCCGCCACCGCGTTTGCGGGCCCGCTCTACGGCGTCGATCCGTTCGATCAGCCCGGGGTCGAGGAGGCCAAGCGACTCGCGTTCGCGGCGCTCGGCCGGCCCGGGTACGAGGCGCTGCGCAGCGAGCTGGACAAAGTTCCGGGCGCCGATCCCCGGTTCGTGCTGTAACGGAAGGACCCGGTGACGCTCCGACCTTTGATCTTGTCCACCGCGCTCCTCGTCTCGGCCGGCGCCGGCTGCGGGGGCGCCCGTCGAACGGCGAGTGGTCCTCGCGTGATGCCGGTGCCCTCGGTCCAGGTCGGATCGTGTGGCGAGCCGACGCGCGATGGCGTGATGAGCTCCACTCCGCGGCTCGATCGCGCCGATCGCGATCTCGATGGCGACGGGAGCGTCGAGATCATCGTCGTCGATCGTGCGATGTGCCACGAGGACGGCAACTGCTACTGGAACGTGTTCGTCGGGCCACGCGCGGGGAGATCGGAGTGCGCGCGCTACGCCGGCACGTTCGCGGCCGCCGCGCTCGAGCCACTCGCGACCCGGGGCGACGACAACATGACGGACGTGCGTGGCTACTGGAACCTACACGGCGGGCGGCTGTCGCTCGAGACGTACCGGTTCTCCCGCGGTGGGTACCGGATCGTCGAGGCGCTGATGTGTCGGCGCGCGAGTGACGACCGTCTGGATTGCATGGACAGCGAGCACGCAAGTCCATGACTTCTGCTAGGATCGAAGCTCGGTGAGCGATACCGGCCGCAACAAGACGGTGGTCACGGCGATCTCGAAGATCAGCGACCGCCCCGTCGCGAAAGAGGCGTGCCTGGTCGTCATCTATGGCCTCGAGCTGGGCAAGAAGTTCAACCTCAACCGGCCGCAGATCATCATCGGGCGGTCGTCGAAGGCGGACATCCAGATCGACCAGGAAGCGGTCTCGCGCAACCACTGCAAGATCATCAACACCGGCAACGCGATCATGCTGCGCGACATGGGCTCGACCAACGGGACCTACGTCAACGACGAGATGATCGACGAGTACGTGCTGCGCGACGGCGACTTCATCAAGGTCGGCCGCTGCATCTTCAAGTTCCTG
>JBQCJR010000368.1:0-11323 GCA_051952595.1 Kofleriaceae bacterium
GGCCAGCGCGTCGTCTTGACCGGATGGGTCCAGAAGTTCCGCGACCACGGTGGCTGCGTGTTCATCGATCTTCGCGATCGCGAGGGAGTGACGCAGCTCGTGTTCGACCCGGAGTACGACCAGCCGGCCCACGAGATCGCCGGCTCGCTGCGCTCGGAGTGGTGCATCGGGATCACCGGCGAGGTCCGGTCTCGCGGCAGCAAGATCAACGAGAAGATGCCGACGGGCGAGATCGAGGTCGTGGTCCGCGCGATCGAGGTGTTCTCGAAGTCGGAGACGCCGCCGTTCCCGATCGAGGACGACATCGACACCCACGACTCGCTGCGCCTCAAGTACCGCTACCTCGACCTGCGCCGGCCGCGGCTCCAGAAGAACCTGATGATGCGGTCGCACATCACGCGGACCACGCGCGACTACCTCGGCCGCAACGGCTTCCTCGAGATGGAGACGCCGTTCATGGTGAAGTACACGCCGGGCGGCGCGCGCAACTTCCTCGTCCCGTCGCGGCTCAACCCCGGCTCGTTCTACGCGCTCGCCGAGTCGCCGCAGATCTTCAAGCAGCTGCTGATGGTCGCGGGCTACGAGCGGTACTTCCAGATCGTGCGCTGCTTCCGCGACGAGGATCTGCGCAACGAGCGCCAGCCGGAGTTCACCCAGATCGACATCGAGATGTCGTTCGTCAACGAGCAGATCCTCCAGTCGATGATGGAGGGGATGATCGCGACGCTGTGGCGCGACGTGCTCGGCGTCGAGCTCGAGCTGCCGCTGCGCCGCATGAGCTACGCCGAGGCGATGGAGAAGTACGGCGTGGACAAGCCGGACCTCCGGCTCGATCTGCGGCTCTACACGGTGACCGACGCGTGGCGGACCAGCGGGTTCCGGATCTTCGAGGACACCGTCGCCAACGGCGGCATCGTCAAGGTCCTGCACGTGCCCAAGAACGACAAGCTGACCCGCGCGATCCTCGACGGGCTCAACGACTTCTCGAAGGGGTACGGGGTGAAGGGCGTCACGCACGTCCGCGTCCAGGAGGGCGGCGCGTGGCAGGGCCTCAAGAACGTGTCGGACGCGACCCGCGAGGAGGTGCACCGGATCACCGGCGGGCAGGTCGGCGACGCGCTGATCTTCATCGGCGACAAGTTCAAGACCGCGAACACGGCGCTGGGCGCGATCCGGCTGCACATCGGCGAGAAGCTGGGCCTCATCCGCAAGCACGAGTGGCAGTTCATGTGGCTGACCGATCCGCCGCTGTTCGAGGTCGACGAGGCGACCAAGGAGATCGCGGCGGCGCACCACCCGTTCACCTCGCCGCGCGTCGAGGACGAGGCGCTGCTCGAGAGCGCGCCGGAGAAGGTGCTCGCGCGCGCCTACGACCTGGTGCTCAACGGCGTCGAGGTCGGCGGCGGCTCGATCCGTATCCACCGCAGCGATCTCCAGGCCCGCGTGTTCAAGGCGCTGCGGATCTCCGAGGAGGACCAGCGCGCCAAGTTCGGGTTCCTGCTCGACGCGTTCAAGTACGGCCCGCCGCCGCACGGCGGGGTCGCGTTCGGACTCGACCGGCTCTCGATGCTGATGACCGGCGCCGAGTTCATGCGCGACGTGATCGCGTTCCCAAAGACCCAGAAGGGCTCGGACCTGATGACCGAATGTCCGACGCCGGTCTCGAAGAAGCAGCTCGACGAGCTGTTCATCCAGGTCAAGCCGGACCTGCCGACCAAGTAGCCGCTGGGGCCGCTAGGGCGCCCAGCTCGGCGTGATCGAGAGGGCGAGCGCGGCGCCGCGGCGGATCACCGAGAGCGCGACGGGCTGACCGGCCGGCCAGCTGCGCAGCACCCGGTGCAGCGCGTCGACCCCATCGAGCGGGTCGTCGCCGAGCTTCACGATCAGGTCGCCGTCGCGCAGCCCGGCGCGCGCCGCGGGGCTGTCCTTCTCGACGCTCTGGACCTCGACGGCGGCGCCGCCGAGGCCGTGGCGGTACGCGAGCCGCCGATCGAGCGGCCGGCGGATCGCGCCGACGCCGAGCCACGCCCGGCGGACCCGGCCGTGCTGTAGCAGCTGCGACATGACCCACGCGGTGGTCTCGACGGCGATCGCGAACCCGATGCCCTGCGACTGCGCGATGATCGCGGTGTTGACGCCGAGCACCCGGCCCTTGCCGTCGAGCAGCGGGCCGCCGGAGTTGCCGGGGTTGAGCGGCGCGGTGTGCTGGATCACCCCGTCGATCAGGCGGTTGCCGCGACCGCGCAGGCTGCGGCCGAGCGCCGAGACCACACCGGTCGAGACGGTGGACTCGAAGCCGAGCGGGTTACCGATCGCGACCGCGAGCTGGCCGACCCGCGGCGCCAGCGCGCCCTCGATCGGCAGGAACGGCACGGCCTCGAGGCCGACCGCGAGCGCCGAGGGATCGACGCGGACGAGCGCGAGATCGGTCGCCGGATCGTCGCCCATCACCTGCCCTTCGGCGACCTCGCCGGACGGCGTGCGGACCCGGATCCGGCGCGCGCTCGACACCACGTGGCTGTTGGTCATCACGTAGCCATCGGGGGTCACGACGAACCCCGAGCCCGCGCCGGTCGGGCCACGCCGGTCGCCGATCGAGAGGCTGACCACCGCCGGGCCGGCGTGATCGACCACGTCGACGACCGCCTGCGAGTAGGCGTCGAGCAGCTCGCGATCCGCGAGCGCCTCGGTGTCGTCGCGCGGCGCGGCGATGGTCACGATCGGCTCCCGAGCGCCACCGCGAGCTCGAGGCGCGCGCCGCCGCGCACCAGGACGAGCTGGACCTGCTGTCCCGGTCGATCGCCGAGCGCGCGGCGCAGGCTCTCCGGATCGGTGATCGCCGCGCCGTCGAGCTCGATCAGCAGATCGCCGACCAGCACGCCGGCCTGGGCCGCCGGGCCGCCGTCGTCGAGGCTGGCGACCAGCGCGCCGCGATCCCGGCCGAGCTGCTGGGCGAGCTGCGTGGGCAGCTGGCCCGGGTACGCGCCAACGCCGAGGTAGCCGCGCCGCACCCCGCCGTGGGCGAGCAGCTCGCCGACCACGCGGCGGAGCGTCGCGACCGGTACCGCGAGATCCGCGCCGCGCATCAGGGTGCGGGTGTTCATGCCGATCACCGCGCCGTCGGCGTCGATCAGCGGCCCGCCGGCGAACCCGCGCGGCAGCTGGCGATCCGATTCCACGTAGCGATCGAGCCGGCCGCCCCACGGCGTGCGGATCTCGGGGCCGAGCACGCCGATCGCGCGCAGCGATGCGCGGGCGGTGCGGCCCGGGCGCCCGATCGCGAGCGCGAGGTTGCCGACGGCGAGACCGTCGAGCTCGCGCAGCTTGGCGGGCGCGAGGCCACCACCGGCGACCCGCAGCAGCGCGACATCGGTGCCGGGATCGCGGCCGATCACCTGGGCCTCGCGCGGCTCGAGGCCGCCATCGGGGGTCGGGATCCCGACCTGCGTGGAATCCGGGGTGTGGAACGACGCGCTGATCACCAGGTCATCGGTCGGGCCGGGCCACACGAGGCCTGTGCCACCACCGGAGCGGCCGCGCGCCACGTGGACGACCGAGGGGGCCGCGGCAGCAACCGCCGCGGCGAGGGCTTGATCGAGCGAACGAAAGACATCGAGGGCTGGTTGCGCCATTTGGAACTCTCCTTCTCGATCCCAGGATGGGCGGCGCGACGGCCCTCGAACATCCGACGATCGGCCGGGTCCTCGACGGAAAAGCGGCTAGTTAGCGCCGCCGAGTGGGCAGCTGTTCGTCGGAAAACCGACATCGACCTAGCCACACGACCAGGGTTGACCCGGCCGTTCTTCATGGTCAGGTTGCAACCTACCGTTAACGTCAGCTTTGACCCGCTTTGACCTCTCCACGAGGCCGAGACACCCACCATGACCCGCAATCCCAACGTTCCCATCCTGTCGGTCGGAGAGCCGATCAAGGTAGCGCTCCTCACCGATGACCCACTGCTCCGAGCCGGGCTGTCGAGCCTGCTCGGAGAGCTCGGCTCGATCGACGTCGTCGATCGAGAGTCCGCCGAGGTCGCGTTGTGGGATGCCGGCGTCGACGCGAGCAAGACGCTCGCGCGGCTCGCCGAGCTCCGCACCCTGCCGATGCCGGCGGTCGCCGTCGTCGGCGACACCGCGCACGTCGCCCCTGCCCTCGCGGCCGGCGCCCGCGGCGTCGTGCTCCGCGATCAGGTCGGGCCCGGGATCCAGGCCGCGCTCGCCGCGGTGCGCAGCGGACTCACCGTGATCGACACCGCGCTCGCCGAGACCCTGGTCCCGAGCGCGCCGGTTCGCGCCGAGTCCAACAACAAGGGACGCGGCGAGCTCACCGAGCGCGAGCGCCAGGTGGTGCAGCTGCTCACCGAGGGCCTATCGAACAAGTTGATCGCGGACCGCCTCGGGATCAGCGATCACACGGCGAAGTTCCACGTCAACGGCGTGATGATGAAGCTCGGCGCGTCGACCCGGACCGAGGCGGTCGTCGAGGCGATGCGGCGCGGGCTGATCCGGCTGTAGCGGGCTTCTTGGTGCTGCGGGTCGTGCGGGTCGTGCGGGTCTCGACCGGCAGCCAACCATAGCGCTCGAGCGCGACGAGGCCGCTGTCGCCCACCGCAACGCCCTCGCGCTCGAGCAGCTGGCGTTGCAGCGCGGCGCCGACCGGATCGTGGATCGCGATCCGCGCGCGGTTCTTGCCGGCCTTGCCGAGCACGCGTTGCCACGGCACGCGATCGGCGGGGCGCGAGACCTTCATCGCCGCGCCGGCCACGCGCGCGCCGCCGGGAAACCCGGCGAGCTCGGCGACCTGGCCGTAGGTCGCGATCCGACCGCGCGGGATGCGCCGCGCCACGACGTAGATCGCGCGGTAGAGGCTCCGGAGATGCTCGGCTTCGCTGGACGCCATCGACCACGCCACGCTACCACCTGACGATGAAGATCCACGTCCTCTACTTCGCGGTGTTCCGGGAACGCCTCGCGCGGGACGGGGAGCCGCTCGAGCTGCCGGACGGCGCGCGGGTGCGCGACGCGATCGAGGCGCTCGCCGGCAAACACGCCGCGATCGGCGCGCTGCGCGGCCGGTTCCGGGTCGCGGTCAACCAGGACTTCAGCGACGACGATCGCGCGCTGGCCGAGGGCGACGAGCTCGCGCTGATCCCGCCGGTCGCGGGTGGTGGCGATGCCGAGCCGCCGCGCCACGTCGAGCTGCGCGGCGACCCGCTGTCGCTCGATCGCTGCATCGCCGCGGTCCGCGGGCCGGAGCTCGGCGGCATCGCGACGTTCACCGGCATGGTGCGCCGGCACAGCCGCGGTGTCGCGATCGATCACCTCGAGTACGAGGCGTACGGCGCGATGGCGGTGCGCGAGATGACCCGGCTGTGCGAGGAGATCGAGGCGGAGATCCCCGGCGTGCGGCTCGCCGTCGAGCACCGCACCGGGCGGCTCGCGATCGGCGACATCGCGGTGGTGATCGCCGCGGCGGCGCCCCACCGCGCCGAGGCGTTCGCGGGGTGCCGCGCGATGATCGACCGGCTCAAGCAGCGCGTGCCGATCTGGAAGAAGGAAGTCGGCGAGGACGGCGCCGAGTGGGTCGGCCTCGGGCCGTAACGTAGGTCCGCCCGATCAGCGGCCGCTGTCCTGGATCCCGGGCGGCGGCGGAGGCGGCGCGCCCTCGGGCGACGGGTTGCTGTGACCATCGGCGGAGGCAGGTGCGGCGCCGGGTGGTGCGGCCTCGCCCTCGGGGCCGGGCGTCGGCGCGGGTGCCGCGGCGTCGGCCGGCGCGGCGGCCTCGGCGGCCGGGGGCGGCGGCGGGTTGAACGTCGGCGTGGTCCCCGAGCCGGCGCCCGGGCGATGGATCGGCTCGTCGGGCGGCTGCACGGTGAGGTTCGGGCGCGAGGGCCGGCCGCTCGGCACGTCGATGTTCTGGCCGCTGATATCGGGGCCACACAGGTGGCCGGACTTCCGCATCTCCTTCAGCTTGCCGTCGAGCCGCACGTGATAGAGGTTGTCCGGGCCGAGCGGCGCGCCGAGCGTGGTGATCGCCGCCGCGGTCTTCGGCTCGCGCTCGGTCAGCGACGGCGAGACGTTGTAGCGCAGACAGCCGCCGACCTGCGCATCGCCGAACTGCTCGGTCAGCGCGACCGAGAGCTCGACGTGCAGCTCGCCGTCATCCGACTTGGTCTCGAACTGCTTCATCGTGAGCTGGCCGTCGCCGATCGCGATCTTCGCGATCATCTGCTTCAGGGTGATCTTGCCGAACTCGATGCCATCGCCGGCGAACGCCTGGTTGCGCGCGTTCTTGAGCTTGGGCTTGAACTTGGCCTTGCCGTCGCCGAACGCGCAGCCGGTCGGGCAGCCGAGCTCCACCCCACCCTTGGCCTTGCTCCAGTCGGGCCCGACGCGGCCGGTCTTGAGCTTCTCGTTGGGCAGATCGAGATCGAACGAGAGCTGGATCATGCCCGACATCGGCAGGCCCAGCAGCTCGACCATCGGCAGGCTCTGCGACGGCAGGTTCGTGCCGTCGAGGTGGATCTCGGTCCCGCCCTTCGACAGCGAGATGTTGCCAGACAGGTGACCGCTGCCGATCTTCGCGTCGAGATCGACCGACGCGGTCTGGCCGATCAGCGCGAGCAGGCCGAGATCGACCTGCAGCTTCTCGATGAACAGCGTGTGCACCGGCTCCTCCGGCTTGGTTTGCCGGGTCCGCAGCGCCACGTTGTTGAAGTACAGCCGGCCGGGCATGATCCCGCGATCGACGCCGCCGATCGTGACGTCGTACTTCGACGACAGCTGCTCGACGAGCCGCTCCTTCACGCGCTCGTACGGGAACGTCAGCTGGAGCGCGAACAGGAACGCGACCAGCGCGAGCGCGACGTAGCCGACGATGCGGAGCAGCGTGCGGGCACGCGGCCCGATGTGGGGCAGACGCGGCGCCATCTCAGCCACCCTTCTTCGGCGCGTTAGCGCCCTTGCCGTCGGCGGGGTCGGCCTTCGGCGCGTCCTTCGAGTACGTCGAGATCTCGAGCTTGGCGTCGACCAGCTTGTTGTTCTTGAAGTCGCGGCGCATGTCGAGGTGGGTGACCACCACGACCCGCGACGCGGTCTCGATCTCCTGGAGGAAGATCTTCAGCTTCTCGAGCTCGATGTCATCGACGTTGAGCGACACAGAGCTGGTGGTGAACCCGTTGCGGCTCACCGGGTTGTGCGGCGAGGTCGACTTGATCGTGAAGCCCGCCTTCTTCGCGGCGTTGTCGAGGTAGGTGTCGAGCGAGATCGGCTCGGTCGGCATGGTCGAGACGACGTCGTCGACCGGCTGCGCGGGGCCACGCGCGCGCAGATCCGCGACCACGGCGATCGCCTTGCGCATCTTGGTGTTGCGGGCCTCCATCGCCACCAGGCCGTCCTTGATCGCCATCCCGAGCCAGATCGCGAGGACGATCGGCGTGGCGATCCCGATCAGCACGACGAGCATGCGCTCGCGCGGCGAGATCCGATCCCAGAAGTCTTTGGCGCGGTCGGATACGGCTGACATCGGCTACCTCATGCACTCGGACGTGATGGTGAACTTGAACTTCTTGATCCCGTTCTCGCCGGTCGTCGTCTGCCCGCGCGTGACGTCCTTGAAGCACTTGATCGCCTTCAGCTCGGTGTTGAGCAGGTCGAGCTCCTCGGCGGACTTCACCGTGCCCTCGAGATCGACCTTCTGATCGGTGATGTCGAGGCGCTCGATGTCGAGCGTGATCTTCTCCTTGGCCGGGACCTTGGCCGAGATCTCGAGCAGCACGTCGTAGGCCGACATCGCGGGCATCGGCGAGACCACCGCGCCCGAGGTCGCGCTCGGCGACAACAGCACCGCATCGGCGGTCTTGGGCTGGCCGAAGTGCTCCGCGCTGTCCTGGGCGAGCCGGGTCGCCAGCACCTTCTCGGCCTTGCGCAGCCGGTAGAGGTCGGCGTACGCGCTGCCGGCGGCGGACGCGGCGATCGCGAGCACCGCGGCGCCGAGCGGCACCGCCTTGGCGCGCAGGAACGACAGGTCCATCTTCACCGAGAGCGCGCCGGACCGGAGATCGAACTGCGGCCGGCCGCCGGCGGCGTCGTACGCCATGCCGATCGCCATCGCGGCGCTGTCGATCGGCAGCCGCCCGGCATCGCCGGCGAGCCGCGGCCCGGCGAGCGCGGCGGCGTCCTCGGCGGTCGGCCGCCACGCCGGGATCCCGAGCTGCTCGGTGAGGAACGAGGCCATGCCGCGCAGCCGCGAGCCACCACCGACCAGCAGCGCGGCGATCGCGGTGAACCCGGTGCGCGCGCGGCACGCCGCGAGGGTCTGGCGCAGATCGCGCGCGAACGGCTGGAGCTCGCCGATCGTCTGCTGGTGGATCTTCGCCCAGTCCGGCGAGGTCGCCGGCTCGGCGTACGAGGCGACGAACCCGTCGCTGTGCTTGGCCTGCTCGGCCTTCTCCCACGGCAGGCCCCAGTGGCGCGCGATCGCCTCGGTGACCTGCCGGCCCGCGCGCGCGATGCTGCGGCTGAACACCGCCTTGCCGCTCGCGACCACGACGATGTCGGTGCGCTCGTGACCGATGTCGATCACCGCGACCGCGCCCTCGGCGCGCGCGCGCACGAGCGACGGCGTGCGCTCGACCAGCCGGACCGCCGCGCCGCCACACGCGAGCACGCCGCGCGCGTCGTAGCCACACTGCTTGCCGAGCTGGATCAGATCCTCGGCGCGATCGCGCTGCATCGCGTAGGTGAGCACGCGCATGCCCTCGGGCGGCGGCGCCACGCGACCACGCGCCTCGCCGGCGGCCGGCGCGACCGGCAGCGGCGGGGGCAGCGGCTCGAACGTGTACACCATGTCCTCGAGATCGACCGGCACCACGCCCTCGAGCTCGCCGCCGACCGCCTTGTCGAGCTCGCTGCGGCGCAGGTTCTTGAACCCGAACTCGAGCACCTGCGTGAACACCTGATCGCCGTACACGCCGATGTAGCCCTGCTCGCCGGTGATCCGCAGCTCCTGGATCATCGAGGCGAGCACCTCCTTGGCGCGCACCTCCGCGGGCTCGTCGCCCGGCGGCACCGGGCGCTCGACGACCTCGAGCAGCGTGGCGCCGCGGAGGCCCGGGCTGGCGATCGCCAGCTTCACGCTCCACGCCCCGAGATCGATGGTGAACATGCGGCTCGACATCGTTGCCTCTCAGTCTTCCTTCATGAACACCCACGTGCCCTTGGGCACGGGGGGCTTGCGAACGTTCTGCGGGGTCACGCGGGTGTCCCACACGCCGGTGATCGTCGACCGGATCGGCGGAAAGATCGGCATGCCGTCCGGCCCGACCTGCTTGCGCTCGATCTCGCCGTAGGCCTCGACCCGGTAGGTCCGGCGCGGGCCGGCATCGGCGATCTGCTTGAGCTTCTGGAGATCGAGCTCGAGCCCGACCTTCTGGCCGCCGCTGAGGCCGGGCACGCCGGAGCTCATCGCCGCGTTCGCCTGGCTGCCCGCCATCGTCGACTGACCGGCGAGCGCGCCGACCTGGGCGCCCGGATCCTTCACGAAGTCGGCGAAGTCATCGGCCGACGAGAACGTCATGCCGAACTGGCGCGCGCGAGAGACCAGGCCGGCGAGCACGAACAGCTGCTGCGGGTTCTGGAGGATCGGATCGTTGGGGTTCTTCGCGGTCAGGTAGAGCACCGCGGCGATCAGCTGGGTGTTCGACAGCGCCGCCAGGTTGATCTTGCAGCCGCCGTACGCGGTGAACGCGTGGCCGAACAGGGTCCAGAACCGGTCGTCGACGCCGCGCACGAGCTTGATCTCGCCGACCGTGTCGATGAAGTTGTTCTTCGGCCGGTAGTCGTCCTTGAGGCTCTCGTAGCCGTAGTCCTCGGTGGTGCCGCGCTCGCGGGCGCGCATGCTGTCGGCGTCGATGTAGTCGAGCAGCGCGCTGACCTGCAGCGCGCGATCGCGCCGCCAGTTCTCGGCGTCCGGCTCCTCGAACACCGGATCGTAGGCGTTGAAGAACACCAGCGCGTCGAGCGCGCTCTTGAGCGTCGCGGCGCTGGCGTCGCTGGCGTTCGCGCAGTTGAGGTTGATCTTGTCGTCCTCGGTCGTGATCTGGCCGACCACGCCGCACACCCCGATCTCGGCGCCCACGCCCTTCATGCGCTGGGTGTCGAACCCGAGCGCGTCGCGGACCTCCTCGGGGCTGCCGCAGAACGCCTGCATGACCTGGTTCGCGAAGTCGGTGATCTGGATCCCCGCCTTGAGCCGATCGACGCGCTGCTGGAGCCGGATCACGATCTCGCTCAGGTTGAGCGCCGAGCGGGCGAGGAAGTGCGCGCGCATCTGATCGCGATAGTTCGCCGCGGCGATCAGATCGACGTTGGTCGTGGTGCTGAACTGGTTGGTCATCACCAGGGTGACCGAGATCGCGATCAGCACGGTGAGCAGCGCGACCCCGCGCTGGCGGCGGCGCTTGGCCCGCCGGTGGTTGCGCGGCCGCGCGTTCGCGCCGCGCTCGCGGGTGAGCGCCTCCCACAGACCGGAGGTGAGGGTCGAGATCTTCATGGGATCGCCATCACCGGTTCCTGCATCAGGATCCGGGCCTGGGTGGTGACCGCGTAGTCCTTGCCGCCCGGGTCCTTGATCGTGACGGTGATCCGGACTCGGCCCGGCAGCTGCCCCTTCTGGCCATCGGCCTGGGTGGTGTCCCAGGTGTCCTGCCACTCGAGGTTGCGCCAGTTCCAGAACTCGAGCTTGGCCGACACGATGTCGCTCAGCAGCACGTCGTACTCCGCCGGCACCTCCTCGGGCGGCTCGTTCGAAGGGCGGCGCGCCTCGCGGCGGACCCAGTCGATCGCGCCGGAGCGCTCGGGATCGTTGCGCGAGACGTACGAGATCACCGTCTGCTCGGACTCGTTGGCATCGGCCCACAGCACGCGGTGGCCGAGCGTCGAGAACCGGATCTCGGGCAGCTTCGAGCCCGACTTGGCGATGAACATCGTGCGCGGATGGGTCGCGTTCTGGTCCTCGTTCTTCGAGAGATATGCCGCCTCGAAGTCCGCGACGATCCGGCCGAGCGCCATCCGCACCTCGTGGTTGCGCAGCTCGAAGCTCTCGAACGTGCGGCGCGAGTCGGCGGTGGTCGAGATCGTGCGCCACGCGAGCGCCATCATCGTGACCATGATCGCGCTGGCGATCATGATCTCCATCAGGGTCAGGCCGGCCTGGCGCCGGCGAGTCGGACGGCGCGTCACAGCTTGCCTCCACCGCCCGTGTTGATGTTGCTGCCCGAGCCAGAACCCGATCCGCCCGAGTTTCCTCCACCTCCGGAACATGA
>JBQCJR010000369.1:0-4707 GCA_051952595.1 Kofleriaceae bacterium
ACAACACCAGGTCGCCCGTCAGGTACTGCTTGAGCGCGCGCACCAGCTCGTCGGCGGTGAACCGCGACGCCGGCTCGTGCGCCATCGCGCGCGCGATGATCCCGGACAGCTCGAGATAGCGCGGCAACGCCGGCGCGACCGGCTCGCCCCGCTTGAGCCAGTCGAGGAACGCCTCGAGCTGGCGCGACCGCTCGTCCGGCGCGTCGTAGACCTTCCAGTCGAACGGCGTCCGGCCGGACACCACCTCGTACAGCGTGATCCCGAAGCTGTAGACATCGAAGCTCGGATCCGCGGCGCGGCCCTGGCTCTGCTCGAGCGGCAGGTACGGCGGCGTGCCTGCGCTGATCGTGACCATCCGGCCACTCATCGACGGCGAGATGTCCTCGGCGCCCAGCGGCCCGTCGCCGCCGCCCGGCGCATCGAGATCGCGCGCGATGCCCCAGTCGATCAGCGTCGCCTCGCCGCGCTTGCCGAGCAGGATGTTGTTCGGCGTGCAGTCGCGGTGGACCACGCGCTGCTCGTGGGCGTACGCGAGCGCCTCGGCGATCGCGACCAGGTTGGACAGCAGCTCGAGCCGCTCGCGGGTGCGCGGCTGGCCATCGCGCTCGGCCTCGAGCAGATCGTCGAGCCGATCGCGCAGCGACGTGCCCTCCACCTTCTCGAGCACGCAGAACGGCCAGCCCACCGAGGCCTTGCCGAGCTCGTAGATCTTCACGATCGCCGGGTGCTGGAGCTTGGCGAGGATCCGCGCCTCGGCGGTGACCCGGCGCTGGAACATCTGCGCCATCCCGGCCGGCAGGTCATCGCCCTCGCGCGGCGCCTTCAAGATGACCGTGCGGGCGAGCCGGCGATCCTCGCCGGCGAAGATCTGCGCCATGCCGCCGCGCGCGATCGGGTCCGCCGGCCACCGGAACGCGTTCTCGGAGACCAGGCCCTTGGGGAGATCGAGCGGGATCGGCGCGCTGTCGAGCGCGGCGTCGAGCGCGACGCTGCCCGACTGCACCACGGAGCGGCACATCGTGCAGCCCGCGAGGTGCTGGCTCACCGTCGGGTGGTGTGGGTCCCTGAGCTCCGCGAGTGTCGGATGCTTCTCACCCGAGAGCGACATCTCCGTCGGGTCGGTCTCCATGCGGGTACTCTAGACCCGCGCTGAGCCGACCGCACGGTCGGAGCCCGATCAGTGGTCGTGATCGCAGTCGGGGCCGTGCACGTGGCCCTCTTCGCCGTGCTCCGGCGCTTCGGGCAGCGGGGTGCCCGGCTGCGAGAGCTGGTCGACCTCGGTCACGACCGCCTTGTCGACGAGGAACGCGAGCACCTTGTCCTGGCGCAGCGAGTACGTGACGTTGTCGATCCTGCCGTCGCGCTGCCACTCGGCGCGCAGCTTGGCCGCCGCCATGTTGCGCGACTTCGCGGTCGCATCGATGTGCTTGCCGAGCTCCTCGTCGGTGACCGCGATGTTCTCCTTGTCCGCGATCGCCTCGAGCAGCAGCTGGCCACGCACCTCGTCGGCGCCGGCCGGCCGCATCTTCTCGCGCAGGTCCTCGGTCAGCCCGGCCGTCGGGTTGTTGCGGTCCGGCTTCATGCCGAGCATCTGGCGGAGCCGCTGGTACTGCATCTCGACCGCGCGCTCGATCAGCGACTGCGCGACCGGGATCTGGTTCTTCTTGATCAGCTCGCGCAGCACGCCCTCGCGCGCCTCGCGATCGATCGACTGGGTCTCGCGGTCCTCGAGATCCTTGCGGATCGCGGCGCGCAGGCCATCGAGGGTGTCCGCCTTGCCGGTGTCCTTGGCGAACTCGTCATCGAGCTCCGGCACGTCCTTGGCGCGCGCCTCGAGGATCGTGACGGTCAGCTCCGCCTTGCGGCCGCGGATCGTCTCGTCCTTGTAGTCGTCCGGGACCTGGATCTCGATCGTCTTGTCCTTGGTGTCGATCGGCACGCCGGTCAGCGCCGCGCGCATGCCCGGCAGCGGCTCGCGCTCCTCGTCGTCCAGATCGACCGCGAACTGCGGCTGGTTGATCTGGTGCTCGCCGATCGTGCCGGTGACCGACAGCCCGACGATGTCGCCGGGCGCGGTGACGTCGCGGCCCTCGATCGGGCGCAGCTCGGTGTGCTCGCGGCGCAGCTGCGCCAGCGCCTCTTCCACCGCGCTGTCCGCCACCGCCAGCCGGCGCTTCTCGATCGCGAGGCCGACGTAGTCCTGCGGCACGACCTCGCCGCGGACCTCGATGATCGCGGCGAACGTGAACGGCTGGCCCTTCTTGATCGGCATCGCCTCCTCGACCCGCGGCTCGGCAACCGCGGCGAGGTTGTGCTCCTGGTTCGCGCGGAAGAACGACTCGCGGACCAGCTCGTACGCGACCTCGGCATTCACCCGCTGGCCGTAGACCTGCTCGAGGACCGGGCGCGGGACCTTGCCCTTGCGGAAGCCCTTGAGCGCGACGTCCTTTCCGAGCTCCTTGTAGGCGACGCCGAGCTTCTGACTCACCGTTTCCCACGGGATCTCGACGAACATCTTCTTCTCGACCGGCGAAACGTCTTCGATGCGTACCTGCATGGCGGCAGGGGGCTTTACCACGGGAAGGTCGCGAGCGTAAACCGCGCCCGGCTCCGTCAACCGCGCAAGCGATAGGTCGGCTCGCCGCCCGCGGGCTCGCCCGGCTCGATCAGATCGAGGTTGTAGCTCTCGAGCTTGCGGATCAGGTCTTCCATGAAGGCCACGGCGTCGGCGACG
Organism: Kofleriaceae bacterium; assembly: GCA_051952595.1. Classification (GTDB taxonomy): domain Bacteria; phylum Myxococcota_A; class Polyangia; order Haliangiales; family Haliangiaceae; genus JABFXX01. The sequence continues at coordinate 2,735 of JBQCJR010000369.1, forward strand.
TCGATCATGTGGCCGATCGCGCGGGCGGTGAGCTCGCCATCGCCGAGCGCGTTGAGCACGCGTCGCTCGCGCGGATCGATGTGGAAATCCTGCGGCACCACCCGATCGACCAGCCAGCCGAGCCGGGCCGAGACCTGCGGCGCGAGGCCGAGTCGGACCACCGCGGACTGCGCGCCGGATCCGGAGGTGTAGCCGAGCACCGTGCGGCCGTGGCCAGGCCCGGCATGGCCATGCCCGGCGTGGCCGTGCCCGGCGGGCCCGGCGAGCACCGGCTGGCGGGTCAGCGACCGCGAGCGCAGCGGGGTGGTGCGTAGCTCGGGGTTCGACGGAGCGACGTGTGCGGCCGGCGCCGGGCTGTGGTGGACCACCGGCACCTGCGGCACGAACGCGGCGGCCTGGGACTGCGGGATCCGCGCAGCGCCGACCGGCGCGACGTAGTCGATCTGCGGATGTGCGTGGTCGGGGCGCCTCGGGAGGATCCGCGGCGCGCCGGGGCCCCAGTTCGCGGTCGGCTCGCGGTCGAACGTCGGCTCCTCGTCGGCGAGGCGCGGCGGGTTGCCCTTCGAGCCGGCGAGCCGGCGCGCGGCCGCCTCGAGCTGCTCCCTGATCACGTGCGCGCGGCCGTTGTCCGGCTCGGGCACGTGCACGCCCCACGAGCCGTTGGCGTCGAGGCCGGCCGGGCCGATCGCGAGCTCGATCCCGTGCAGCACGATCGTCGGGCGCAGCTGGTCGCGGCTCTCGGCGTAGGCGCGCATGAGCACGCGCTGCTCGGCCCACTTCTCGGCGATGACCATGATCGATCGATAGTGACTGGGCCCGGAGGCGGGGCTGCGCAGCCAGTCATCGACGATCCGGATCGAGGCCATAGGCGGCGGTCATCATAATACCGAGCCGCGACCCGGCGCGACGGCTCGCTCCGATTCCTCGCGCCGGTCCGCGCCGGCACCCACGGCGCGGAGGGGATCCACGCCACGCTTCGGCGCGGAGGGCACCGGCGCGGTCACGCCGCCGGGCATCCTGTGGCAGGCTCGGGCGGTGACGCGATCTGAGTGGCTCGAGCGCGCGGTTCTCGCTGCAGCGCTCGCGATCTTCGTGTTCGGCGCCGCGGGCGGGCCCGGCTGGGCCCCCGGGTCCGGCGAGGCGATCCTGGCGACCGGCCTCGAGCGCACCGCCGGCGCACCGCTGTATGGGATCCTCGCCGGGATCGCCGCGCACGTGCCCGTCGGCGAGCCCGCGTTCCGGCTGGCCTTGCTGAACGCCGTGCTCGGGGTCGTGGTGCTCGCGGGCGTGCTGCGCGCCGCGCGAGCGCTGCTGCCCCGCGACCCGATCGCCGGTGGAATCGGTGTGATCCTGCTCGCACTCGCGCCGCCGTTCCGGGACGCCGCCGGGTTCGCCGGTCCATCGATGCTGGCTGCGGCCGGCGCGATCTGGGCGATCGCCTGCGCCGCCGAGCACGCACGCGCGCCCTCCGCCCGCCGCGCGGCTGGCGCGATCGCCGCGATCGCGGTGGTGGTCGGGAGCGCACCCTGGCTGGGCGCCGCGCTCGCGCTCGCCGTGTTCGCGTGGCTCGCGCCGACCACCCCGCGCGGCGTGCTCGCCGGCGGCGCCGCCGGGATCGGCGCGCTGATCCTGGCGTGGTGGGCCGACGCGCTCGGTGCGCTGCCCGGGCCCACGCCGAGCCTGACCGCGACCGTCGCCGCCACCGGGCGCGGCGCCGCGGCGGTGGTCGTCGGCGCCGGGCTGCTCGGGATCGCGTTCGCCGCCGCCACCCGACTCGCGTTCGCGCGCTGGCTCGCGCTCGCGGCGGTGATCGCGCTCGGTCACGCGATCGCGTTCGATCACGCCCCGGCGCCGTTGCTCGCCGTGCTCGCGGTGGGCTGCGCGGTCGTCCCCGGCGCGGTCGTGCGCGCCGTCGCGTCGGAGCGCCGCCACCTGGTCGCCGCCGCCGCCGGACTCCCGCTCGCCGGCGCCGC
>JBQCJR010000370.1:0-14538 GCA_051952595.1 Kofleriaceae bacterium
AATCAAGCCCGGAAAGTTCGTGGTCGGCTCCTACTTCGCCTCCGAAAACACCATCCCCATCAGCCAGGCGGGCTACCAGATCAGGTGCATCCACAACAAGTCCAACGGCGCCGAGGGCACCCAGGCGCAGTTTGCGCGCATCCCGCTCGCGGACGGCACGTTGGTGGCGACCCCGGATCTCCCGCCCGCGGACCTGATCCCCAGCCTGCTCGCCGCCTCCGACGTGTTGGGCACGGGCTGGTTCGGCGCTGTCGCCTCCGAGGTGGGACCGGGCAAGACGGTCGCGGTGGTCGGCGACGGCGCGGTGGGGCTGCTGGCCGTGCTGGCGGCCCGGCAGTTGGGCGCCGAGCGGATCATCGCCATGAGCCGCCACCCGGAACGCCAGCGGCTGGCCCGCGAGTTCGGCGCGACCGACATCGTCACCGAGCGCGGCGACGAGGGGGTAGCGAAGATTAAGGAACTCACAGGCGGCCTGGGGGCCCACTCGACGGTCGAGGCGGTCGGCACCGAGGAGTCTATGCTGCAGGCGATCGGCTCCACCCGCCCCGGCGGGCATATCGGCTACGTCGGCGTCGTCCATGACACGGCGTTGCCGGGCGACGATCTGTTCTTCGCCGAAGTCCATTTGTTCGGCGGCCCGGCCCCGGTGCGACGCTTCCTGCCCGAGCTGATCAACCTGATCTGGAACCGCAAGATCGACCCCGGCAAGGTTTTCGACCTGGACCTGCCGCTGGCGCAGGTGGCCGAGGGCTACCGCGCCATGGACGATCGCCGCGCGATCAAGGCGCTGCTGTGCCCGTGACGGCGGCTCGGGCCTCGCGCAACAGCGTGGCGACGAGCCCGTCGGGCGCGGCGGCCGTGAAGTACGCGACGTCGGCGACGAGGACCAGCTTGCCGCGCGCGCGCGAAATGCTGACGTTGAGCAAGTTCGGCGCGTCGCTGACGAGCGCGCTCGGCCGCAGCGGCGCGGCATCGACGAGGTCGATGATCACGACGTCACACTCGCGGCCCTGGAATCGGTGGATCGTGCTGCACTCGACCACGTCGTCGATCGCGCGCGCCGCGAGCAGCCGGCGAATCTCGGCCACCTGCGCCGCGTACGGCGAGATCACGCCGATCGACGTCGCGCCGCCGCGGACCGCTTCGAGCGCGAGCTCCGCCGTGATCTCCGCGGACGCCGGATTGATCCGCGAGTTGCCCTTCGCCGAGCGCTGGCAGCTCGTGCGCCCCTCGGTGTCCACGACCGCGATCGGCGCCCCCGGAAACGGCGCACGCGCGGCGATCGCCTCGGTCGCGGCGCGATCTGCGCCATGGACGAGCCGGCCACCATAGAACAGCCGGCCGACGAGCTCTCCGATCGCGGGATGCATGCGGTACTGCACCTCGAGCATCGCGACCACCTCGGAGCGCAACGGATCGGGGATCGCCACGTCGAACACGTTGCGGCCGATCGCGCGGCGGACCCGGTCGTCGTTGGACTGCACGATCGGTGGGAGCTGGCGCGGATCACCGACGATGATCGCGCGGCGGCGGCACAGGCACGCCGCGTAGAACAGCGCCGGCAGCGTCGCCATGCCGGCCTCCTCGGCGATCAGTACGTCGAAGCGCTGGCCCGCCATCGCAGGCGACAGGTGCGCGTTCGTGAGCGTGCACATCACGATGCGCGCGTTCGCGACGATGCGCGCCTCCAGGTCGCGATCGGCGGCCGCATGCGCCGCGAGGCGCTCCTTGGCGAGCGTGCGCACTCGCTCGAGCCGGGCGATGCGTTGCTCGATCGCGCGCAGCTGGTCGGCCGGCGCCGCGCCTGCGATCGACTCGGAGAGCCCCGGCGAGAACACGCGGGACAGCGCGGCGGCGCGCAAGCGGGGAGGTGGCTCGGCGAACAGCGACGGCTGCGCGACCACCGCGGTCGCGAGCTCGGCCGCCAGCGCCTGCGCGTAGCGCACCTGCTGGACCACGTCGCCGATGCGCGCGCGCAGCCGCTCGACCACCGTGCGATGCGCGCCGTGCATGCGATCGACGATGTCGCCCAGCTCGGCGCCGAACGTCTCCGCGCTGCTGCGGCCCAGCCGGATCAACGTACCCGCCTCGACCGCCGGCGCGAACCACTCGCGCGTCGCCAGCTTGGCGAGGATCTGGTCGATCGCCGCGTTCGTGGTCGAGGCGAGCAGGATCCGCTGGCCCTGCGCGAGCAGCTCCTCGACGACGTGGGTGAGTGTGACCGTCTTGCCCGTGCCCGGCGGGCCCCAGAGGAAGGCGAGGTCGCTATCGCTGCACAGCTGGACCGCGGCGCGCTGGCTCGCGTCGAGCCCGGCGTGGTCGCAGCGCAGCGTCGTCGCGGTGCGCGCGTGCGGCTGCTTGCCGAAGACCCGCAGCGCGAGCTCGACCTCGTGGCGCTCGACGTCGAGCTCGTCCAGCGCCTGGATCAGTCGATCGTAGAGGAACCACGGCGCGACGATCAGCGCGATCGGTGACGAGGTCGCGTCGAGCGGTTGCGTCGCCGCGATCGTGATCCGCCCATCTCCACACCGCTCCACCGTGATGCGCTGCTCGCCGCGCGGCGCGCGCAGCGAGCACACCGTGCCCGGCGCGAGCTTCTCGCTTGCCGCGATCTCGAAGCGGTAGCGCAGCGTGCCCAGGTCCTCGCCCCGAGACAGCGGGATCTCGAACGCCTCGGACGACGTGCGCATCGCGGCCAGCTCGCCGTCGATGCCACGCTTGAACGCCGCGACGAAGCGCGCGAGCAACTCCTTCATCGCCGGCGCATTGTGGCGCACGCGTGCGAGCAAGACCAGATGGGGATCACCAGCGGCCGCCGGTGCGTGCGCGCCCCGCGACGCCCGTGGCACACGAGGGAAGGGCCCTCTCGAGCGAGGTCAGCCGCGGCGTGCCTCGCCCCTTCGAGCCGCCGATGGCTCGCGGGCGGCGAGATCGAGGTTGTAGAACCGCGCGAGCAGCTCATAGATCTCGGGTAACTCGCGGCGCAGCTGTTTCGGCTGCTCGAAGAACACCTCGGTCGCGACCGCGAAGAACTCGGCCTCGTTGGTCTGTGCGTACTCGCGGAGGACGTGCTGTGCGCCGGACCGGTGAGCGAGGAAGGCCGCGCTCCACACACGCGCCCACTCTCGCCGATCTGCGGTGGTCTCGAGCGGTGGTGTGCCGTCGGCGACTCCGTCGAGGAAGTCCACCTTGTGCGCCATCTCGTGGATCACGACGTTGTTGCCATCGCTTGCATTGGCGGCGCCCGCGAGCACCGAGTCCCACGCGAGCACGACCGGGTCCCGCCGACCGTGCGCGACGCCCAGCACCGGCTGCTCCTCCTCGACGACGCGGTTCGAGGGGTCGAAGAAGCTACGCGGCCGCGCCGGTAGCACCATCGTCGTCGGGTACACGAGGATCGACTCGACGTCCTTCATGAGGTCGTGGTCGCGTCCCATGATCAGCAGGCACGCCGTGGCCGCGATCGTCACGCGCATCTCGTCGGTGAGCACGAGGCCTCCGCACCCCTCCCAGCGTTTCTCGCTGATGAAGACCTGCGTCAGATCGCGGAGGTGTCGCTGCTCGTCCGCGTCGAGGCGGCGATACGCGTTGACGTTGTCCTCGATGAACGCGTGCCACGCCTCGGGGAACGGAGCCTCGAGGAGCCTCTTGCGACGACGCTCGGTGAGCCAATGGATCATGGCTCGATCAGCCTACAAGAGGCCGGCGCGATTGCCTCCGCAATGACTTGCGAGATCGCGGAATCCGCCTGGACCGGCGACATTCGCCCAACGGTCCGCGGGGCAGCGGCAGGATATGCCCGTGGACCGCGCACCAACCGCCGAGCAGCTCCTTGCGGATGCAGGGTGGCTGCGCCGCCTTGCAGAGCGGCTCGCAGGGACCGGAGAAGCCGATGATCTCGTGCAGGAGACGTGGATCGCAGCGTGGCGGCGAAAGCCTGACGCCGATCGTCCTTTGCGTCCCTGGCTTGCGAAGGTCATGCGCGACACGTTCCGAATGCGACGCCGTGGGGAGCGTCGGCGGCAGCTGCGCGAGGGTCGCATCGACGAATCCGTCGCGGCCGCCTCACCGGCAGATCTGCTCGAACAGGTGCAGCTGCACAAGCTGCTTGCCGAGCTCGTCTTGGCGATGGACGAGCCGTTTCGTTCGACGCTCCTCGCGCGCTTCGTCGAGGGGCGGTCCGCCGCCGAGATCGCGCGGGCCACGGGCGTACCCGAAGGAACGGTGCGCTGGCGTCTTCACGAAGCGCTCGCCCGGCTGCGCGTTCGGCTCGACGAGGTCAACGGCAGCCGGAAAGCGTGGGCGCCGGCCGTGCTCGCGTTTGCGGGGAAGGGAATCCCAGTGGCGAAGACGACCAAGGCGCTCGCGCTCGTGGCCGCGCTGATCCTGCTGCTGCTCGGTGGCGGCGCATTGTGGTGGGGCCTCGGGCGCGAGGATCGGCCCACCGCAGACGTCGTTGCGATGGGACGTGCAGCCGCGACCTCGGGTGCGCGCGTCGACCAGCCGCCCTGGAAGGCGGATGCGCTCGCCGTGCTTCTCGCGAACGAGCGCCCGCCCGGATGGTTCCGGCAGGAAGGTGTGAAACCAAGGCGGCTCGCGGGGAGGGTGCTGGTGGACGGCGCACCTGCAAACGGAGCACTGGTGCGACTCGAAGACGAAGCCTCGCGCGTCGGGCTGGTCGTTCCGCGAGTGACGCGCACGGCTGCGGATGGACGTTTCGACTTCGGCATCCAGCCAGCAACGCACTACGAGCTCGGCGCATATCTGCCCGGACGCGTTGCCACGGTCGAGCAGGTCGATCTGCGTGATCCGCGCCTGAGGTCCGAGGACGTCGTCGTGGTCCTCGAACCTTGCGTCGTCGGGATCTACGGGAAGGTCGTCGACGCCTCGGGTGGCCCGATCGTCGGGGCCTCCCTCCTGGCGCAAGGCGTGATCGGAACCGAGAGCGACGCGAACGGAGACTTCGAGATCTGCCTCGACGCGCAGGACAACAACCCAGACGAGCGTCGGCTTGTCGTTCGGGCGAGCGGGTACGGAACCGTCGAGATGGTCGCTCCGCTGGTCGGGCGCGTACGGCATGATTTCCTGTTGACCCCAGAGGCGACGATCTCGGGCCACGTCGTGAACGCGAAGGGGGACCCCGTTGCGATGGCGAATGTTCGCGTCAGCTGGGATGAGGCCGCGCCGCGTCCCGGTAGCGAACAGCCCGCGACCGGTCGCGCCGTCAGCGACGCAAACGGACGCTTCGAGCTTGCTGGCCTGGCTGCGGGGCGTCTGCGGCTCCAGGCGTTCTCACGTGGCGAGGCGTCTGCGTCGACCCCGATCGACGTCGGTGCGGGTGGCGCAAAGGACGTCCAGTTGACGGTCGTCCAGCGTGGCGTGCTACGTGGCCGCGTTGTCTCTGGCGGTCGCCCCGTCGCCGGAGTCTCCGTGTTCGACCGTGCAGAGCTACCGACCTATCAGACGCGGGGCCAGATCACGTTCGCGATCCAGGAGGCGGTGAGCCAGGAAGACGGAACGTTCGTTCTAGACGGTCTACGTCTCGGCACGCTCTCTCTGGGCACCTCGCCGTACCGGCTGCGAACCCCCACGAGCCTCCAAGTCACCGGCGGCGAGCAATCGGTCGAGCTCGAGGTCGAGCCGCTTGGTTCGCTCGCAGGAACCGTGCGCCGCCACGGAAAGGGCATCCCGCACACCATGGTTCGCGCTTCGGGAACGAACCGGGCGAACACGCGTTCGATGGAGACCGACGAGGCCGGGCGTTTCGTCATCGAGGGACTCGATGCCGACGACTACCGGATCTGGGCGCACAGCCCCGGCGCAGGCGCCTTCTCCTATCTCGACAAGAGGATCCGTGTGGAGCCCGGCACACGCGCGGAGGTCGATCTCGAGCTTCGCTTCGGCGCTTCGATCTCCGGCAGCGTGGTGGACCCAAGTGGTGCGCCCGTTCGAGGCGCATTCGTGAAGTTTGCTCGGGCTGAAGGTGATGACCTGAGTCGGTGCACGACGGATGCGGCGGGGCGCTTCCGCTGCACGAGCATGAGCGGAGGCGGTGTGTACCAGGTCGAGGTTGCGGGCAGTGACGCGAGTCCTCGGCCGTACGACTTCGTCGGCCCGCCGCCGCCGCCGATCCTTCTCCGCGACGGGGATGACCATGTCGACGACGTTCGTCTCGTCGTGGATGCGCGAACACTCGCGATCAAGGGTGTGGTCGTGGACAGGGCAGGAGAGCCCGTCGCGGATGCACGTGTGTTCGGGAATGCCGGCGATAGCCCCTGGGCGTCTGTGCCAACAAGCGTCACGAACCTCCGTGGTGCGTTCGAGCTCCGCGATCTATCTCCGGGCCCCTACGGGTTGCAGGTGCTGGGTGTGGATGGAGGCAAGACGCAGCGCGACGGAGTGGTGGCTGGCAGCGCGGACGTCCGTCTCGTGCTGGAGTCGCCGTCCTGCGACGAGTCGCTCGACGCAAAGCTGGGTCGCATCTCCCGCGACGTGCCTCGCTCGATCTCGAATCGGCCGACCACGCGTGTGGCCTGGGAGAGCATCGAGTTGGTCGGTTGGGAGCTACCGTCGCGTGTTCGTACGAGCGAGCCGTTCGAGCTCGTCGTCATCTACAAGGTGCTCGAGCCTCTTGGTCGGTCATGGAAGCATCTGGTGCACATCGATGGACCGAAACTGCGGCAGAACGCCGACCACGAGCCGCTTGGTGGGCGATGTCCGACCTCGACGTGGAAGCCTGGTGACGTGATCGTCGATCGAACGACGGTGCGCATGGATCCGGCGAGCGACACCGGCAAGTACACCGTCTGGATCGGGTGCTTCGGAGGTGTGCCTCCGAGCTGGAGGAATCTGACGCTGACCGACGCGCCGGCGTCGCTGCGCGACGAGCATCAGCGCTTCAGGTTGACGTCGGTCGACGTCGAGAAGTAGGCAGATGTGACACATCCGCCGCGCTATCCGGCTCGTGGTGCAACTCTCCAGGTGAGCGCACCGTCCGCCTCTTTCAGTCTGGCAGCCGCGGTCCACGTGGCGCAGCCTCGGAGCACGAGCGGAAGACTCTCGAGATCCTCGCGGTAGACGCGGGCGAGCTGATGAAGCGCGGCGAACGCACGATCTGGATCGAAGATGCGTTCGATGATGAGATCGCCGGCTGGCTCGTCGAGGAGTCCGCGCTCGTACGCCCAGATCCACGTCATTCGATCAAGGGAACCGCTGATGTCGAACGCGCGGCCATGGGTCCGATCGACGATGACTCCGGTGGTGCCGATCTGCTGGATTGGAAAGATCCAGTAACGCTCGGTTGCCTCGATCTCGTCCGCTTGGATGCGTAGGTCGCCGGCTACGTTCGCGGCCCGTGCGAGTGCCTTGACGAAGTCCGGGTCGTCGAAGCTGTGCGGAAACGGAATCGGCTGCTCGACGACTGCCTCGAACGAGGCTTCGCCATCCGGCTCGGTCTGGTCGATGTACGTCGCGAAGTGCAGCTCGACCTTGTGCAGCTCGATCCGAGCCGAGACCCCATCGATCGTCGCTGACTCGAGCTTGCGTGCCCGCGCGACCGCGGCTTGCCAATCCGGGTCGAGCGACGAGAGCTCGAGACGAAATCGGATCCGGTCTTGAGGAGCCGGCGCCGATGCCTTGCCGCCGAGCTGCCACTCCGCCTGGATGTCCCATCGCGCATCCCCCACCGCGAGCACATGGTGCCGGCGATACGACAGTCCAACGAGCTCATGTCGAGGCACGGTTCGAGCTTAGCGCCCCCACCCATTCACAGCGGGCAGACTGGCGAACCGCTTCGTCCTACACATCGAATCGCGCCGGCGGCTTCACCTGCTCGGGGCTCGCAGGGGTAGTCTCGATAGTTGTCGGTCTTCCTGGAGATACCGGAGGCGGCGTGGGTGGCCGCCAACGAGCTCGGGTTCGCCTTCCGCGATCGCTTTCCGGTCTCACGCGGGCACACGCTTGTCGTCACCCGCCGGGTGACCCCGGACTGGTTCTCGGCTACAGCCGAGGAGCGCACGGCGATCCTCACGCTGGTCGAGGTGGTGAAGAAGCAACTGGATGAGGAGCTTCATCCCGACGGCTACAACGTCGGATTCAACGCAGGGGAGGCTGCCGGCCAGACGGTCATGCACCTGCACGTGCACGTCATTCCACGGTTCAAGGGCGACATGGACGACCCTCGAGGCGGCGTTCGGCATGTGATTCCGAGTCGGGGAAACTACCTCCGCGTAGTTGCGCCGCTCGCGACCGGTGGGCAGGATGACCCGTTCGCGCGGCACGTGCTGCCGTTGTTCGAGCGTGCCGACGACATCGCAATCGTCGCGGCTTTCGTGCAGGCGTCGGGGCTTGACCGCATTCTCGACGCGACCGAACTTGCGCTGCGCCGTGGCGCTCAGATCCGCATCGTCACAGGTGACTACCTCAACATCACGCAGGCCGATGCGCTGGCAACGCTACTCGACTGGGAGCACGCGAGCGAAAGCGACGACGAGGACGCCAAGGGGCGGCTCGAAGCACGCGTGATCGAGGTCGAGAAGCTCGCGCCGCGGGCGTCCTCGTTTCATCCCAAGTCGTGGAGGTTCGAGGCTAAGTCCTTCGGTATTGCATTTGTCGGTAGCAGCAACTTGTCGCGTTCCGCGCTGGAGACCGGCATCGAGTGGAACCTGCGCGTCGAGCGAGATCGCGACGCAGAGGCGTACACGCGCATCCACGAGTCCTTCGAGTCGTTGTGGGGACGTGCCCGCAAGCTCGATCCAGAGTGGATCGCTGCGTATGCACGGCGGTCGCAGCGAGCCCAGGTGCCGCTGCCGCCGGGGGAAGCAGAGACCGAGCACGTCGAGCTTCCTCCTTTGCCGCACGACGTGCAGTGCGAGGCGCTGGCGCGGCTGCGTGCGGGGAGACAGCAGGGGCGGCGGCGCGCGATCGTGGTGCTCGCGACAGGCCTCGGGAAGACGTGGCTCGCGGCGTTCGACTTTGCGCAGCTTCGGGAGGAGATTGGGCGAAGGCCGCGCGTTTTGTTCGTCGCCCATCGTGGTGAGCTGTTGAAGCAGGCCGCGCGCACGTACCGGCGCCAGCTTCGTGGGCTCGGCGAGGCCGCGCGGGTCGGCTGGTTCTTCGGTAAGGCCAACGAGCTTGCGACAGACCTCGTGTTCGCATCGGTCGCCAAGCTCGCGCGCAGCGAGAACCTCGCACGGCTCAAGGCTGAGCACTTCGACTATGTGGTGATCGACGAAGTTCATCACGCGGCAGCCGATTCGTACCGGCGCATTCTCGATCACCTCGGCGATCCGCACTTTGTTCTCGGTCTGACCGCGACACCTGATCGCGCCGATGCCGCGGACATCATGGGCCTGTTCGATGACTTCGAGGCGTATCGCGCAGGGATTGCCGAGGGTATCAAGCTCAAACGGCTTACGCCGTTCCACTACTTCGGCATCAAGGACGAGATCGACTACGAGGACATTCCGTGGCGCAATCGCAAGTTCGATGCCGATCGCTTGGCCGAGGCAGCGCAAACCGAAGCGCGGATGCAGACGTTGTGGCGGTCGTGGAACGAGCATCGGGGTGCCCGAACTCTCGTCTTCTGTTGCAGTGTCGCGCACGCCGCCTTCGTTCGTTCCTGGCTGCGGGCACGGAACGTGCGCGTTGCTGCAGTGTTCGCGGCCGATGGCTCGGACGATCGCGAGACCGCGCTCGCACAGCTCGAACGTGGCGAGCTCGATGCTGTGTGCGCCGTGGACGTGTTCAACGAAGGCGTCGACGTGCCGTCGATCGATCGCGTGGTCATGCTGCGCCCCACGGAGTCGAGTGTGGTGTTTCTACAGCAGCTCGGACGCGGCCTGCGTGCGTCGGAGGGCAAGGACGCAGTCCGAGTGATTGACTTCGTCGGAAACCATCGAGTGTTCCTCGAGAGGCTCCGAGCGTTGCTCTCTCTCGGAGGGAGCACTAGCTCGACGGCCGTTCGTGAGTGCCTGTCGTCGGAAAAGCCCGTCGAGCTACCGGAGGGGTGCTCGGTCGAACTGGAGCTGGAGGCCAAGGCGCTCCTGTCACGGCTCTTTCGCGTCGGTGGTGCGGATGAAGTGGAGCGCGTCTACCGCGAGCTGTGCCTGGAGCGTGGTGCCGACGAGGATCCGAGCCAGCGCCCGACTGCGGGTGAGTTGCAGCGCATGGGGTACCTCCCGAGCCGGCTGCGCGAGCGGTACGGCAGCTGGTTCGAGTTTGTCCACGGCGGGCGCGGGCTGGTCGGCCATGAGGTGAAAGCGTTCGAGATCGGTGGGGCCTTCCTGCGCGAGGTCGAGATCACGGAGATGTCCAAGTGCTTCAAGATGGTCACCCTCCAGGCGCTGATCGAGGAGGGTCGATTGGTCGATGGTATGCCGCTCATCGAGCTGGCGGTCCATACGCACGCGCTGTTGCGGCGATCGCCCGAGCTGATCGCGGACGTTCCCGACGATCTTAGGCAGCCGCCGAATGATGACCTCGCACGTGCGCGGTGGGTGGCCTACTGGAAGAAGAACCCGATCGCCGCGTGGACAGGAGCGCGCAAGGAAGGCCGGGCCTGGTTCCGTGTCGAGCGCGACTTGTTCCGGCTCGACCTCACGATCGATGGCGCCCTTGTCCCGGCAATCGCGAAGCTCGCCCGCGAGCTGGTCGACTATCGGCTTGCGCAGTATCGCGCTCGTCGCGCCGAGTCCGAGCCAACGCTCGACGGGTTCGTCTGCAAGGTGTTCTGGAACCAACGCGATCCGATCTTGAAGATGCCGCCGCGCGGCACGGCGCCGTTGCCCGAAGGCGAGACCGATGTCCGACTACCCGATGGCTCGATCTGGCAGTTCCGCGTCATGAAAGAAGCGGTCAACGTAGCGCGTCCGGCAGGCACGATTCGCAACCTGCTGCCGGACTTGCTCCGTGGCTGGTTCGGTCCGCGCGCCGGGCAACCAGGCACCGCCTTTCAGGTCCGGTTCCACGCGACGCCGGACGGCCTGTGGATCCAGCCGGTGCAGCCCGCATCGATCGATGTCGAGAGCCGGCGTGAGATCGTGGCGTATCCCGATCTACGCGCGGCCGCCGGTCATGCACTCGCCGCCGAGGATCCCCCCGAGAAGGATCTCGTGGTGTTGCCGGTCGACAGCGGCGGGCCCGATTTGTTTGCCGTCCGTATCTCAGGCACATCGATGGACGGGGGCCGAGACCCGTTGCGCGATGGCGACTGGGCGATCATGCGTGTCGCGCGCAGCCTGCCAGCAAGCGCGGTCGAGAACCGCATCGTGCTCGTCGAGGTTGAGGGCAGCGGCTTCGGGGCGCAGTATCAGATCAAGCGGCTAAAGCGGGAAGGCCGTGGTTGGCGCCTCGTCTCGGACAATCCTGATGGGCCAAGCTTCGTGGCGAACGAGGGGATGACCCCGATCGCACGGCTCGAACGTGCGATCCGACCTGAGGACCTCGCGCCCGCTCGTGGGGTACGGGTCGCCGAGCCCGAGCTGGCGGCGACCTTCGGTGTCTCCGGTCTCGTGTCGCGCTCCGACCGGCACCGCGGTCACCTGTTCATCTTCGTCGAGATGAAGGGCCAGCTCGTCGAGCCCGATCGCGTTCGATTCGATGGCGTGACGCCTCGACCTTCGGAGACGGCCTTCGTGCTGGCGAGGCGAGGCGACAACGAGTGGCAGTACGTTGGCATTGGGAGGCAGACCGACACGCGCGGCGTCTGGGGGATTCCCGATGTCGACCTCGGCACGTGGCGCGAGTGGGGTGAGGGCAGGGATGTCTCGCGCCGATTGCCACCTGGGGCGCTGTCTCGCGCGCAGGTCGCGATGCGGACCCTGCTGGAGTTGCATGATGAGTATCGCTCGCTCCTGCAGTCCAACGGTCGACGCGCACGTATTACCGGAGCTGCGAAGCAGGGCGGCTTGCGGATCGCGGGTGACGAGGACGGCCTCAAAGAGCGCACGATCTCGCTCACCGACCTGGCATGGGTGATCGTCGCCGATGATGACGTGGCAACCACCGGGGGAGTTCTCGACGAGCAACGCGTCAACCTGTTCCGCTATCTCGAAGGGACGCCCAAGGGATCGACGCGTTGGATCGATACTGGCTGGGCGATCGCCGTGTGGAGCCTTGCGCGATCCCGCGTGAAGGCATCGGTTGCGACCGAGACCGTGTTGCACAAGGTGTGCAAGGACGACGGCGCTCAGCTCGACGCCTCGTTCCGAGTAGAGCGCGTCGGCGATACATGGACCGTCGTCTTCGAGTCGCGTGGCGGCACGCGCGGAAGCGCTGCCGAGCGCAACTCCGACTATGCCGAGGGTCTGGAGCTCGTCTTGCGTCGACTTGGCTTGGCAGGCGTGGACATCAGCGACATCGCCGTTGAGTCACGGGAGACCGAGCGGTTACCACTTGGAGATCGAAGGCTCGATCTCGGCGAGTCGTATCCGCTTCGTGTCGTTGATGCGGTGGAGCTTCGCCGGAAGATCAGTGCAGCGCAGGCGAAGGTGGGGCGCGCCGAAGGCGCACGTGGGGCCGGAAACCGAACGAAGCGAATCCGCTTGTTTATCCGAATAGGGGAGTCGTCGCACGATCTGGCGAAGCTGCTGTCAGCAGGTACCGAACGTGAACCCTGAGGTGCCGCCCAGTCACAACCCGTTGCGGCCCATAGGAATTCGGGAGGTCTGATCATTCCCGAGCATGTCGACAACAATAGGCGCATGGGTCCGCTGGCTCGTCGGATCCTGCGTCACATCGCGGAAGCGCATGGGAATCGAACCCACCATGCCGCTGCTCGCGCAGAGCATCATCGGTTTTGAAGACCGAGGCCGTCACCAGATCGACGCGCGCTTCCACCCGGCAAGCTACACGGAAACTGCGGGCGGTCCAACGCCGCGACGCGCGTAGGCCGGGCGCGCGACGTTCGTGACGCCTTCGGCAGATCTCGTTGCCGCGGCTGCGAAAGGTTGTCGTGGCGTCGCCGTCGTGTCACACGTGGCGACCAGCATGCGACCCGTTCTTCACACGGAGTTGTTCATGCTGCAGCATGTCAGGCTGTTCTCCTTGGCGCTGGTCACCCTGGTTCCCGCGCTCGCCGTGGGGCAGCCCGATGCCGGCTCGCCGCCGGTAACCACGCCGGCACCGGGCTCGACGCCTTCCGCTGACACGACGCAGGAGCCGACGACCACGACCACAGCGCCGGTGGCCGCGGACCCAGCCCAGAGCCCGGCGGCCGAGCCAGCACCGCCACCAACGACGGCCACCCCCACGACCGCGGCGGCGCACGGCGAGAAGAAGGTCCCCTGGTACGAGAAGCTGACGATCCGCGGCTACGCGCAGCTCCGCTACAACCGCCTCTACGCGACCGAGGACGGGTTCAAGAACGACCTGGGTGACAAGAACATCGCGGACGGCAATTCGTTCTCGCTGCGCCGCGCGCGGCTGGTGGTCTCGGGCGATGTGACGCCGTTCCTCTCGGTCTACACGCAGGGCGAGTTCACGGGCTCGTCGGCGAAGATGCGCGATTGGTACGCGGACGTCTTCGCGGATCGCCAGAAGCAATTCCGCATCCGGCTGGGGCAGCAAAAGATCCCGTACGGGTTCGAGAACATGCAGTCGAGCCAGAACCGCGCGCCGCTGGATCGCTCGGACGGCATCAACTCGGCGGTCCCGGGCGAGCGCGACCTGGGCGCGATCGCGTACTGGGAGACGCCGGCGGTTCGCAAGCGGTTCAAGCACCTGGTCGACAGCGGCCTCAAGGGCTCGGGCGACTACGGCATCGCGGCGCTGGGTGTCTACAACGGGCAGGGCATCAACGTCGACGACCTGAACGGCAGCCCGCACGTGGTGGCGCGGGTCACGTATCCGTTCGTCCTGGGTTCGCAGATCCTCGAGGTCGGCGCGTCGGGTTACGTGGGCAAGTTCGTGGTCGCGCGCGAGGCGGGCATCCTGGGCGACGAGGCGATCCGCGACATGCGGGTGGGCGGCGCGGTCACGCTGTACCCGCAGCCGATCGGCTTTCAGGCGGAGTACAACGTGGGCAAGGGGCCGGAGTTGGTGGGCGACACGGTCCGCGCCGAGAACCTGCACGGCGGGTACGCGATGGTGCTCGCGAAATTTGGCGGCGTGGTCCCGTTCGTCCGCGGCGCGTACTACGACGGCGGCATCAAGACGGAGACCAACGCGCCGCACCACGAGCTCAAGGAGCTCGCGGTGGGCACGGAGTGGCAGATGCACGACCGCATCGAGCTGACGGCCGAGGTGGATCACGCGAAGCGCACGATCGGCGACGCCAGCGTCTGGGGCACGGTGGTCCGGCTGCAGGCGCAGTTCAACTACTGACCGCGCACACCTGCGCTAGGCTCGCGGCCATGCGGATCTCGCTCCCCTGGATCGTTGCGATGCTGTTGGCCGGTTGCTCGGGCGCCCGGCCGGCGAGGACGGTCGCGGCGCCGCCGGTGCCGGCGGTCGATCCGGCCTTTCCGCTTCCGGAGGCGGACCCACTTCCGCCTCCGTCGGACGAGTTGGTTACGCCGGGCGAGCCGACCGCGACGCCTC
>JBQCJR010000371.1:0-3869 GCA_051952595.1 Kofleriaceae bacterium
GAGAGTGGGTGGGAAGTTGGTATTGTTCTAAATAATTCATTTGGTGTGGCGGTTGCGGGTGGTATTGTTGATCGGGCCGGGGCGCGCGACCGACGTGGAGGCGATGGGATGACCACCCACGTGTTCGTCGGGCCGACCCTGCCGGCCGCCGAGGTGGCGGCGCGCTTGCCGGGCGCGGTGATCGCCGGGCCGGTCGCGGTGGGCGACGTGTGGAAGCTGGCGCGGCGTCGCGGCGTCGCGCGGATCGCGATCATCGACGGCTACTTCGAGCGCAGGGCCGCGGTGTGGCACAAGGAGATCCTGCTCGCGCTCGAGCGCGGGATCGCGGTGTACGGCGCCGCCAGCATGGGCGCGCTGCGCGCCGCCGAGCTCGCCCCGTACGGGATGATCGGCGTCGGGTCGATCGCCCGGGCGTTCCGGCGCGGCGAGCTCGAGTCCGACGACGAGGTCGCGGTCGCGCACCTGCCGGCGGACTACGGCTACCGGTCGATCAGCGATGCGCTGGTGAACCTGCGCGATGGGATCGCGCGCGCGCCGATGCTGAGCGCTCCCACGCGCCGGGCATTGGTCACGCTGGCGCGCGGGCGCTTCTACCGCGAGCGCTCGTGGGACCAGCTGATCTCCGACGCGCGCGCGGCCGGGCTGCCGCGCCGCCAGCTCGACGCGCTCGCGGCGTGGCCCAAGCCGGATCGCAAGGCCGCCGATGCGCGGCTGCTGATCCGGCGGCTCGCACGCGCGGCGCCGCCTGCGCGGGCGCCACGGCCACGGGTCCCCCGGACCTGGGCGCTGCGCCAGCTGGAGCGCTACTTGACGGACCGCGCGACCGGCGCTAAGTAACTAGATGGTTATCAAACCAAAGGGTTAAGAAGGTGACCTCTGACCGCCTCGACGCCACGTTCGCCGCGCTCGCCGACCCCACGCGCCGCGCGATCCTCGCGCGCCTCGCCTCGGGAGAGGCCTCGGTGACCGAGCTCGCCGCGCCGTTCGAGATGAGCCAGCCGGCGATCTCGAAGCACCTCAAGGTGCTCGAGCGCGCCGGGCTGATCTCGCGCGGCCGCGACGCGCAGCGCCGGCCGTGCCGACTCGAGGCCGCGCGGCTCAAGGAGGTCTCGGAGTGGCTCGAGAGCTACCGCCGGTTCTGGGAGCAACGCTTCGAGCGCCTCGACGCGCTGCTCGATGAGATGAAGGCCAAGGACGCGCGGCGCAAGAAGCCGTGAGCGACTTGTGGGAGTGCTGGACGCGTCGCCCGGACCGGCGCGTGGCGAAGGCGGGTGAGGTGGCCGCCACGCGTTCGTGCCGCTGACGCGATCTGGCCATGGTCGAACCTCTCGCGCAGTTTCGGTATCCCGCCTCGCGATAGAGTCCGGCGCATGCGTTTGTGGTCGATCGCGTTCGTCGCCGTGGCGGCGTGTGGACGCGCGGGCGAGCCCGGTCGGGCAATTTCCACCGAGGTCCCGGCCGCGCCCCCGCGGCAGGACCTCGCCACGTTCCCGATCGCCGGCGATGACGGGACGGTGTTCCTGCTCGTGAAGCCACGCGGGGGCGACCGCCGCGTGCACGCGTACCGCCGCGCGCCTCAGCGCGACGCGTGGGAGCCGCTGCCGGTTCCCGAGGGGACGCTCACGCTCGCGGCGCGCGGCGGCCGCGTGGTCGCGCTGGCCTCCGACGCGTTGTTCGAGACCCGCGACGCCGGCGCGTCGTGGCAGCGGTGGGCGCTGCCCCCGGCGCCGTTCTCGGACTTGCTCGAGATGTCGCAGCCGACGCCGCCGCACTATCGCGACGTCGCGTTCACGCCGCGCGGCGAGCTGCTCGCGCTCGCGTGGGACCGCGTCGTGCGCATCTCCGACGACGGCGCGCCGACGAACCTGGCGATCCTGCCGGAGGTGGGCCCGGGCGCCGGGCTGGTCGAGCTCGCTCCCGGCGAGGACCTGGTCGCGGTCGCCGACCAGCGTGGACAGGTCTGGCGGCTCGATACCACGCGTGGTGCGCTCGCGCGGTGGAGCGAGGGCCTCGATGCGTTCCCCGAGGGCGTGAGCGGGAGCGCGCGCGTCGCATGGACCGGCGGCCGGTTCGTCGCGCTGCGGTCCGGCCGGTTCGAGCGGGGCCCCGGCGACGCCGCGTGGGCGCGCACCGACGAGAACCGCGGCGTCCCGCGCGGCCTCTGCGCGATCGGCGACGGCTGGATCGAGGCCGATGATCGCGGCGTGCGCCGGATCGGCGCCGATCGCGCGGTGCGGTGGTCGTTCGAGCCGGACGCGCTCGTCAGCCAGATCGCGTGTGTCGGCGACGAGATCGTGGTGGGCGACTATCGCGCCAGCCGCGAGCTCGCCGCCATCGTCGTGCGCGCGGACGGCTCACACGCGGCGATCGCGCTCCCGGCCGTGGCGCGAGGCGAGCGCGAGTAGCCGCGTTACCCGCCGACCTCGACGTTGTTCGATCCCTCGATCAGCTTGCCCATGCCGCCGCAGTGCTGGTCCGCGTCGCCGAGCCGGTGCGCGGCCATGTTGTTGATGAACACCGTGCCGCTGCCCGCGGTGGCGTTCCAGGTGTTCGGGCCGCAGCACGCCGCGTGAATGCCGCTGTCGCCGACGCGCAGCGCCGGCCGCTTGTTCACGTTCACGTTCGGCGAGCCGATGATCGCCGGCCCGACGCACGGGTGTGGGCAGGCGATGCAGCCGTGTGCGTCGGCCGGAACCTGGGACTTGTCGCCGAGTCTTCCCTGAGGGGGCATGGGGTCTCCTACGCGAATCCGCCGGGGGTCATCGTACCAATACCGCCGACCACCGGGCCGACTGGCACGTAGGGCGGGGCGAACGTCGGGATCGGGCCGGTCCCGAGCACGTTGGTGACCATCGTCGAGGCGGTCCAGGTGGTGTGGCACTTCTCGAACGCGTCGCAGATCGACTCGAACAGCTCGGCGTGGAACGGCGCCATCGGATCCGCGAGCATGCCGACCATCTGCGGCTTCATCACGTTCGTCGAGACCAGGGTGGGCGTCTGGGTCAGCGCGACGACCGGCGTCGGCACGTTCGGGGTCGGCGGGGCGACCGGGCCCGGGAACGCCGCGAACGCCGGGTACCACGGCATGCCGGGGACCTTGATGGTCGCGGTGTAGGCCAGCCACTGGGTGCCGATCACGTTCGCGATCGCGTTCGAGTACTTGATTTCGTTCGGCGTCGCCTTCGGCGCCGAGGCCAGGATCAGCGGGGTCAGCGGCGGGCCCACCACCTGGCCGACCGAGGCGACCGGGCCGGCGATCACCACGCCGACCAGCGTCGCCGTCGATTGCCACTGGCTCCACGCCGAGCAGATCGCGTCGCACGTTCCGTCGATGAACGCGCCGATCTTGGCGATGTGCATCTTCTGGATGTCGGTGTGATACTTGTTCAGCGACGCCGGCTGGACCAGCGGCGGCATGCCCGGACTGCTGGTCTTCTCCTCCGGCTTGAACGCGTCGGAGTAGTGCTTCGCCGCCGGATCTCCCGAGGGATCCTGCCAGTTGGTCGGCACCTTCAGGTTGAAGCTGGTGAACTTCAACCTGGCTAACTGCTTCATCATCGCGGCTTGCGGTGCGGGCATGAATCCTCTGGGCCAGCAATATACGGCCGCCCGGGGGCGAAGTTTCCTCGCGGGCGCCGCGGTCAGGTCTTTCGCGCGCGCAAGTAGTGGACTCGATAGGTGACCACGCTCCGGGCGTCGCGTCGGAGCGTCCACGACAGCTCGGCCTCGTCCTCGATCTCGTAGCGCGCCCCCAGCCCCGCGCCGGTGCGCAGGATCTCGGCCAGCGCGCCCGCCGGATCGCTGCCGCCGATCCGCTCGTGCTCGTCGACGATGCCGCTCTGCCACGCATACGGCGAGGACAGCAGGAT
>JBQCJR010000372.1:0-5735 GCA_051952595.1 Kofleriaceae bacterium
TGGTGCCGCCGCGCGCGAGCAGCGCGGCGAATCGCTGCTCGGTGCGCGCGCGCACGGCCTCGGCGGGCGGCGCGGGCCACGTGCAACTCGAGAGATCCGTGGCGACCCGCTGCTTGCGGGTCAGCGCGCGTTGGCAGTCCTCGGCGCGCCGGAACCACCGCGCGTCACCGGCGGCGATCGCATCGTCCAGCTCGCGCGCCTCGAACGCCAGGCCGCAGCTCGTCGCGGATTCGGCGTCGCCCCGCGTGCGCTGCCACTCGGTGATCTGGAGCTCCACGCCGGCGCTGCGATACGAGAGCGCGCCGATCGTGGGGTCGCTCGCGACCAGCTTGCCCTCCCCGGGCGCGCCGGGCTGGATCGACCAGGCGATGCATCGAGGGCGCGCGCCTTCGGTGACGAGCAGGAAGAGCTCGCCGGGCCGCGCGAGGGTCGCGAGGGGCGGCGCCGCGGGGGCGGGAGCGGGTGGTGTCACCGGTGCCGGGGCAGGCGTCGTGGCTGCAGTCGGCGCCGCGGGCATGGGCGCGGGCGCTGGCGCGGGCGTGGGCGTGGTGCTGGTTCGAGGTTCGGGCGCGTGGGCGCTCCCACATCCCAGCAGACAGACCAGCACGAGCGACCGGCGCATGGCGGTTCGACAGTGCGGGAGGGGCTGGGTTCCCGCGGGGCATCGAATATCTCGCGGGTTCGAGGCCTCCCGCCGTGGACTTTCGGGGCGCACGCGCCGAGGTTCGCCAGATCGAGCCGAGCCTTGCCAGATCGTGCCGTCGTGGCGAGGCGGCACGGATGCTGCTTGGGAGCGGCGCATCATGGCGAGTCGAGCAGGAGCGCTGATCGCGCTGGCGCTGGTGGCGGGCTGTCAGACGCGGCGGCAGGCGTGGATCGCGACGGGGGTGAGCGCGGGGATCACGACGATCGGGGTCCTGGGGGTCCGAGAGGTCCGGGGCGACGACGAGCCCGGCTCGCTGCTGAGCGTGAGCGCTGCGGCGATGGTGGGCGGCGGGCTCGCGACGCTGCTGTCGCTGGTGAACGCGCTGGTGATCGACGATCCGCCGGCCGCTCCGGCCGGGGCTCAGCGATAGCCGGCGGCCTGGAGGTGGAACAGCGCGGCGTAGCGGCCCTGCTGCTCGAGCAGGTCGTCGTGGGAGCCGCGCTCGATCACGCGGCCGCGATCGAGCACGAGGATCTCGTCGGCCATGCGCACGGTCGAGAACCGGTGGGAGATCACGATCGCGATCTTGTCGTCCGTGACCTCGCGGAACCGCTCGAAGATCTTCACCTCGGCCTCGGCGTCCATCGACGCGGTGGGCTCGTCGAGCACGAGCACGTCGGCGTCGCGGCGCATGAACGAGCGGGCGAGCGCGACCTTCTGCCACTGGCCGAGCGAGAGCTCGCGGCCGTTCCTGAACCACCGCCCGAGCTGGGTGTCGTAGCGGTCGGGCAGGTTCTCGATCACCGGCTTGGCGAGCCCGCGCTCCGCCGCGTCGTCCCAGCGCGCGCGGTCCTCGTACGCGAAGTCGTCGCCGGCGCCGATGTTCTCGCCGACGGTGAGCTGGTAGCGCACGAAGTCCTGGAAGATGACGCCGATCCGGCGCTGTAGCGCCGCGAGCGACCACTCGCGCAGATCGCGGCCGTCGAGGGTGATCCGGCCCTCGGTAGGCTCGTACAGCCGGGTCAGCAGCTTGATCAGCGTGGTCTTGCCGGAGCCGTTCTCGCCGACGATCGCGAGCTTGCTGCCGGGCGGGATGTGCAGGTCGACCCCTTCGAGCGCGGGCTCGCGCGAGCCGGGATAGGTGAACGACACGGCCTCGAACCGCACGCCGTCGCCGGGCCGGGTGCCGGAGGTCGCGGTGCCGGGCGGCGAGATCGTCGGGGTCTCGAGGAACTCGTAGAGGTTCGACAGGTACAGGTTGTCCTCGTACATGCCGCCGACGTCGCCGAGCGCGCTCGACATCGCCGACTGCGCCTGCTTGAAGACGACCACGTACATGGTCATCGCGCCGATCGTGATCGCCGCGTCGATCGTCGCGAGCGCGATCCACACGTACATGCCGTAGAACGCGATCGTGCCGATCGTGCCGAGCACGAGGCCCCACACCGCGCGGCGGATCGTGAGCGCGCGATCGGCGGCGTACAGCTTGTCGAAGATCGCCTTGTAGCGCGCGAGGAACCGCGGGCCGAGCCCGAACAGCTTGACCTCCTTGGCGTGGTCCTCGCGTGCGAGCACGGTCTCGAGGTAGACCTGCTCGCGGGTCTCGGGGGTGCGCCAGCGGGACAGCCGGAACGCGTCGCCGGAGAACTTGAGCTCGGCGACGAACGGCGGGATCGCGGCGAGGATCAGCACGCCGAGCGCGATCGGCGAGAACGCGGCGAGCAGCGCGCCGAGGCCGAGCAGCGTGACCAGGCTCTGCGCGAGCTCGAACGTCTGCGAGACGAGCGAGAGCGGGCGCGAAGACGCCTCGCGCCGCGCGCGGGTCATCTTGTCGTACAGCTCGGAGTCCTCGAACTGGGTCAGCTCGAGGGTCAGGGACTTCTCGAGGATCTCGACGTTGATCCGCTGGCCGAGCTGCTGGCGGAGCAGGGCGCGGAACATCTGGAGCAGCCGGTTGACGATCGCGAGCGCGATCACCAGTCCGAGCTCGATGGCGACCCATTCGAGCGCCACGTCGCGCGCCGCGGTGGTCTGGATCCGCGCGGCGGCCACGATCGCGTCGATCAGGTGCTTGCCGATCCACGCGATCCCACCGGGCAGCAGGCCGGCGGCGAGGCTGCCGAGCGCCAGCGCGAGGGTGAGCGCGCGATTGGTCGTCCACACCAGCCGCACCGCGCGCTTGCTGTACTTGAAGACGTTGACGTAGTTGCGCCAGCTCGCGGGATCCGGCGGGGGCTTCTGCGCGCCGCCCTGGTGCGGGTTGCCGACGCCGGCCTTCTGCCCGGCACCACCTCCGCCGCCGCCTCCTCCTCCACCGCCGCCTCCGCCACCATAGGCGAGAGGGACGGGCGGAGCTGCGGCGGAGATCATGGCCACGACTGTAATGTGTGCGCCGCGCCACGCCCACTCGTCAGGTGGGTAGCTCGACGCGTGGATCGAACGAAAATCGGACGAAATCGCACGGCAGGCCATTGCGCACCCGGCGTGGTGCCGCAAGTTGGTCGTTTGCTCGCACTTCTCGCAGTCTGGTGGCCCGTGCTCCTGCTCGGCGCGATTCCCGGGGTCGCGCGCGGCCTCGCGGCGCTCGCCGTGTCCAAGTCGGAGCGGGCGTTTTTGTTCGATCCGGCGCACCAGCCACGCACGGCGATGGCGTGGCTGACCGAGGAGCTGCTGCTGCGGCGGCTCCCGATGCCGGCGATCATGGTGCGCCGCGAGACCGACGCGTACCACCGAGACGAGCGGGTGATCGTGCTGAGCGAGCACACCGCGCAGTCCACGCAACCGGCGGGCTGGGCGGCCGCAGCGCACGAGCTGGCGCGCGCCCACCTCGCGTACACCAGGCCGCGGCTCGCCTGGATCTCGTTCGCGGGGCGCTTCGCGGTGTGGTTCGCCGTGTCGATCAGTCTCGGGCTCGGCCTCGGCGCGGTGCTGTACGGCTACGCGGCGCTCCGCGACCTCGCGCTGGGCGCCGCCGGGCTCGCGGTGGTGCTCGGCGTGCCGCGGCTGATCGAGGAGGCGTGGGCGATCACGTTCGTCCGCCAGATGCTGTGGCCGTTGCTGCGCCTGCCGCGCGAGCGCGCCGAGGTGCGGTGGAAGCTCGGCGCGACGTTCGCGACCTACGTCGCGCCGTACGTCGCGGGGCTGATCCTGATCGCTTCGTTGCCGGTGCTCGTCCGGCTCGGCTCGCCGCTCGATGAGCCCAGCCAGCTGACCACGCTCGGCTGGGTGGGTGCCGCGCTCGCGAGCGTCGGGTGCCTGGCCTCGCCCCTCGGCGCCGCGATCGCCCTGGTGCGCGGGCGCTCCACGGCCCCCTGGCTGGTCGGCGGCGTCGGAGATTCGCTCCTTGCATCGATCGCGGTGCTCGTGCGCGGTCTCTCCGCCCTCGTGCTGTTGTGGCTGGTGTGGGACCTGCGCGTCGACGCCCTGTTCCACGGCTTCGTGATCGCGGGCCTGGTCGCCACGAGCACGCTGTGGCGGAGGCCGCCGATCGTACTCGGCAGGCTGGTGGTATTCACGCTGGAGCTGGTCGGGGGCCGGGCGCCGCGTCCACCGTCGCGACCGCGCCCGTGGATGTCCAACGATCTCGATGGCTGGCGCCCGCGCGACCCGGGCTCCGTCGATCCCGGCGAGGCGATGTACGCGTCGATCCAGGCCGCGCGTCGGAACACCTGGTCCTTCAGGCGAGCGGCGTGGATCGCGGTGCTGCTCGCGTATCTGCCGATGGTCGTCGCGTTTTGGTGCGGCGCGATCGGCGGCTGGTGGACGTAGGGCGCAGAGCCCTGTGGACATGACGCGCCTGTGACCTGCGCCAACATAGGCACAGGTTGCGCGGTGGTTCGCAGCTCGACAGTCGCTTGGACAACCGTCGGCCCTGGCAGGCCGACGGTTGACCACATGCCCACAGGGCCTGCTGCTACCGAGGAAGATTTTTGAGACGGGTAGAAGAAGAGGAAGAGCTGGGATGGCGAGAAGGGCGAACCGCGGGGCTCAGCACGGACGCGGGACTCAGCACGGACGCGGCATTGATGTCCGGAATGCGGACATCGCGTCCGAGATTCGGACAGGAGTGGGCGCATGCGCGGGTGCTTCGGCTGGTGCGGATATCGGCGAAATCAACGAATCGTCGACGGACAGGCCTCGGGCGGAGCCTCCTGCACTTCGCTGCTCTTGCGATATCGGCGAAATCAACGAATCGTCGACGGAGCGGGCCATGCGGAAGGGGCAGCAGGAGCTGCGGTTCAGGCAGCGCGGTCGTAAGCGGCGAGGGGCCGGGCGCCCTCCGAAGGGTGCGCGTTCGAGTCAGCCACACAAGCGGCGACCCGAGCACGTCGCGCGCTATCCCGTGCACGTGACGGTCCGCGTGGCTGAGGCGGTGATGTGCCTGCGCACGAACGAGGTGTTCCTTGCGTTCCGCGCGGCGACCATCGTGACCGCGCGCCGCTCGGACTTTCGGATCGTTCATCTGAGCATCCAGGGCAACCACGTGCACCTGATTGCCGAGGCCGAGCACAAGGTGGCGCTCGCGCGCGGCATGCAGGGGTTCGAGATCTCTGCGGCGAAGCACATCAATGCCATCACGGGCCGTCGCGGCGCGGTCTTCCCGGACCACTACCACGCGCGCCCGCGGACCTCGCCGCGCGCGGTCCGTCACTGCCTCGCATATGTCAGTTGAAACTGGCGCCGTCACCGGGAAGATCGCGCGCCGCACACGCGCACCTGGCAGATCGATCCGTTCTCGTCGGCGATTCGTTCCCATCGTGGCGCGAGCTCGATGGCGCGCGCTTCGTCTCGCCCGCCGAATATCAGCCGCTGCTCGTCTCGCCGCCCCGGACGTGGCTGCTCTCGATCGGCTGGTCGGGTCACCACCCAGCCATCTCGATCCACGGTTCAGACCGGGTACATGGGTCCGGAATTAGACCGGGCACATCGGTTCGGTCGAGACCGGGCACATCGGTTCGGTCGAGACCGGGCACATCGGTTCGGTCGAGACCGGGCACATCGGTTCGAGGGCTGAGCGAAGGCTCGGTCTGTGCCCTGGAAGACAAGGAGCCCCGTGGATCTGCGAATCGAGCTGATGCGTCGGCTGTAC
>JBQCJR010000373.1:0-12711 GCA_051952595.1 Kofleriaceae bacterium
GGTATCACGGGGGTTTCGGGGGGGGGGGGGTCCCCGCGGGTGGCGCGGGGCGGGGGGCTCCCGGCGGTTGGGGTGGGGGGGGGGGTTCACCGCCCCGCGACGAAAACGGCACGCGCGACGACCTGCGCCCACCGGCCCTCGAGCCGCCCGCGCGCCGCCACCGCCTCGCAGCTCGCGACCAACTCGGCGCGGCGCTCCGAAAGCTCGCCCGAGACCAGGCCGGCGAGCTCGCGCGCGACGCTGGCGTCGATGTCGTCCCCGGCGAGCGGCCGCGACGCCTCGGCGGTGCGCGGCATCAGCCACACGTACTGCGGGCCCCGATCGCCGCGCCCGATCGAATCGAGGGTCGGCAGGAACCGCGTCCCGCCGTAGCGCACGTGCGCCTCGCCGAGCAACGCGGCCGCCCGCGCGAGCCGGTCCGCGAGCTCGGTCGCGCCGAGCCCCTCGCTATCGACCAGCCAGCTGCGCAGCGACTGCGCGATCCGGACGATCTGCCACAGCCGCCACGCGCCGTCGCCGGTCTCGGCGAGCACGATGCAGCGCGAGGGCGACAGCAGCTCGCCGTGCGCCGCGTGCTCGCGCGCCCACGCGACCAGCGCGCGCCGGCCCGGATCGAACGCGTCGAACGCGTCGGTCGCGGACGAGTAGATCCGCCACGGCGTGCCCACGCCGGCGACCCAGTCGGCCGTGGCGAGCCGGCGGGCGACCCGCGCCGTCGCGGCGGCCTCGTGCAGGATCATGCGGCCCTCGACCGGCGGCCAGATCGCGCCGGCGGGCACGCGGGTGTCCGGCAGGTTCGGCGGCGCGGCCGCGAGCTCGACCAGCGGCGGCGGGAGCGGCGCGCGCTCCGGCTCGCTCCCGGCGGCATCCGGAGGCAGCCGCTCGAGCGCGGCGAGCAGCTCCTCGGCGCTGTCGATCGCGGGCCGGCGGCGCGGCAGCTCGTCGCGCACCACCAGCTCGCGGATCCGGTCGAGCGCGAGCCGCACCGCGAACACGAAGGTCTCGCGGATCCCACTGCCGGCCTCGGCGACCGACTCGGTCAGCGCGAGGTGCGCGAAGTCCTCGCCGAGCGCCGCGCGTAGCTCGTCGCGCGGCACCGCGCCCGGCACGTCGCGCTTGTTGGCCTGGACGATCACCCCGACCGGCTGGTCGTCCGACCGCCCGAGGATCTCCTGCAGCTCGCGGATGTGGTCGACGCTGCGCGCGACGGCGCCGCGGTCGCTGGAGTCCGCGACGAACACCACGACGTCCGCCGATTCCAGCAGGGCGCGACGGCGCGCGGCGAGCTCGGGCTGCCCCGGCACGCTCACGATCTGACAACGGATCTGATGGCCCTCGAACAGCCCGCCCGTGTACTCCAGCCAGTCGAAGAACAGGGTCCGTCCTTCGAGCTCGCGGGGCGTGTCGACCGAGCGCATCAGGCTACGCGCGAGGGCGCGCACGCTGGTGGTCTTCCCGGCGTGCGGCGGCCCGTCGTAGACGATGCGGATGACGACGGCGCTGCGTTCGGCGTCGACGACCGCCATGTTCGACCTAGGAGAACAGCGCGAGGTTCTTGTTGACGGCGACGCGCACGATCGCGAGGTTGGACGATGCGCGATCCGCCGCGAGGTAGATGAACGTCGTCGGCGAGACCAGCTTGATCAGGTGGATCTGATCGCCCAGGGTGATCAGCATGTCCTCGAGCGTCGTCTTGAGCGACAGCGCCCGCATGATCTTCTGCTTCTGCTTCACCATCTCGCTGTTGTAGGCGCTCGCGGCGGTGAGGTCGAAATCGGGCCGCAGCGACTTCGTGCCGAGCGTCATGCCCGACTCGATGTCGACGAGCGCCCCGGCGATGAAGCCCGGGATCTCGGCGGCGATCTTCTCGAAATTCTCTATGATCTGCTTCTCTGCTGGCATTCGTGTGCTCCTGTGCTGGGGGGGCGAGCGATCGCTCAGACGACGAGGTCCTTCTCGGCGGCCGAGAGGTAGTGGCGCGCCAGCGCGAGGTTCGCGCGGCTGCGATCGAGGGCGAGGTAGACGAACAGCGCGTCGTTCGAGGCGAGCGGCCGCATCAGGTGGTACTGCCGCCCCAGGGTGATCAAGATATCTTCGATCGGATCACTGAGATTCAGCGATTTCATCGTCTTGCGCTTCGAGCGCACGACTTCGGTGTTGCCGGCCGCGGCCAGCTCGAGGTTGAGCGCGCCGCCGCCGCCGACCGCCCCCAGCATCATGCCGCTGTTGCTGTCGACGATGCAGGCGCCGATGAAGCCCTCGATCTCCATCAGCTTGCTCAACGATTCCTTCGGTGTCGCCATGAGAGTCTCCTACGGGTTGGTTGTCATCGCTGCCACGTGGGCCAGCAGGCGGTTGAACGCCAGCTCTCCATCACAGAGCAGTACGAACAGCTCGTCGCGCTCCGCCCAGCTCGCACACGCGAGCTCGCCGCGCTCTCCCAGCTCCGCCACCGCGACCTCGACGCCGACGGTCGCGCCGAGCGCGGCGACCTCGTCGGACTGGATCGCGAGATCCGACAGCGTGGTCAGATCGAGCTCGTCGCAGCCGATGTGCGCGAGCGGGACTCGGCCGCCGCGGGTCCGCTCGATCACCAGGCCGCGCCGGCACGGCCCGATCGCGCCGCGCAGCCGCGCCGAGGCGGACGCCGCGCGCGCCGGGTTCGCGATCGCCTGGATCCCGGCGAGCACCTCGACCGGCGAGAACGTGAGCAGCGGGTCGTAGCCGTAGCGCGCGTGCTCGACCCACGCCCACGGCGCGTCGTCGCGCAGCAGCCGCTCGAGCGCCTCGCAGGTGTGGTGGAGCAGCGCGCGGTGGAGCACCGGCAGCGACACCAGCCCGCGCGACAGCAAGGTCTCGCCGAGCGGCGTGCCATCGCGCCGGCACTGCGCGACCACCTCGTTCACCTGGTCGACGGTCAGCGCGTCGGACTCGGCGACGAGCATGTCGGTCAGCCGGCGCGGCGAGTCCGCGCTGACCGCCCAGCACACCCGGCCGCGCTCGGCGAGTAGCGCGCCCGCCATCGTGCCATCGGTGCGCCGGCGAACCAGCGCGCCGCACGATTCCTGCGGCACCCGCCGCAGCGCCTGGAGCGCTTCGATCGCGCTCACGCCGCGCCTTCTTCCTCGAGTGCGGCGCGGCTGGCGCCGCGCGCGGCCTCGGCGGCCGAGCGGACGAGCGCGACCGCGAGCCCGAGGTTCGGCGACCGCTCGCACACCACGACGATCACGCGGTGCCGATCGCCCGCCGCGCGCCGCGCGATGAACACCTGGCGCGGCGCGAGCAGCACGGTGTGCGCCGGCCGCTCCGGCGAGCGCACGATCTCGATCACCACGTCGAGCATCCGGTCGAGGTCGGCGTCGTCCCGCCGGGCGTGGCGCTCGAGCGTCGCGCCGGTGCGCGCGTCCACCCAGGCCGCGAGGATGCAGTCCGGCACGCGCTCCGCGAGCTCGACCAGGGTCATCCGGCCCCCAGCGTGCCCGCGAGCGTGCGGACCAGCGTCCAGCCGAGCGCGACGCTGGTCCCCGGCGGCGTCGCCACGACGATCACCTCGCCCGCGTCGAGGATCGAGACGAACAGCGCGCGATCCGGCGCGGCGATGAACAGCTCGCGCGCGCTCGACACCGGTGGTCCGCCACACGCGCGGGTCAGCGGGCCCGAGGGGCTCGCCGCGCCGAGCAGCAGATCGAGCAGCGCCGGCGCCACCAGATCGCGCCGCCCCGCGCCCGCGATCACCGCGCGGGTCGCCCGATCGATCGCGACCGCGCCGAGCGCGCCGCCATCGGCGACGACGCCGAGGAACGCCCGGTCGCGCGCGGACTGCGACGCCGCCGTGGTCACCGGCCGCCCTCCAGCTGGCGCACCAGCCAGCTCGCCAGCCGCGCGCTCTCGACGTGGAACAGCCGCTGCACCTCGTCGCCGGTGACCAGGCGCGCGAACGCGAGCGTCACCGCGCCGGCGCGCACCAGGGCGACCGCCGTCGAGCCGCTGGTCAGCTCGACCCGCGTCCATCCCGGATCGGTCGCCTCCGCCAGCTCGTAGGCCCAGCCGATCGAGCCCATCGCGCCGGCGATCTCGTGCTCGGGGTGGAGCCCCGGCGCGTCGACGCGATCGAGCGTCGCGGCGACCGGATCGAGCCGCCACATCGCCGCGCCCGGCGCGTGGAGCGCCAACCACTGGACCAGCGCGTCGCGGTCGACCGGCTCGCCGTCCACCGGCTCGTCGAACCAGGCGTCGAGCACCGCCGGGGCGTCGCCGGGGCCGCGGCGGACCTCGTCGATCGCGCGCAGCCCGTCGAGCAGCACGTGCTCGAACGAGCCTTCGAGCGTGCGCTCGGCGTGGACCAGCGCCGCGGTCTCGAGCTCGCCGCGGCGCGCGCCGAGCAGCGCGACCAGCGCCTCGCCCCCGGTCTTCGCGCCGCACTCGGCGTGCACCAGCTCGCCGTGGCGGATCGCGATCTCGCCCTCGACGTCGCCGCGGACCCGGAGCACCAGCGACTGCGCCGCGTGGTGGTACATCTGCAGCACGTCGACCAGCGACACCCGGTGCAGCCAGCCGTGGAAGCCGTCGCCGCAGTCGCGCGCCAGTCCGACCGCGTCCGCCAGCTCGAGCAGCGACAGCGGCTTGGCGAGCACGCGCACCGCGCCCAGCCGCAGCGCCGTCTCGCGCTCCTGCACCGTCGACGCCGCCGCGATCGCGATGCTCCGGGTCGCGGGCAGCGTGGAGCGCGCGAACGCCAGCAGCGGCAGCCCGCCGCCCCGCATCTCGAGGTCCGAGACCAGCACGTCGATCCGGTGGCTGCGCAGCCACTCCATCGCCGCGTCGGCGTCCGCCGCTGCCTTCACGTCGTAGCCACGCGCCGCCATGAACCCGCTCACCGTCGAGCGAAGCTCTGCGTCGTGGTCGGCGACGAGCAGGAGGGGTGTGTGGGGCGCGAGTAGGCTCACGAGAATTCAGGCAAGACGAGGCCAGCACGACCGATCGCCCCCGCGTGCGCGCGGACGTCGAACGTTCACGATCGAGTACCGACGAGTGCCGGTATTCAGATCATGTGGAGTAGCGAGTCAGATGTGGTGTCGGGGCTATATAGCGATTGCTCCGGCCGGAGACAGGTGGTTCGAGCCCCCGTATGCCCACCCGTACCCGACCGAAGCCGTGCCGCCGCGTGCGCTCGACGAGCGCCCCGGGACAACCCTCGGATGTACGACAACCACATTCACGGCTCGCTGTAGGACGGTGCCGACCAGTCGCTCTGGAAAGCGCATGTCCTGATGTCAGCCTAGCCCTACTCATCCTGTAGGTGGAAGGACTTCGTGCGAGTCAGATACATGAGAAGTACGCAGTCGCGGAGGATCCGAGCGATCGCAAGGACTTAGGTCGACGAGAGGCTCGACCCACTCAAGCGATCGGCGGGGCGGTGATCGACCCACATCGTGCGACAAAGGCACGACGCTTTGCCTCGACCTCGGGCGCGAGCGCGTCGGCGACGCGCTCCGAGAGCTGCACGTACAGCAGCGAGCCGACCTCTCGCACCACCGCCGGCTGCACCGCCTCGACGATTCGCGCCCGCCCGCCGAGCGCCGCCACGTGCTCCGCCGCGAGATATGTCCCCCACGCCGGATCCCGGATGTACCGCGCGCCCAGCTCTCCGCGCGCGTGGTTCGCTCGACGGATCTCGTGCGCAGGGTGCTCCGGCGGGTTCTCCGGCCGCACGCTACCCGTGAGGTACTGCCGCGCGACGATCGGCCGATAGTCGGCGCTCGCCCAGATCAGCGCATGCGGCGCCTCGATCAGCTGCACCAGCTCGTGCATCAGCTCGAGCCACCCCTCGATCGACTTGCCCGGCTCGAGTCCGGTCCCGCGGCACAGCGTGAGCGCGTGGAATGGATAGCGCGAGCTCTCATCGCTCGGACGCTCCTGCCCCGTTCGCACGTTCAGCGACGCGAGATCGAGGTCCTGCCGCTGCGCCGTGACCAGGCAGATCCCCAGCGAGCGAGGAGACCGCACGATGTCGTGAACGACGCCTCGCAGCTTCGCCGCCGCGATCTTCCCCCGAGGCCACGGATACAGCTCGTGGCCCGGCCGCTGCTCGGGCCGCACGATGCGGGGCTGCCACGGCCACCGCTCGTCGGTGAGCAGCCGCGCCAGCTCGGCCGCCGCCGGCTCCTCGTACAACCGCCGCCGGTGGACCGCCCAGAACCCGAGCTCGATCTGTGTCATTCACTGCTCTCCGAGACGTCCGTGGAGAAGTCCGTGATCTCCTCGCCGAACTCGTTTCGCACGATCGACGAGCACAGCTCGTACGTCACTACTTCCTTCTCGAGCACGAGAGCGGTCTTGTCGCTGTTCTCGCACGCGCGCAAGCTCGAGACGTTTCTGGTCACGCCTCGGTCACTGGGCCGAGCCCTTGCACTTCAAGAGCCGCGGCTCGGCCGCGCGCGCAGCGCATCGGCGCGGCCGAGCGTCATGCCGTACGCGCTCGAGATCTGGCTCGCCCGGCGATCCGCGAGCTCGATCACACGTCGATCCATCTCGTACTCGCCCGCCGAGCACATCACGGTGCGCAGCTCGTCGCGAGCCTTGGCCGAGAACGCGCGCAGCGCGGCAGGATATCTGATCGCACCCCCGCCGGGCGGCGCGAGCTACTTGTACTTGCCGACCCAGACAGTCGCCTGGTCGTCGCGCAGGTCGGCGGTGACCTTGGGCGGGCCGGCGAACTCGACGTAGGAGTCGCGGGTCTTGGGCGCGCCGAAGCGGTCGGCGAGGCGCGCGGCGAGCTTGTCCTTGCTCGACGGCTCCCAGTCGTAGCTGAGCGAGAGGGTGTAGCCGGTGACCTTGCCACCGGCGAGCTTGGAGACGACCGTGCCGGTGTACTCGCTGATCTCGGTGTGGGGCAGCGAGAACTGCACGGTGTCCGGGGACGAGCCGTCGATCACGGTCCAGCGCGCGTAGGTCGTCGCGATCTCCTCGCGGGTCATGCCGATCAGCGGCTTTTGCTCGAACCCGAACCGCTCCTTCTCGGTGCCGAGCAGCGCGTCGAACGCGAGCGCGCTCTGGAACGTCAGCTGCGACTTCGACGCCATGGCGGCGGCTTTCACGCGCAGCTTGCCGTCATTCCAGTAGTGCGAGCCGTCCACGCTCCGCGGCTTGCCCCACTTCGCGGTGAGCTTGGCCACGAGGTCGTCGACCGGCAGCGGCGTCTCGACGCGCACCGCGTACACCCGGCTCGACTTGTCCGAGATATCGACCGAGATCTTCACGCCCTCGACGTCCGGCAGACGATAGCCGTACTTCTCGCCGAGCACCTCGGGCGCCGCGGCGGTGGCCTCGTCGCGGGTCATGCCGAGCTCGAGCTTGGTCGCCGGCGCGGGCAGTCCGATCGACGCACCGAACAGGCTGTCGGCGGTCGCCTTGGCGGCGGGCGGCGCCGCGGTGGGGGCCGCCTTGGTCGATCCGGCGGGCGCGGCGGGCGGATCCCCGGCGGCCTGCTCCTTCTTCGAGCCGCAGGCCGCGAGACTGGCCGAGAGCCACAACGAGCAGAGCGTGTAGAGCGTGCGCGACTTCATGCGCGCCGATTCCAGCACGGATCGTGCCGCGCCAACAGCGCGATCTCGCGGCCGCACCTGCGTCCGCGCGGACCCAGCGGGCGCGCCGATCGGGTCCGCTCAGTCGATCGCGGAGCGCCGGACGGCGATCACGTAGCGCGCGTTGGTCGCCTCGCTGAGCGACCACACCGCGTCGAGCTGGGGATCGAACGCGAGATCCTCGGGCGAGTCGATCCAGCCGAGGGTCGCGCTGCGCTGGTCGACGCGCGCGCGATAGAGCGCCCCGGCGCCGCCGGCCGGCTGACTCGACGACAGCCAGAACGTATCGCCGCGTGAGAGGCCGCCCTGCACGTGGCTCTCCCCGGCGAACCACGCGCCGTCGGCGATCGCCCGGCCGGCATCGGTGAGCTGTAGCCGGCCGGTCGAGGGATCGAGCGGCCAGCGGAACAGCCGGCCGGTGACCGACGCGGCGTCGTACTCGCCTGACACCAGCGACGGCGGCGACGAGCTGCGATCGAGCGCGACGAACGAGAACCGCGCGTCGCACGCGCCGGTCTCGACGTACTCGCCGAGCTGCGGGATCACGTAGCGATAGCCGTGGGCGTCGTAGCCGCCGGTCGAGGCGTTGTAACCGAGCCGGTCCTCGGTGCCATCGACGCGCAGGATCCGCGACAGATCGAACACCCGGAACCCGCTGCCGGTCACCGGGACGTACAGCAGATCGCCGTACCAGGCGAGCCCACCCGCGTGCACCGAGACCGGCGCGAGATCGGTGCGGCCGTCCTTCTTCACGGGGGCGGCGAGCAGCGCGAACCGGTACCGGAGGTTGGCCGGATCGGTCGCGTCGACGATCGCGATCCGCACGCCCTTCTCGGCGGTGGAGCCGGGCTCGGCGGCGCGCTCGTAGTACCAGCTGACCAGCACCAGCTTCTTGCCGCCGACCAGCCCGCCCGGCAGCCCGTCGAAGCTGCCGGTGATGCCCTGCGGGATCCAGTACGCGACGCTCTCGTCGCCGGCCTGCCACGCGAACGCACGGACGACCCCAGGTGGATTGCCGGGGACCTGCGCGGCGGTGCGCGAGACCGCGCTGCGGTTGAGATCCGCGGCGACGTCGGCGATCGAGACGCGCGTGAGGCTCGCCGGCAGCGCGTCGATCAGCGCGCCGCGATCCGTCCACGTGCCGCGGTCCGACATCGGGAACGCGCAGCGATCGATCGCGCGCAGCCCGGCGCCGCGCCCGAACCCGGCCGGCGCCGCGGGGCACGCCGGCGCCGCGCCGCTACACGGATCCGGCGGACCAAGCGGCGCATCTGGCTCCACGCCGCCGTCGAGAGCCGCCTCCGCATCAGGCGCCGCACCGGGCAGGGTTTCGGCGCCGCAGGCAGCGGCGCACAGCGCGAGGGCCAGACCGAGGCGTACAGCAGCGGGCACCGCCGGCGATCATGCAGCATTCGATCCCGGCCGGGGAGCCGCCGCCGAGCGGGCAGCGCACGAGCCGGCGAAACCCCGGCACGACGATCCGCGCCGCAGGCGAGGCATTCGCGCGCGTCCGGCCTCGCGATCGCGCGAGCCTCGCGGCGACGGACTACGCGTTGACCACCCGAGGTTGCACACCGCGGTGGGCGAGGCCGCTCAGGGCAGCGGCTGCTCGACCAGGCGCGGCGGCGAACCGGGCACGTCCGGCACGAGCGAGAGCAGTCGGTCGCCCGCGCCGATCCACTGACCCGCCGGCTCGTCGATGGTGTAGTTGGTCACCGGATCGCCGGGCGCGATCCGCACCACCTGGTCGGCCTGGCGGACCCACAGCGCGCCACCCGCCCACGCGACGCCGTGCGCCGGCTCGTCGAGCTTCGCGATTGGCGACGGGATGACGCCGGACAACCGGTAGACGCGCCGCGGGTCTGGCCGCGGCACGCCGTCGAGCTGGTTGTCGAGCCACCACACCGCGCCGTCGTCGTCGAGGACCGGGCCGAGCCCGCTGCGGATCCCGTAGGCGAGCGGCGCGACCGCGCTGGGATCGACCGCCGCGAACCGGCCGAGGTACTGGCCGCCGATCTCGGTGACCAGCGCGTACACCACGTCGCCGTGCTGGGCGAAGCGCTCGACCTCGCCGCCGGCGTCGACTCCCGGGAGCTGCGCGTACCGCCCGGTGGCGGCGTCGAAGCTCGACATCCCGCGCCCACCGACGGGCGCCACCAGCAGCCGCCCCGCGCGCTGCGCCACGACGCGAAACTGACACGGAAGCTCATCCCCATCGACAGCGCGCCCGCCGTCGCGCGTCGCGATCCTCACGCGACCACACGCCTCGCGCGTGCCGATGTGCCCCCACGCCACCCCGTCGGTCCCGGGGACGATGTAGAAGGTCCCCGGCTCGCTGACCCGCGGCGCCCCGCGGTCGATCACCTCGTCCTGATCGCCCGCGCTGCGATGCAGCGCCTCGAGCGCTCCGCCGACGCCGCGCTCGCTCTGGATCCAGTACGTCGTCCCCTCCGACCACGCGACCGCGAGCACGTCGCGGGCCCGCTCGATCGCGGGCGGCATCGTGGGCTCCGCGCACGCGGCAACGGCGATCCACGGCCACGAGATCCAGCGCGCGCGCGACGACATCATCGGCGCATCGAGCAACGTCCGTGCCGCGAAAACGGCGCCAAGCACGCATCGCCGCACCGGGCGCCGCCAACCGCGTTGTCGATCTGCCTACGCCGCAGCCGCTCGAGTTACGGCGCGACCTCGATCTCGATCACGTTCGACTCGCGCCCGTCGGCGCGCCACTGGATCCGGTGGGGCCCCGGCTTGTCGAACCGGTAGCTCGTGACCTCGTAGTGGAAATCGGCGCCGGGGCTCGCGACGACCGCGCCGTCGTAGCCCGCGGTCGGCTGCTTGCCGGTCCGCTCGACGCCGTCGACGTACTCGGCGTAGATCTCCTTGGGCCCCATCACGTAGAGGTCCTTGCCGGGCGTGGGCGCCTCGAGCACGTGGATCACCCGGACCTCCTCGCCGAGGCGGTAGCGGGTGCGGGCGGTCAGGATCGTGATCCGCGCGCCGTCGCTCAGCGGGCCGCGGACCGGCGACTTCGCGTAGCTCGCCGCGACGGCCTGATCCTCGGCGGGAGCCGGGACGATCGCGCCGTCGCTGCGCACCTGGAGCGCGGGCGCCTTCTCGAGGTACGCGGGCACCGGCCCGGCGGGCAGCGCCGGCGTGGGCATCGCGGTCGGCGTCGCGGGCGCGCCCGCGATCGCACCCTCGGGGCCGTGCGGCGCGCGGCGCACGCGGATCGGGTCGACGGGCGCGTCGGGGCTGGGCTGGAGGATCGAGTCCTCGCCGGTCGTGCCGAGCCACATCGCGAGCGCGGTGACGCCGGCGAGCAGCGCGGCCGCGCCGCCGCCCGCGAGCGCGCACGTCGTGTGGTCCGAGCTGGCGAGCTCGCACATGCTGAGGCCGAGCGCACCACCAACGATGCCGGTGGTCGCCGCGGGATGCTCGACGGCGAACTTGCAGCCTCCGTTCGCGAGGACCGTCGAGAGCAGGCAGACAGCGAATGTACGCTTCATCAGCCGTGGTATCCGGTCTCGTGCCCCTTGGCCCCCTGCGCGGCCGTCCAGTCACCAAACACCTCGTCGCGCACCTCCCACAGCGCCGGGAAGAACCGGGTCTTCATGCCGTGCGCGAGCAGGTCGCTGTGCTTGCCCTTGAGCGAGGGCGTGCCGGTCCCGATGATCCGGTAGACCAGCAATAGATGGCGGTAGCGCCAGATCTGGAGCAGCTGATCGTAGTCGACCAGCCCCTCGAGCAGCTGGAACACCAGGTGGTGGTCGTGCGGCTGATCATAGATCTGACGCACGGTCAGCTGGCTGCGCTCGAGGAAGCTCGCGACCGCGGGCCACACCAGCTCGCCGGGCAGCTTGAGCATCGTTCGGAAGCCGGGCGACTCCTGGCCCGAGCCGCGGCCGAGCCCGGTGCGGATCGTCATGTAGTCGGTCGGCGCCATCGTATCGAGCAGCTCGACCGAATGGAGCAGCACGCGCTGCACCGTGGCGATCCGGCGCAGCGTGGTCACGGCGCGCGGCACCTCGTTGGTCTCGAGCAGCTGGCACGTGTGGCGCAGCTCGTGCTCGATCAACTTCATGTACAGCTCGTGCGCTTGATGCACGACCTGGAACTGGAGCTCGTCGTGACAGGTCAGCGCCTCGGCCGGCTTCTGTAGCGAGAGCAGCTCCTCGGTGCGGATGTACTTCTCGTAGTCGGTGAGCCCCACGCCCCGGGTCTACCACGAACCACGGACCGGCTTGCCAGCGGGAGCTTTGTCGCATCCTCCGGCGCGTCCCGCAACAAAGCGCAATCATTGCGCTAATTGCGCGGTTGTTAGCACTCGCGCGCAGGGGTTGCCAAGCCCCCGGGG
This sequence comes from Kofleriaceae bacterium, assembly GCA_051952595.1. Classification (GTDB taxonomy): domain Bacteria; phylum Myxococcota_A; class Polyangia; order Haliangiales; family Haliangiaceae; genus JABFXX01. The sequence continues at coordinate 11,944 of JBQCJR010000373.1, forward strand.
GGTGTTTATAGGTTCCTCCACGAAAACCCCAACTGGGAGTGAGCTTCAATGAAGATCCGTCCGCTGCACGATCGCATTCTGGTCAAGCGTCTCGAAGAGGAAACCAAGACGTCGGGTGGTCTGTTCATCCCCGATTCCGCCAAGGAGAAGCCGATCCAGGCCAAGGTCATCGCCGTCGGCTCGGGCAAGCGCGACAAGGACGGCAAGGTCATCGCGCTCGAGGTCAAGGAGGGCGACAAGGTGCTGTTCAGCAAGTACAGCGGCACCGAGGTGAAGATCGATGGCGAGGAGCACCTGATCCTCCGCGAAGACGATCTGCTCGCCGTCCTCAGCTGAATCGCTCCCTCTCGGTATCCAAGTAAGGAATCCAAGTCATGGCCGCCAAGGAAATCATCTTTTCGCAGTCTGCCCGCAGCGAGATCGCCAAGGGCCTCAACCTGCTCGCCAACGCCGTCAAGGTCACCCTCGGGCCCCGGGGCCGCAACGTCGTGATCGAGAAGTCGTGGGGCGCTCCCACGGTCACCAAGGACGGCGTCACCGTCGCCAAGGAGATCGAGGTCGAGAACAAGTTCCAGAACATGGGCGCGCAGATGGTGAAGGAGGTCGCCTCGAAGACCTCCGACGTCGCCGGTGACGGCACCACCACCGCGACCGTGCTCGCGCAGGCGATCTACAACGAGGGCGCCAAGCTGGTCGCCGCGGGCCTCAACCCGATGGATCTGAAGCGCGGCATCGACGCCGCGGTCGGCGCGGTCGTCGAGCAGATCA
>JBQCJR010000374.1:0-2752 GCA_051952595.1 Kofleriaceae bacterium
GATCGCGGCGAGGCCCTGGCCGCGATGCAGCGGGCGATCGCCGCGGCCCCGCCCCACCGCCGCGGCCGCCTGCGCACGCGCCGCGCCGAGTGGCTGCTGGCCCAGGGCGATCCGAGCGCCGCGCGCGTCGAGCTGCTGCAGGCACTCGATGAAGATCCGGGCTACGTGCGGAGCCGCGAGGTCCTCGCGAGCATCGCGTGAGCGCGCGCGCCGCGCGGCGCGTGCGCTCCCTGGCGCGTGCGACACATAGCTCCGTGCGACAGCCTCGCCACGCATCTGCGGGTCGACCGCGAACGCGAAGCGCGCGCGCTCTGAGCGCGGGCGGGATCACCGCCGCCGCGCGCTCCCACACGTGCAATCCGCGCAGCCGTTCCGGGCGCACGCGCCGCACGAGCGCAGCACGCGTGCCCGCAGCGCCTGGCGGGCGCGGAACACGCGCACGCTGGCGCTGTTCGGCGAGATCCCGGCGCGATCGGCGTAGTCCTTCACCGCGACGCCGTCGAGCACCACGGTGCGCAGCGCCTCGGCGTACGAGGGCTCGAGCTCGCCGGCGAGCTCGGCGACACAGCCGCAGGGGCTCCGCGCGCCGGTGCCGCGCGCGCACGCGTGGCCGCCCTGCACCTCCGACGCGTAGCGCTCGAGGCCACGCTCGGCGACCGAGCGGCGGCGGCGATGATCGATGATCGCGTTGCGCAGCGCGCGATAGAACCAGCCGATCGCGGTGTCCCGGATCGCGTCGAACCGGGCGACGCTGCGCACGAACACCTCCTGCAGGATCTCCTCGGCGAGCGCGGCGTCGCCGACCCGCCGCTCGACGTAGCGAAGGAACTCGCGGTGGTGCGCCACGAGCAGCGCGAGGGTGGCGCGATGGCCGATCGATGGCTCAGTCATGGCGGAACCGGCGCAGCCGCAGCGAGTTGAGGAGCACGGACACCGACGACAGCGACATCGCGGCGCTGGCGAGGATCGGCGAGAGCAACCAGCCGGTGAGTGGGTACAGCGCGCCGGCGGCGATCGGGATCCCGACGAGGTTGTAGATGAACGCCCAGAACAGGTTCTGGCGGATCGTGCGCAGGGTGCTGCGCGCGAGCCGGAGCGCGCGGGGCAGGCTCTCGATGCCGCCGCGCAGCAGCGCGATGTCGGCGGCGGCGACGGCGATGTAGGTGCCGGTGCCGATCGCGATGCCAACGTGCGCGCCGGCGAGCGCGGGGGCGTCGTTGATCCCGTCACCGACCATCGCGACGGTGCGGCCGCGGGCGCGCTGCTCGGCGACGATGCGCGCCTTGTCCTCGGGGCGGACCTCGGCGAACACGCGCTCGATGCCGAGCTCGGCGGCCACGGCGCGCGCGGTGCCCTCGCGATCGCCGGTGACCATGGCCACCTCGATCCCGGCCTCCTTCAGCTCGGCGATCGCGCGCCGGGCGGCGGGCGCGGGGCGATCGGCGATCGCGACGAGCCCGGCGAGCGCGCCGTCGAGCGCGACGTAGCTGGGGGTGCGGCCCTTCGCGGCGAGCTGCTCGGCGGTGTCGTCGAGCGGCGCGGTCGAGATCCCGGCGGCTTGCAGCCACGCGCGGGTGCCGATCCGGACCTGCGTGCCCTGGACGCGCCCCTCCACCCCGGCGCCCACGACCATCGCGAACGCGCTGGCCTCGTCGAGCGCGGCGCCGCGCGCGATCGCGCCGTTCACGATCGCCTGGGCGATGGGGTGCTCGCTCTGGCGCTCGACGCTGCCGACGAGCGCGAGCAGCGCGAGCTCGCCGCGCCCGGACGCGTCGACGACGTCGGTGAGCGTGGGCTTGCCCTCGGTGACGGTGCCGGTCTTGTCGAGCAGCACGGTGTCCACCCGGCTGGCGGCCTCGAGCACGGCGCCGCCCTTGACCAGGATGCCGAGCTCGGCGCCGCGCCCGGTGCCCACGGCGACCGCGGCGGGAGTCGCGAGGCCGAGCGCACACGGGCACGCGATCACGAGCACGGCGACGAACCGCTCGACGGCGACCGCGAGGCCACCGGTGCCGGGATCGATCGCGAACCACGCGACGAGCGCGACGGTCGCGATGCCGATCACGATCGGCACGAAGTACGCGCTGACCACGTCGGCGAGCCGCGCGATCGGGGCGCGGGATCCCTGCGCTTGCTCGACGGCCTCGACGATCCGCGCGAGCGCGGTGTCGCCGCCGGTCCGGGTCACGCGGAAGGTGAGCGCACCGCTCTGGTTGAGCGTGCCGCCGAACACCGGCGCGCCGGGCTGCTTGTCGACGGGCAAGCTCTCGCCGGTGAGCATCGACTCGTCGACGGCGGAGGTCCCACGCATGACCTCGCCGTCGGTGGGGATGCGCTCGCCGGGGCGCACGAGCACGAGATCGCCGACGGCGAGCGCCTCGACTCCCACGTCGCGCTCGGTGCCGTCTCTCGTAACAACGCGTGCGGTCCTCGGCACGAGCGCGATCAGGCCACGCACAGCATCGGACAGCCGCTTGCGGGCCCGGGTCTCGAGCAGCTTGCCGAGCAGCACGAACGTCACGATCGCCGCGGCGGCCTCGAAGTAGAGGTGCGGCAGCACGCCGTGCTCGGCGTGTGGGAACGCGCGGGGCACGAGCAACGCGAACGTGGAGTAGCCCCAGGCGGCGAGCGCGCCGATCGACACCAGGGTGTTCATGTCGGCGGTGCGGTGGCGGAGCGCGGCCCACGCGAGCCGCAGGAACCGCCGGCCGGGCCCGAACATCACGGGCGTCGCGAGCGCGAGCTGGAGCCA
>JBQCJR010000375.1:0-20082 GCA_051952595.1 Kofleriaceae bacterium
TACGCGGCGGATCAGCTGATCGCCGGGGTGCGCCAGCGCGTGGAGGTCGGCCAGCTGCGCAGCTTCAACTGGCAGTGCCGGAGCGCGATCTCGACTCCAGCTCTGCTGCGCGCCAATGAGTAAGATAGGATATCAAAATCCATCTCAGGGTGTCTGGCGGGTATCGGCGAGCGCCGGCTCGGCCTGCTGCGCGTCGGGTCCACCCGACAGCACGAGGTAGCCGAGCGGGCCGCCGAGCCCGATCGAGATCAGGAGCGCGCCGCGCCAGCGCAGCCCGAGCCGCCCCTTGAGCATGAAGATCCCGCTGACCGCGAGGTACAGCAGCAGCACGGCGTACGCGTCGGAGATGTACTTCCACGCCGCCTTGCCGCGGGTCGCGTGCAGCCAGTTGGCGACCCGGAAGAAGAACCGCGACTCGCGGGCCTGCACCGTGACGGTGTCGCCGATCGCGGTGGCCTTCGAGCCGTTCGGGTAGTCGAGCCGGACCTCGTCGCCGGCGCGGAACGAGTCGCTCGGCGCGCCGAGCCCGACCGCCGCGGCGACCTGCGCGACCGCGGCCTCGTCGGAGGCGTCCGGCGAGATCGGCGCGATCGTCAGCTGGCGCTCGCTCGCGCGGAAGTTGGGGTCCCAGTCGTCGATGTGGTTCATCGCGATCCCGGACAGCGCGTAGATCACGGTGAACCCCACGGCGAGGTACCCGATGTCGCGGTGGATCGCGCGCAGCCAGGCGCGCCAGCGCTTCCGGATCAGCGGGCCGAGCCCGGTGGGCTCAGCCATAGCGCTCTTCCTTCCACGGATCGGCGTGGTTGTGGTAGCCGCGGACCTCCCAGAACCCGGGCTTGTCGTCCTTGACGAACCGGATCCCGGTCAGCCACTTCGCGCTCTTCCAGAAGTAGAGGTCCGGCACCAGGCCACGCACCGGCGCGCCGTGCTGGATCGCGAACGGCTTGCCGTTGAGCCGGTAGGTGACGAGCGCGTTGTCGGCGAGCGCCTCCTTGAGCGGCACGTTCGCGGTGTAGCCGTGGGCCGCCTCGAAGATCACGTGGCGCGCCTCGCTGGTCATCCCGGCCTTCTCGGCGAGCAGCGCGACCTGGACGCCCTTCCACAGCCCGCCGAGCATCGACCACCCGGTGACGCAGTGGACGTCGGCCACCTTCTCGACCTGCGGCAGCTTGAGCAGCGCGGCGTAGTCGAGCTCGAGCGGCGTCTTGACCAGCCCGTGCACCTTGAGCCGGAACGCCCGCACGTCGCCGCTGCCCTCCTGGCCGCCCATCGCGCGCAGCGACTCGAGCGTGCGCTGGCCGGGCGGCAGACGCGGCCGGCCATCGGGGCGCTTCTCGGCGCGCGCGGCGCGGGTCACGTCGTCCGCGGCGATCCGGACCAGCGCGCCCCCGAGCGCCATGAACGCCGTGCCCACGGCGGCCGACTGGATGAATCGGCGGCGGTTCCACTGCGGCTCGAGCTCGGGAAAACGCTCGAGATCTGGGCGATTCGGCCGGTCGCTCACGAGTACCTCCTGGCGTGCATACGCGCACCGCCTGCACAGGTTACGAGCCAGCCGGGCGTTTCGCCCGTCGCCCGCGCTCAGGCCCGGCCGTACACCGGGACCAGCGCGCCGGAGGTCAGCGAGTTTTCAGGAGAAGCGAGGAACGCGATCGCCTCGGCGATCTGCGCCGGCTGGGCCCACGAGGCGTGGTCGGCACCGGGCATCGCGGCGCGGTTCGCGGGGGTGTCGATCGTGGAGGGCAGCACCGCGTTGACCAGGATGTCCTCGCGCAGCAGCTCGGCGGCGAGGGACTGGGTCAGCGCGGTGACCCCGGCCTTGGACGCGGCGTACGCGCTCAGCTGGGCGACGGGCTGGACCACCGGCCTCGCCGCGACGTTGACGATCCGGCCGCCCTGGCCGGTCTTGCGGATCGCCCGGACGGCCTCGCGGCAGGCCAAAAAGCAGGTGACGGTGTTGATCCGCCACTGCCCTTCGAACTGGGCCAGCGACGTCTCGGTGATCCCGCCCATCGTGAACCCGCCGACCAGATGGATCGAGGCCCACAGCGGCGGCAGCTGGGCGTAGAACGCGGTCGCCGTGGCCTCGTCGTCGAGGTGGAACTGCGGCGGCGTCGGGGTGACGTGCACGATCGCGCCGCGCGCCTGGAGCAGCGCCACGACGCCCTGACCGAGTGCTCCATGACCTCCGGTGACGACGACGTGGCGGCCCTTCATGGGCTCAGAGGATAATGCCGTCGCACGCTTCCTGGAATCGATCGAGCGCGGTCATCAGACCGCCGGTGAGGTCTCCCGCACAGATCGAGGAGAACACCGCCTGGGTGGAGCTGCCGCTGTTCGCCTGCTGCACGAAGTCCTTGAGCCGAGCCGCGTTCGAGGCCTCGCCGAACGCCGAGCTGCAGTTGCCATCCCCGGCGATCACCGCCGCGGCCCACCGGCTGCGGTGGCCCTTCAGGGTGTCGAGGAACTGCACCAGGTCGGCCGGCATCATCGAGCAGCCCTGGTGATCGTTGGAGACGGTGAAGTTGTTGTCCGGGCGGGAGCAGTCGTCCTCGTCGGTGAGGAACACCAGGGCGAGCAGCGCGTCGTCGCGCAGGAACCCTGCGTTGGTCCCATCGATCAGCCGGTCCTGGAGCGCCATCCGGGTCACCAGCATCGGCATCTCGAACGTCGGGCCGCCGGTGCCCACGTTGGCGCGGCACGACAGCGTCGACGCGAGGTTCGCGTCGCCGCGCTCGAGCCACCGCCGCGGCGCGCCGCAGGTGTTGCGGAACGCGCCGTTGTCGCCGTGCTCGTTGTTCGGCAGGCTGATGCTGCCGATCGAGATCGTCCAGTTGACGTCCCGCCCGGTGGTGGTCACCGCGACGCGGTAGTCGATCGGATCGCCGTTGCTCGCGGTGAACGTATCGAGCACGTTCGCGAACCGCGGGAAGTTGCTCGCGAGGTTGCTCTGCTCCTCGCTCATCGAGGCCGAGTCGTCGACGACGAACACGATGTCCATCTGGTTGCACCGGCGCTCGACGCCCGGCGGCGCGTCCACCCGGCCGGGATCGTCGTCGCCGCCGCCGCCACCTCCATCATCACCGCGACCGCCCGGACCACAGGCTGCGAGAATCGAACACAACGCGAACACGACCGAAGCTGCCTTCATGGTTCCCCCCGTGAAGCAGCGCCACCTTAACGCCGAGCCGCGCGGCCGCTGCAAGGCTTTCTAGGGGGAGGTGGTCGATTGCACACGAAGTGCACCGGGTCGAGTCAGGCGCCTCGCCTCGCGGCGTGATAGAAGCGCCGCATGGGCGCACAGTGGAAGACCGCCGTCAAACTCGCGACGGCAGCCGCCAAGGGCAAAGTTTTCAGCAAGCTGGCGAAGGAGATCATGATCGCCGCGCGCGGCGGCCCCGACCCTGCGATGAACGCCCGCCTGCGCGCCGCCGTCGAGGCTGCCAAGAAGCAGTCGATGCCGCGCGACAACATCGAGCGCGCGATCAAGAAGGGCGCCGGCCTGCTCGACGAGACGGTCAACTTCGAGACGGTCACCTACGAGGGGTTCGCGCCGCACCGCGTCCCGGTGATCGTCGAGTGCCTCACCGACAACAAGAACCGCACCGCGACCAATATCCGGGTGCTGTTCCGCAAGGGCCAGCTGGGCACCAGCGGGAGCGTGTCGTGGGACTTCGCGCACCTCGGCCTGGTCGATGCGACCCACGCCGATGGCGCCGATGCCGAGGAGGCCGCGATCGAGGCCGGGGCCCAGGAGGTCGAGGCGGACGGCGAGGGCGGGTTCCGGTTCTACACCGAGCCGACCGACCTCGACGCGGTGTCGAAGGCGCTGTCGGGCCGCGGCTGGACGGTCGCGACGATGCGGCTCGGCTGGAAGGCCAAGAACCCGATCAAGGTCGAGGACGCCGCGGCGCGCGCCGAGGTCGAGGCGTTCCTCCACGACGTCGACGAGGACGACGACGTCCAGCACATCTACGTCGGCATGGAAGCGTGATCGCGTGACCGAGCTGTTCCGCATGCCCGCCGAGTGGGCCCTGCACGACGCGGTGTGGACCGCGTGGCCCCACGATCCCGAGCAGTGGCTCGAGGGCCTCGAAGCGCCGCGCCGCGCGCTGATGGAGATGGTCGCGGCGATCGTCGATCTCTCGGCCGGCGCCCCACGCGGCGAGCGGGTCGAGCTGCTGGTCCGCGGCGACGCCGACGAGGCCGCGGCGCGCGCGTTGCTCGGCCCGGCCGCCGCCGGCGTGCGGTTCCACCGCGCGCGCTACGGCGACGTGTGGCTGCGCGACACCGGCCCGATCTTCGTCGCGCGGCCCGGCGAGCTCTCCGCGGCGCGGTTCCGGTTCGACGGCTGGGGCGGCAAGTACGTGATGGAGGGCGACACCGAGGTCGCCGCGGTGATCAGCGCGTGGACCGGCGTGCGCGGCGCCGCGTTCGACTTCGTGCTCGAGGGCGGCGCGGTCGAGGTCGACGGCGAGGGCACGGTGCTCACCACCAAGCAGTGCCTGCTCGGCGGCGCGCGCAACCCGGGGCTCGATCAGGCGGCGCTCGAGGCGCGGCTGCGCTGGGCGCTCGGCGTCGATCGCGTGGTGTGGCTCGATCGCGGGCTGCGCAACGATCACACCGACGGTCACATCGATACGCTCGCGCGGTTCATCGCGCCCGGCGTGGTCGCGTGTATGGAGGCCGCGCCCGGCGATCCGAACCGCGAGGCGCTCGAAGGCATCCTGTCCGATCTGCGCGCCGCGCGGTTCGAGGTGGTCACCACGCCGTCGCCCGGCACCGTGGAGGACGCCGAGGGCAACCTGATGCCGGCGAGCTACATGAACTTCTACATCGCGAACACCACCGTCGTGGTGCCGACCTACGGCGTCGCCGCCGACGAGCCGGCGGTCGCGGCGATCGCGAAGATGTTCCCGGGCCGCCGCGTCGTCGCGGTGGACGGCAAGCCGGTCGTGGTCGGCGGCGGCGCGTTCCACTGCTCGACGCAGCAGCAGCCGTCGCGCGCGGGCTAGAAGCCCCAGCCGAACGCGACCCCGAAGTGGTCCGTGCCGAGGCTGCGGTGCCACACCACCTCGGCCTGCTGGGGCAGAAAGGCGAGCAGCAAGCTCGTCTGGTCGTCGCCCGCGAGCTCATCGCCGACGAAGCCGGCCCAGCTCGCGCCGATCGCGGCGCGCACGCCCCAGGTCTGGTCGGCGCCGACGATCGGATCGTAGCGGACGCGATCGTCGACCGAGGTGCGCAGGTACGCCACCGAGGCGAACGCGCGGTTGTCGACCCACCCGCCGCTCCCCCAGCGCACGCCGAGCTGGAGCTGCGGGCCGTAGTCGACGACGCCGAGGCTGACCGAGCCGTCGAGCGCGCGCGGATCGTCGAACGAGACCGAGCCCAGCCCGAGAGTGGCGCCGAACCCGGCGATCGGGCGGACGTTGCCGGTTCCGAGCGCGACCGAGGCGCCGGTCTGGAGCCGCCCGATCACGGCGAGCTGATCGCCGCCGCCGGCGATCTCGAGGCTGACGGAGGCGTGCGGCGACCAGGCGATCCCCGGCTGGTCGTCGGCGGAAGCGAGGCCGGGGGCGAGCCCGACCACGGCGAGCGCGAGCGCGCACGTGGCGCGGTTCATGGCGTGGCTCATGGTGCGATCTCCGAGCGATCGGTGACGTCGGTCTCTCCCCAGCACCACGCGCCACCGTCGCGGCGCACCGCGCAGGTGTGGGCGTAGCCGGCGGCGAGGTCGATCGCGTCGTCGAGCGCGACCCCGGGCGCGCCGGTGAGGAACGCGTCGTCGCGACCGAGCTGGCCGAGCTCGTTGCTGCCCCAGCACACGACCTGGCCGCCGGTGGTGAGCGCGCAGCTGTGGCGCTCGCCGACCACGACCCGCTTGGCGTCGAGATCGATCCGGGTGGTCCCGATCGGGCAGCGGCTGTTGGTGCACGCCCGCGCGGCCGCGACATCACCGGCCTGGCCATTGGCGTTCTCGCCCGAGCAGGTCAGGCCCTCGCCGGTGGTGATCATGCAGCTGTGGAGCCGGCCAAACGCGACGTCCACGACGCCGAGCTCCGGCAGCAGGGTGGGCGTGGCGCCGTGGCGATCGCCCCAGCACCACAGCCGGGCGTCGTGGTCGATCGCGCACACCGTCTCGCGCGAGATCACCAGCCGCGTCGCCTCGAGCGGTGCGCCGCCGGGCAGCACGACCGGGGTCGGCGCACCGGACGCCGGCAGCCGCGAGCCGCCGAGCTTGGCGCCGGGCTCGCCCCAGCACACCACGCGATCGTCGCGCAGGATCGCGCAGGTGACGTCGTCGCCGGCCGCGAGGGCGCGCGCCGGCGGCAGGCTCGGCATCACGTCGTGGTCGAGCACGCAGTCCGGCAGCCCTCCCTCGACGGTCGACGGGATACACGCGCGATGGGCGCCGAGCGCGCCGCGCGCGTGATCGCCCCAGCAGTGCACGCTACCGGCGGGCGTCAGCAGGCACGCGTGCGTGCGGCCCACCGCAACGCCGATCGCCTCGGGCCGCGGGCCGACCGGGACCTTGGGCGCGGGCAGGTCGGAGCCGAGCGAGACCACGTCGCGGACCGCCCCGCCGGGGCCCCGGCCAACGACCAGGGTGTGGGTGTACGCGATCGAGAGGGCCTCGACGTTGCCGGCGACCTGAGCGGGCGGCTCGATCGTCGGGGCACAGGCGGGCAGCAGCAGTAAGAGGGGCCATCGCATGGAGACCGGCGCTCGTTGCACCGGCCGGACCATACAGGCAGTCGCGCAGTTAGCTGCTGCGAGGTGTCAGAACCTGGTGGTGGCTTCGCAGGGGTGGTTCGAGGTTGTTCGAAACTTCACCACGATTGCCGGCTCGCGCCGGCTCAGTCTCGGTCTCGGTCCATGGAGCGCCGCCGGCCCGGCCACCACCGCGCGCCGATCATGCCGCCGGCGAAGATCGCGACGAAGAACGCCACGGTGCCGAGCTCGATCTCGACCACACCGGATCGCGCGCCGGACTCGGCCACGCTCGACCGGGTGGTCGACCGGGTGCTCGATCGGGTGCTCGAAGGGGCGCTCGGGGCCGCCTCGCGGCACACATCGGCGGACGCCAGCTGGGTCATCTGGCCGAGCTCGTTCGCGCCGTACACGCACAGCTCTCCGCCATCGAGCACGCAGAACTTCTCGCGTGGGCACTGGGTCAGGATCTTCGGCGCGATGCCGTCGCCACACCGTGCGCCCTGGCTTTCGAGGACGCGGAGCGTGATGTCGGGGTGCTTGGTCAGGATCTCCGGCATGCCGGCGACGCGGTGCAGCCGGCGCGCCCGCAGAACCCGGCGAAATTCGCCCAGCCGCGTAGCGGCTGCCGGACGCGAAGCGGGCGGGCGCGCACGGGAGTGCGCGCGGAGAATCGCCGCCGGAGGCGGTGCAACTGCGTCGGCGGCCGTGCGCCGAGGGCCGGTCGCGCGAGCGCGGCGCGTTCTCGTCCGCACCGGCGCGGTGTGCGAGGCGCGCGCGGTGCGGGCCTGCTAAGGTGCGCGCGCCATGACCCAGGTGACTGTCGCTGCGCTCCAGACCTCGCTCACCGATGATGTCGCGACCAACGTCGCGCGGGTGACCGAGCTCGTGCGCGAGGCGGCCGGCCGGGGCGCCCAGATCATCCTCCCCAGCGAGCTGTTCGAGGGCCACTACTTCTGCCGGACCCAGCGCGAGGAGGACTTCGCGCGCGCGCGGTCGGCCGAGGGCCATCCGACGCTGCGCCAGTTCCAGAAGCTCGCGGCCGAGCTGGGGGTGGTGATCCCGGTGTCGTTCTTCGAGCAGGCCGGCCCCGAGCACTACAACGCGATCGCGGTGTTCGACGCCGACGGTCGCAACCTCGGCGTCTACCGCAAGAGCCACATCCCCGACGGGCCGGGCTATCAGGAGAAGTTCTTCTTCAAGCCGGGCAACACCGGGTTCCGCGCGTTCGCGACCCGGTTCGGGACGATCGGCGTCGCGATCTGCTGGGACCAGTGGTTCCCCGAGGCGGCGCGCGCGATGACCCTGGCCGGCGCCGACCTGTTGTTCTATCCGACAGCCATCGGCTCCGAGCCGGAGGAGCCGGAGCTCGACAGCCGCGATTCGTGGCAGCGCGTCATGATCGGCCACGCGGTCGCCAACGCGGTCGGTGTGGTCGCGGCGAACCGGATCGGCAAGGAGGGCGACGGCCAGGAGTCGATCGACTTCTACGGCAGCTCGTTCATCTGCGACGCGCGGGGCGACAAGCTCGCCGAGCTCGGCCGGACCGAGCCGGGCATCGCGATGGCGACGCTCGACCTGGAGCGGATCCGGCGGGTGCGGGCGAGCATGGGCTTCTTCCGCGATCGCCGCCCGACGCTGTATCGCGCGATCACCGAGTGATCGCGGCCACGTTCGCTACACGCGGCGGCGAGACGCGGTCACACTCGGGGCCATGCAACGCGTGGTGCCCGCGGTCGGTGGACCGATCGCCCTCTTGCTCGCCCTGCTCACTGCCTCGCCGGTCCCGGCGAGCGCCGCCCCGGCGAAGCTGACGCTCGAACAGGTGATCGCGCGCGCGATCGCCGGTCCGCGCGCCCAGATGTCTCACGCGGATCGCGACGCCGCCTCGGCGCGGGTCGACGAGGCCGACGCGGCTCGCCTGCCGCGGGTCAAGGCCACGGTGCTCGGCACGCTCAGCCCCAAGATCACGTGTGATGACCCGGACTGCCTGTCGACCAGCCCGCAGAACTTCGCGTTCCGGTTCTCCGGTCTGTTCGGTAGCGCGCAGCTCGACGTCACCCAGCCGCTGTACACGTTCGGCAAGATCGATCACGCGCGCAAGGCGAGCCGCGCCGGGCTCGCCGCGCAGGTCGCGCTGGCCGACGAGGCCGCCGGCGATCTCGCGGTCGATGCCGCGCGCGCGTACTGGGGCGTCAAGGTCGCGCGCGAGCTCGGCCTGATGCTCGACGACGGGATCGACGAGATCGCGCGCGCCCGCGAGCGGCTCGACGAGCGCGAAGGTGTGTCGATCGAGGATCGCCAGCGCGTGGCGCTGCTCGCCGCCGAGGCCAAGCTCCAGCGCGCCGAGGCCATGCAGGCCGAGTCCCAGGCGCTCGCCGGGCTGCGCGCGCTGGTCGGCGACCCCGCGGCGGAGCTCGACGACACCGAGCTCGCGCCGGTCGAGCGCGAGATCCCGCACGAGATCTCCGGGGACGCGCGCCCGCAGGCGATCGCCGCCCGCGCCGGTGCACGCGCTGCCTCGGAGCTCGCCGCGTTCCAGGCCAGCCATTACTGGCCGGACGTCGCGCTGGTCGGTAGCGCCGGGCTCGCGCGCGCCCAGGGCGTCGACGATCCGCCGTCGGTGTTCGCGAACGATCCGTACAACCGGTCCGGCGTCGGCCTGGTGCTCGCGCTCCAGTGGTCGATCGAGCCGTGGAACGTGCACGCCCGCACCGCGCGCGCCCGCGCCGAGGCGCGCAAGGCGCAGGCGCAGGCTGATCTCGCCCGGATCGGGGCGAGCTACGACGGGCAGCTCGCGCTGTCGGAGGCCACCTCCGCGCGCGCCAAGCTCGACGCCACCACCGAGGGCGCCAAGGCCGCGCGCGCCTGGCTCTCGAGCGTGCTGCAGAGCGACGCGATCGGCGTCGCCGAGCCCAAGCAGCTCGCCGACGCGTACATCGCGTGGTTCCAGATGCGCGCGCGCCACGTCGCCGCAGTGTTCCAGTGGAACGTGGCCGCGGCGCGGATCGATCGCGCGGCCGGCCGGTTCCACGCGCCGCGGTGAGCGCGCCGGGCGCCGGGCCTACCGCTTGAGCGCCTGGAGGATCGCCCGCGGGCCGAGGCCCTGGAACGTCGAGAGCAGCCAGCCCACGGCGCCGAGCGAGGCGAGCGCGACGAACAGCAGGCGGAGGCCGGGCGGCAGCGCCTGGCCGATCAGCTCGATCGCGATGCCGGGGGCGAGGGCGAGCACGCCGCAGCCGAGGATCTCGAGCAGCGCGGCGAGGTAGCGGCCGGCGCCGAGCGCGAGCTGGGACAGCGCGAGGTAGGCGTGCAGGCCGATCACGATCGGGTAGCCGACGATCCGGCCGATCGCGACGGCCTGAAAGCCGAGCTCGGGGCCGAGCAGGGCGGCGAACGCGAGGTCGCAGCCGGTGAGCACGATCGCGGCGACCACGGCGACGAGCAGGTTGCGGCCGGCGAGCCCGAGGCCATCGAGCAGGGGCAGGTACAGGCAGTCGATCGCGCGCAGCATGCCGACGAGGCACAGGATCCGGGTCGCGCTGGCGCCCTCGGTGATCCGCGGGAAGAACAGCGCGAGCAGGTCGTTCGCGCCGATGACGATCACGACCAGGATCGGCAGCACGGTGGCGAGGTTCTGGCGGCTGAACCGCAGGAACTGCGCGGCGAGCGCGGCGCGATCCGCGCGCAGCCGCGCGAACGTGGGGAACGCGACCTGCGCCACGATGTTCGACACGAAGTTCACCGGGTAGAGCACGAGCTCGTACGCGACGCGGTACGTGCCGAGCGCGCGCTCGCCGAAGAAGAAGCCCACGATCTGGTAGCTGATGTTGTTGTACAGGTGCTGCAGCACCTGGCTCGACGTGGTCTTCGCGCCGAACGAGAGCCACTCGCGGGTGTGGCCGCGCAGGAACACCAGGCGCGGTCGCCACGGCCGGTAGATCTGGAGCCCGACGCCGGTGATGAAGATCCGGATCAGCGGGCCGGCCACGAAGCACCACACCGGCTCGCCGGCGGCGGCAAACCCGATCTTGCCGGCGACATCGCCGAAGTTCGCGATCGTGCGGACGACCGAGATCTCCTTGAACCGCAGCTCGCGGCGGAGCAGCGCCCACGGCACGAAGTACAGGTTCTGGTACAGCAGCTTGGACGCGTACGCGATCAGCATCGCGCCGACCACGGGCTCGCCCTGGATCCGGCCGACCAGCGGGCCGAGCACCCACATCGCGCCGAACAGCACGCTCGACACGACGACGTTGAGCCAGAACACGCTCGAGATCGTGTCGTCGTCGAGCTGCTCGCGCTGGATCAGCACCGAGCTGAGGCCGGCCTCGGTGGACAGATCGAGGAAGTAGAACAGCGTCGTCGCGAGGGTCGCGATCCCGAGCTGCTCGGGCGTGACCCACAGGCCCATCAGCAGGCCGAGCGCGATCACGTCGAGCAGCGCGACCGCCGCGCTCGCCATGCCGACCCACGCGATCGCGCGGCTGACCTTGCCCTGGAGCTCGTCCTTGGTCATGCGACGCGCCGGATCACGTCGAGCATCTGCGGCACCACCGCGGTCACGCTGTAGTGCGCCTCGACCCGCACGCGCGCCGACGCGCCCATGCGCTGGCGCAGCGCCGGATCGCGGGCGAGCGCGAGCAGCGCGTCGGCCCACGCCTCGGGCGCCTCGGCGTGGAAGCCGTCGACGCCGTGGCGCACGATGTCGCGGTTCGCGCCGACCGGCGACGCGACCACCGGGATCGCGCACGCCATGTACTGGATCAGCTTGAACCCGCACTTGCCGCGGTTGTACGGGGTGTCGGCGATCGGCATCACGCCGGCGTGGCCCTCGGCGAGCGCGGCGACCTCGACCTCGGGGCTCCACGGCACGAACGCGACGTCGAGCCCGGCGAGGAACGGCGCGTCGAGGCGATCGGCGATCACGACCAGCCGGCCGCCGGTCTCGTCGAGCACGCGGCGCAGCGCGCCGGCGTACGGCGCGAGCTCGCGCAGGTTGCTCGACAGCCCGGTCCACACGATCGTGAACCGGCCCTCGGGATCCGGGCGCGTGGCGTACCGCCGCTCGTCGACGACGGTCGGGATGATCGTCGTCTTGTCGGGGCGCGCCACGAACTCGGCGAGGTACGTGTTGCCGACCACCACGTGGCTCGCGGCGTCCACGATCCGCCGCACCTTGTGCGCCTCGAGCCCCCACTTGTTGTGGAAGATCGCGTCGTCGAAGTCGAACACCGTGGGCCGGCGCCGCGCGACGTAGCGCTCGAGCGCGGTGGTGCTGTACTGGATCATCGGGCGCTGCAGCCAGGCCACGTCGTGGCGCACGATCTCGCCGAGCTGGCGGAGCCGGCTGACCACGCTGAGCGGCTGGGCGAGCGCGCGCCAGCGGCCGTGCAGCTTGCCGGACGCCAGGTCGCCGTAGACGCTCGGCGACGCCGGCAGCACCGAGCACTCGACGTGCGCGGCGAGCGCCGGGATCAGCTGCTCGACCCGGAACCGGCTGGCGGGCACCCGCGCGCCCTGGGTGACGAACGCGACCCGCATCACGCCCCGTACTGGGTGGCGAGCCACGCGCGGTACGCGCCGGTCTGGACCCGCTCGATCCACGCGGGGTTCGCGAGGTACCAGCGGATCGTCTCGCGCAGCCCGCTCGCGAAGTCGAACCGCGGCCGCCAGTCGAGGCTGCGCGCGATCTTCGCGCCGTCGATCGCGTATCTATGATCGTGGCCGGGGCGATCGGTGACGAACGCGATCAACGACCGGTAGCGCGCGGCCGGCTCGCCGCGCAGCTCGGCGAACGTGTCGCACAGGCAGTGCACGAGATCGAGGTTGCGCCACTCGTTGTCGCCGCCGACGTCGTAGACCTCGCCGCGCGCGCCGTGCTCGAGGATCCGCCACACCGCGGCGGCGTGATCCTCGACGTGCAGCCAGTCGCGCACGTTCGAGCCATCGCCGTAGACCGGCAGCGGCTTGCCCTCGAGGCAGTGGAGGATCATCAGCGGGATCAGCTTCTCCGGGAACTGGAACGGCCCGTAGTTGTTGCTCGCGTGAGACAGCGTGACCGAGAGGTCGTAGGTGCGCGCCCACGCGCGGACCAGGTGATCCGAGGCGGCCTTCGACGCGGCGTACGGCGAGTTGGGCTGGTAGCGCGACTCCTCGGTGAACCGGCCCTCGGGGCCGAGCGAGCCGTAGACCTCGTCGGTGGACACGTGGTGGAAGTGGACGTGGCGGCGGGCGCGCACCGCGTCGAGCAGCCGCATCGTGCCGACCACGTTGGTCTGGATGAACTCGGCGGGGCCGTGGATGCTGCGATCGACGTGGCTCTCGGCGGCGAAGTGCACGATCGCGTCGATCGCGTGGTCGTCGATCAGCCGCTCGATCAGCGGCCCGTCGAGGATGTTGCCGTGGACCAGCTCGTAGCGCGATGGATCGACCGCGCCGGCGAGGTTGTCGAGGTTGCCGGCGTAGGTCATCGCGTCGAGGTTGACGATCTTGCCGGTGAAGCCGGGGCGCGCGAACGCCGAGCGGATGAACGCGGAGCCGATGAACCCGGCGCCGCCCGTGACCAGCAAGTTGTGGAGCGGTCTCATGCGATCGCCTCGAAGTACGTGGCCAGGGCGGCGCGCCACGGCCGGGGGGCCAGGTCGAGCGCCGCCTCGATCTTGTCGGTCGCGAGCACCGACCACGCGGGGCGGCGCGCCGGGGTCGGGTACTCGGCGGTGGAGATCCGCGTCAGCGCCGCGCCGGCGGGTAGCCCACGGGCGATCGCCTCGGCGCGGGTTGCCTCGGCGAGCTCGTACCAGGTGGTGGGGCCGGCGTTCGCGAAGTGGTAGATGCCGCGCGCCGGGCGGCGCAGCGCGAGCTCGACGAGCACACCGGCCAGGTCCGGCGCGTAGGTCGGGCGGCCGGTCTGGTCGCCGACCACACGCACCTCGGGCCGTTCGCCGAACAGCCGCAGCATCGTCGCGACGAAGCTCGCGCCGCCGGGGCCGAACAACCACGACGTGCGGACCACGTAGTGATCGATCCCGGCGGCCGCGGCGAGGAACCGCTGCTCGCCGGCGAGCTTGGTCCGGCCGTAGGCGTTGATCGGCGCGACCGGATCGTCCTCGCGGTAGGGCCGCGCCCCGGCGCCGTCGAACACGTAGTCGGTCGAGACGTGGACGGCGACCGCGCCGCGCGCCGCGGCGGCCCGCGCGACGTGCTCGGCGCCGTCGGCGTTGATCCGCAGCGCCTCGGCCTCGTGCGCTTCGCAGGCGTCTACTCGTGTAAACGCCGCACAATGAACCACGTGGCTGAACGGCTCGGCGCGCGCGAACGCCGCGACGGCGTCGGGGTCCGTTAGATCGACGTCGCGATCGCTCGCCACGTGTGCGATCCCGCGGTCCACCAGCGTGCGCACCACCGCCTGCCCGAGCAGGCCGCGCGCGCCGGTGACCCAGAACCGCGCGGCGCTCACCGCACCGCCCCGCGGAACAGCTCGCGCAGCGGCGGCGCGTCGCGATCGCGCGGCGAGACCACCGGCGCGTCGACCGGCCACCTGATGCCGATCGCCGGGTCGGCCCAGTGGAAGCCGACCTCGGTGGTCGGGTCGTACGGGGTCGACACCTTGTAGATCACGTCGGCCGAGTCCGAGGTCACGCAGAAGCCGTGCGCGAACCCGACCGGGATGAACAGCTGGCGGTGGAGCACGGCGTCGAGCTCGATGCCGAACCACTTGCCGAACGTCGGCGACGACGGCCGGATATCCACGACGACGTCGTAGATCGATCCGGTCGCGACCCGCACCAGCTTGGCCTGTCCCGGCGTGCGCTGGAAGTGCATCCCACGCAGCGTGCCGCGCACCGAGCGCGAGTGGTTGTCCTGCACGAACGGCACGGTGACGCCGACGTTGCGGTAGCGCTGCTCGACGTACGTCTCGACGAAGTAGCCACGCTCGTCGCGGAACACCCGCGGCTCGAGCAACAGCAGGCCCTCGAGCGGCAACCCGCTCGCGCGCAGCATCGTGGTCATCTCAGGCCTCGCCCTTGGCGACCGCGACCAGGTAGCGGCCGTAGTCGGTCTGCAGCATGGACTCGCCGAGCCGCGCGAGCTGGAGCGCGTCGATGAAACCCATCCGGTACGCCACTTCCTCGAGCGCCGCGAGGTACACGCCCTGGCGCCGCTCGAGCACCTGCACGAAGTTCGAGGCGTCGAGGAAGCTGTCGTGGGTGCCGGTGTCGAGCCACGCGTAGCCGCGCCCGAGCACGTGGAGCCGGGCATCGCCGCGCCGCACGTACGCGTTGTTGACGTCGGTGATCTCGAGCTCGCCGCGCGGTGACGGCGCGAGCTTCGACGCGATCTCGACGACGTCGTGGTCGTAGAAGTACAGCCCGATCACCGCGACGTTCGAGCGCGGCGCCTTCGGCTTCTCCTCGATCGACAGCACCTTGCCATCCGGATCGAGCTCGGCGACGCCGTAGCGCTCCGGCGTGGTCACGCGGTAGCCGAACAGCGTGCAGCCGGACTGCATCGCGGCGGTGCGCTGGAGCAGCTCGGCGAGCCCGGCGCCGTGGACGATGTTGTCGCCGAGCACCAGGCACACCGGCTGATCGCCGATGAACTCGCGCCCGACGAGGAACGCCTCGGCGAGCCCGCCCGGCCGCGCTTGCTCGGCGTACGAGAACGAGACGCCGAGCGCCGAGCCATCGCCGAGCAGCCGGCGAAACCCCGGCAGGTCGTGGGGCGTCGAGATGATCAGGATCTCCCGGATCCCCGCCAGCATCAGCAGCGAGATCGGGTAGTAGATCATCGGCTTGTTGTAGATCGGCAGCAGCTGCTTCGAGATGCCGAGGGTGGCCGGGTACAGCCGCGTCGCCGTACCACCCGCGAGAACGATGCCGCGCATGGCCGGCGACGTAACACGTTCCGCGCTCGACATCACGCGCTCGCACGCATCGCGGTGGGGGCGCGGTCGAGCACCTCGCGGTGCCACAACTCGAGCACGAGCAGGTTCCAGATCCGATCGCCGTGGTCCTCCCCTCGGGGGTGTCGGTCGATCAGACGCGCGACGGCCGTGGGCTCGAACAGGCCGCGCTCGCGGGCGCGCTGCGATAGCAGGGTCTCGCGCGCGAACCCGAGCAGATCCTCCTGGAACCAGCGCCGCAGCGGGAGCGAGAACCCGCGCTTGGCGCGCCGCACGATCGGCGCGGGGATCGCATCCGCGAACGCCTCCTTGAGCAGCAGCTTGCCGCGCAGCCCGCGGATCTTGTGCCGCGAGGGCAGCGCCGCGGCGAGCTCCATCACGTGGTGATCGACGAACGGCGCGCGGACCTCGAGGGCGTGCGCCATGCTGGCGATGTCCACCTTGACGAGGATGTCGTCGGGCAGATAGGTGCGGACGTCGAGCTCCATCAGGCGACTCAGCCGATCGGCGCCCCGGCTCGCGGCGAGCAGGTTCGCGAACCGCTCGGCCGTGGCGTCCCGCGCGAACCGCTCGCGTAGCTCGCCGGTGTAGAGGTCCGATTTTTCCCGGGCGGAGAAGTGGCTGATGAACCTCAGGTAGCGCGTCGCCTCGTCGGCGTCGATGATCCGCGCGTACTCGCGCAACCAGCGCGCCGGGCCCCCGGGGACCGCGCCCAGCAATCCGACGATCCCGCGCCGCGCCGGACCGGGAGCGCGCTGGAGCAGGTGCGCGACGTGCGACCACACGTAGCGCTTGTAGCCACCAAACCCCTCGTCGCCCGCATCGCCCGACAGCGCGACGGTGACGTGGCGCCGGGTCATCTCGGAGAGCACCCAGGTCGGCAGCGCCGAGGGATCCGCGAACGGCTCGCCGTAGTGGCGGACGATCTTCGGGAGCAGCGCGACCGTATCGGGCCGGACGATCTCCTCGTGGTGATCGGTGTGGTAGCGCTCGGCGACCATCCGCGCGAACGGCAGCTCGGAGCGATCGCGATCGCCGAACCCGATCGAGAACGTCTGCACGCGCTTGCTCGAGGCGCGCGCCATACACGCCACGACGATCGACGAGTCGATCCCACCCGACAGGAACGCGCCGAGCGGCACGTCCGACATCAGGCGAACCCGCACCGCGTCCTCGACGGTGCGCCGGACCTCGCGCGCGGCCTCGCGCCGATCGAGGTGGGCGAGCCGCGGCTGGTGATCCGGAGCGCTGTACGGCTCGGGCACCGGGCGCTGGCCGGGGCGCACCACGAACCGATGGCCGGGCGGCAGCTTGTAGATCCCCTCGAAGATCGTCGAGGGGTTCGGCACGTACTGGAGCGCGAGGTACGCGTCGAGCGCGACCGGATCGATCGAGAGATCGACCAGCCCCGACTGCGCGATCGCCGCCAGCTCGGACGCGAACACCACGCCGCGGCGGGTGAACGCCCAGTACAGCGGCTTCTCGCCGTAGCGATCGCGCGCGACCAGCAGCTCGCGGCGACGGCGATCCCACACCGCGAGCGCGAACATCCCGCGCAGCAGCTCGGGCACCCGCGCGCCGTGCTCCTCCCACAGGTGTGCGACGACCTCGGAGTCGCTGCGCGTGCGGAACTGGTGGCCGCGCGCCTCGAGCTCGGCGCGTAGCTCGACGTGGTTGTAGATCTCGCCGTTGACCACGATCGCGACGTCGCCGGTCTCGTTGGTCAGCGGCTGCTGCGCGACCTCGCGTAGATCGATGATCGCGAGCCGGCGGTGCGCGAACGCGGCGGGGCCGTCGTGCCACAGCCCGAGCCCATCGGGGCCGCGGTGCGCGAGCGCGCCGGCCATCCGCTCCACGACCTCGCGATCCGCGAGCTCGTCGTCGAGCGCGACGTGACCGGCGATCCCACACATGGCTAGGCCAGCCCCTTCTCGGCGAGCAGCGCGTCGTACAGCGCGACCGTCTCATCGGTGATCCGCGCGGGATGGAACCGCTCGGCGACGTGGGCGCGGCCGCGCGCGCCCATCGCGCGGCGCTCGGCGTCCGGCGTCTCGATCATCCGGCCGATCGCCTCGGCGAGCCCGCCGTGATCGAGCGTCGCGACCTCGTAGCCGGTCGAGCCATCGATCACGAGCGCGTCGCGGTTCGCGGCGTGCGAGACCACCGCGGGCAGGCCACACGCGTGCGCCTCGAGCACCGCGTTCGGCAGCCCCTCGTACAGCGACGGCATCACCAGCACGTCGCCCGCGTGGTACAGCGCTTCGACATCCTTGAGCGCCTCGAGGTACGTCACGTGCGGCGAGATGCCGAGCGCGGCGAACCACGGCGGCACGAGCCGGCTGTACGCCTTGTCGCGCCGGCGCCCGGCGAGCAGCAGCCGGACGTGGCGCGGCAACCGGCCGGCGCGCCGGAGCTGGCCGAGCGCGAGCCCGAGCCCGAGGTGGTGCTTCTGCAGCGCGAGCCGGCCCGGCAGCACCAGCGCGATGTCGCCGGGCGCGAGCTGGAACCGATCGCGCGCGGCGGCGCGCTCTGCGTCGCTCGGCGGCCGGAACCGCTCGAGGTCGATGAAGTTGTGGATCACCTGGATCTTGTCGGGCCGCACGCCCGACCACGACACCAGCTCCTCCTGGATGCCGACCGAGTTGACGAGCACGCGATCGCTCCGGTGTTGCAGCACACGCTCGGCGGGGCCGTAGAACGGACCCTGATAGCGATTGCGCACGCTGGTCAGCACGATCGGCACCGGCGCGGCGAGCGCGGCGAGCCGGGCCCAGAAGTTTGCCTTGTCGCGATAGCTGTGAAGGATCGTCGGCCGCTCCCGGCGCAGCAGCTGGACCAGCCGCGCCAACCCGACCGGGCCCATCTCGTCGACGCCGAGCACGTGGCTCGGCTCGCCGGGCGGCAAGTAGTCGCGGTAGTGGATGCGATCCTGCTCGTTCGCGCCGTACAGACACAACCGCGGCGCGTAGCGCGGCGGGAGCCGCGTCATCAGCTCCAGGATCTGACGCTCCGCTCCTCCTTGTTGGAGGTGCGGGATGAACAGCAAGACGTCGTGGACTGACACCCGAGTGACTGCACCCTATCTCACGCATGGCTCCGCGGCGAACGGATCCGCGCGCTCGGTGCCGGGCTTTCGACGGCATCACGATGTATGGTGCGCATCAAGCTGTCCTCGTCTCGCTCGCTCGCGGTCCGCTACGTCTCCTGGCTGGATCGCCACCGCATCGCGGTGTTCCTCGCGTCGCTCGTCGTCGTCGCGATCGGGGCGCTGTGCGCGCTGCGCTTACCGCTGCGCTCGGACCTGTCGACTTTGTTGCCACCCTCCAAGCGCTCGGTGCAGGACCTCGAGCAGCTGCGCCACCGCGCGCGCTCGTTCGGCAACGTGCTGATCATGGTCGATGCGCCTTCTCCCGAGCTGCGCGAGCGGGCGGCGGGCGAGCTCGAGGCGCGGCTGCGCGCGATCGATCCGGAGCTCGTGATCTCGGTCTCCACCGACGACAACGCCGCGGCGCGCTACGGCTGGGCCCACCGGTTCCTGTTCGCCGAGCTGAGCGATCTCCGGGACGCGCGCGACGCGCTCGCCGACCGGCTGCGGCGCGCCCGGCTCGACGCCAACCCGCTGTACATCGATCTCGACGACAGCCCGGCCGAATCGAGCGGGGTGAGCGCGTCGCGGCTCGAGGACCTGCAGCGCCGGCTCGACGAGGCCGAGCGCGCGGCCACCTCCACGCCGATCCGGTTGTCGCCCGATGGCAAGAGTCAGCTGTTCGCCCTGCAGGTCACGTTCCCGTCCTCCGACATCACCCGCGGCCGGATGCTGATGGGCATCGTGCGCGGGCTCGGCGCGGAGCTCGCGCAGCGCCACCCCGGTGTGGTCGTCGAGTTCGCCGGCAACGTGAACTTCTCGATCTTCGAGCACGATTCGGTGATCTCCGGAATGGCGCTCGCCGCGGTGGTGACGATCGTGCTCGTGTTCGGCGGGCTGTTCCTCTACTACCGCGCGGTCATCCCGGTGCTCGGCGCGCTGTGGGCGCTGATCGTCGGGGTGTCGGTGACCCTGACATTCGCGTATGCCGCGATCGGCCACCTCAACCTCCTGTCGGCCTTCCTCACAGCGATCGTGATCGGCAACGGGATCAACCCCGGGCTGATCATCCTGGCGCGCTACTTCGAGGAGATCCGACGCGACATCTCGCCGCGGGACGCGATCGCGCCGGCGCTGCGCGGCTCGCTGCACGGCACGCTCGGCGCCTCGTTGACCGCCGCGGTGGCCTACGGCGCGCTCGCGGTCACCGACTTCCGCGGCTTCCGCCACTTCGGGATCATCGGCGGCGTCGGCATGCTGCTGTGCTGGATCTCGTCCTACACGGTGCTGCCCGCGCTGCTGTCGGTGCTGGAGCGCCGGGGCCTGGTGCGCCCCACGGCCGAGCCCGCGCTGGGCCGGCTCCTCGGGCGCCTGACGC
>JBQCJR010000376.1:0-3601 GCA_051952595.1 Kofleriaceae bacterium
GCGGGCGGGCACGTCGTCCACGTCGCGCCGCACCGCCTTGGTAAAGCTCGCCCGCTCCTCGCACGAGCGGGGCGCGCGCACCGTGACCAACAGCTCGCCGGCGCGCGGACCGGCCGCGCTGTCGTCGAGGCGGATCTGGAACGGGATCTGCTCGGTGGCGCCCGCCGCGAAGCTCGCGATCTCGACCGGCGGCGTGACCACCGTGAGCCCCGGCGTGGACGACACCACGCTCACCGTCACGTCCGGCAGCGGCGCGAGCCCGGTGTTGGTCAGCGGCACGGAGACCACGCCGGTCTCGCCGCCATCGAGCACGCCGTCGTGGTCGCATGACTCGACCGTGTCGGCGAGCGCGAGCTGCCCGGTGAGCGCGCGTCCGCCGAGCTGGTCCGACTCGACGATCCCGACGAAGTTCGAGCTGTCGCGCGCCGGCGTGATCGCGCAGGTGCCGAACCCGCGGCGCGCGAACGCCGCGGCGAGCAGGTCGCGATCGGCCTCCGAGGCGACGGTGAGCAGCGCGTCGCGGGTCTCGGTCGGCGTGGCATCGACCGGCGCCATCATCAGGCCGGCCACCACGTAGCGCGCCATCTTGCTGCGCACCTCCTCGAACGACGGCCCGGCCTGCTGGAGCGCGACGTAGACCTCCCACAGCGCCGCCGCCCACACCTCGCCGGCGTTGTGGACCTCGGCGTTGTTGCCCGACGCGAGGAACGGATGGTGGGTCGGCAGCGGCTCGCCCTCGGCCATGTGGCGGTACGACAGCGAGTTCTTCGCGAAGTCGACGCTGTACGGCGCGCGGCGGATCCCGAAGTAGCCCGGGTCGTCCGTGAACGACTGCGTGGTGTACACGCTGAACGGGTACGCGCCCGCGAGGTCGTCGCCCTCGCGCAGCTGGAGCATCAGCGCCGTGAAGTCGCCCCAGCCCTCGCTCATCGCGCGGCACCACGTGGTGTTGCACTCGCTCAGGCGGTGGTGGAGGTAGTGGCCGAACTCGTGCGCGATCAGCGTCGAGTCGAGCGCGCCATCGAGCTCCGGCAGGGAGTTCCGGAAGATCCGCGCCTGCACCGCGCCGGCCGCGAGGTCGGTCTTGATCCGCGCGCCCTCGGCCATCGTGACCGACACCGCGCCGATCGTGATCGGCGTGGTGATCATCGAGTCGTCGCCGAGCGAGGGCGGCGTGGTGCTCGCCTGGTTGTCTGCGACGATCAGGCCGACGCCGCCGGCGTTCTGGACCATCAGCGCCTTGTTCTCGTACGTGCAGCTGCCGCGGTCCGCGAGCACGATCCGGCCGGTGTACGTGCCCACCAGCGCGGTGCACGCGTCGCTCGGGTTCCCGGTGCCGTCGTTCGCGAGGATCAGCTGCGCCGTGCGGTCGAAGCTCGTCGGGCCGAACCCTGCGGTGTCGATCGCGGGCGTGCGGTTCGACGGCGTCAGCGTCAGCGAGCGCTCCTCGGGGCCGCTCCACAGGAACACCTGCATGCGCGGCGGCATGCCGTCGGACGGCGTGGACATGTTCGCGTTGTTGCGCGAGCCGCCGAGCGCGTTGTCCTGGGCCTCGGCGAGCAGCGCGTCGCCCTCGACGCCGCCGCGGCCGTAGTTCTGCGCCTGGGCGTTGCCGGCGGCCTCGGTGAAGCCGGCGTCGTACCAGAAGTCGTGCAGCCAGTTGATCACGTAGAACAGCGAGGTCACCGCGGCCATCTGCTGGCTCTGCGACGCCATCGGGCCGAGCGCGGTGTCGTACGTGCGATCGAACGTGCCCGGGCTGGTGGCGGTGGCGCGGAAGTCGCCGGCGGAGAGGCCCGAGGGCGGGTTGAAGTCGGCGTAGGCGTCGACGTTGTTGCCGCGGGTCTCGGTCGCGCCGGGAGCGAGCCACGGATCCGGCGCGCTCGCCCCGGCCGGGTGGTTGAGCCCCTCGACGGTGACCAGGCTCGGCGGCACGTAGCTGGGGTAGCTGCCGTCGGGCACGCCGGTGGGGTGGGGCACCGGATCGGCGGTCGGCCCGTCGAACGGATGCAGCTCGCCGGTGGTCTCGGCGAACACGCGGTAGCGGAACGCGGCGTCGGCGGTGAGGCTGCGCTGGTCCAGCACGCGGCCGTCGTCGGCCGCGATCAGGGTCGCGTGGGCGTCGCCGTCGGTCGAGCCGGCGCGGCTGGTGTACGCCTCGACCTTCCACGCCGCGATCAGCGCATCGCCGGCGCGGTGCCACACCTTGCGCGCGGTCGCGAGCTCGACCTCGATCTCGCCGTCCCGCCCGGCGAGCCGCCGGGTGCCATCGGCGGCGAAGTGGCTGGCGAGCGCGCGCGGATCCAGGGTCGCGCCGTAGCGATGGCGGACCGCGCGGGCGACCGCGCTCGCCTCTTCGTCGAGGAACCGGGCGGCGGTGCGCGGCGTGGTGGCATCGTAGAGCGCGCCGCGCACCGCGGTGAGCTCGCCGTTGCGGCCCACGAGCACGCGCAGCTCGCCGCCCTCGATCGGGAGGCCGTCGATCGACTGGCGCAGCCGCGCGATCGCGCCGCCATCGACGGGGACCTCGCCGATCGGCTCGAGCTGCGGCAGCTGGTCCACGCCCCACGCCGGGGCGAGCCGCGCCACGTGCTGGCGCGCCGACTCGGTCGCGGTGACCGCTGGAGCCGCGGGGGCGCTCGCCCCGCGCAACAGGTGGGGCACGCCGCGCTCGTCGAGCGCGAGCGGCGCGGTGCCCAGCTCGATCGCCGCGGCGACCGGCGCGCGGGGCAGCGGCCGCGGGGTGGCGCGCGCGAGCGGCGCCGGGTCGATCGGAGGCTCGCTACACGCCAGGAGCAGCGAGCAGCCGAGGACCCACAGCGATCGGCCTTGTCGTCGAGAGCTGGTCACGGTGCGACGGTATCAGCACGCGCCTCCGGTGTGGGGCTCGGCTTCGGCTGGCATGTCGGAGGCCGGCGCACCGGTCCGGCGCCCGTGGCCGCTGTCGGCCTCGCCTCGCACGTGCGAATCACCGCGGTGTGCCGCCGCGCGCAGGGGCACCCGCCGCCGGCGCAGTTCGATCACGGCGTGCTCGGCGCGCGAGATGCACCACGGTCGGGGATGCTGGACCTCGCCGACACCGAGACGATGGAGCCCGTGGCGCCGGATCACGAGCGCGACGACAGCGAGAAATACGCTGACCTGCTGGTCATGTACATCCTCGCCCGCGAGGTCGCGCGCAAGGCGCGCCGCCTCGACGATCTGCACCTCCACGCCGCGTTCGTCGTCGTCGAGTGACGACGCCCAGCGCGATCGCGAGCCACGCCGCTCCCGCACCCGCGCCCGCGGCCGCGCACCCCGAATCGTCTCCGCCGTCCTCGCCGGTGGGGCCGTCGAGCCGGGTCACCCGCAGCGCGTCGAACACCAGCTTGGTCTGGGTGTCGACCGGCTCGCCGGTGTTGTCGTCGAGGCGCACCGACTGACCCGCGCCACCCGCGGCGAACTCGAGCTCGCCGATCAGGTTCCAGCCGTCGACCGCCTGCTGGTCCACCGGCACCTCGGTCGTCATCGAGCCGTGGGTCACCCGATAGACCGCGCGGCGCGACTGGTTGTGCGGCGCCGGGGTGAACGCCTCGATCCGGTAGCGCCCGGCCTCGGCGAA
>JBQCJR010000377.1:0-10715 GCA_051952595.1 Kofleriaceae bacterium
GTGATCTTCTTGGATAGGTCGCCCTTGGCGACCGCGGTGGTGACTTCGGCGATGTTTCTGACCTGCGCCGTCAGGTTATTGGCCAGCAGATTGACGTTGTCGGTGAGGTCCTTCCAGGTGCCGGCGACGCCCTTGACGTCGGCCTGGCCGCCGAGCTTGCCCTCGGTGCCGACCTCGCGCGCGACGCGCGTGACCTCGGCTGCGAACGAGTTGAGCGTGTCGACCATCGTGTTGATGGTGTTCTTCAGCTCCTGCACCTCGCCGCGCGCTTCGACGGTGATCTTGCGCGACAGGTCGCCCTTGGTCACGGCGGTCGCGATGTCGGAGATGGTTCGGATCTGCGTGGTCAGGTTACCGGCCAGCTGGTTGACGTTGTCGGTCAGCTGACGCCAGGTGCCGGTCGCGCCGGGCACCTTGGCCTGGCCGCCCAGCTTGCCTTCGACGCCGACGGTGCGGGCCACGCTGGTGACCTGCTCGGCGAAGATCGACAGCGTCTTGGTCATCCAGTTGAGCGTCTCGGCCAGCGCGGCGATCTCGCCCTGCGCCGCGATCACGAACTGCTGGGAAAGGTCGCCGTGGGCGACCGCGGTCACGACCTTGACGATGCCGCGCACCTGCGTGGTCAGGTTGAACGCCATCGCGTTGACGTTGTCGGTCAGGTCCTTCCACACGCCGGACACGCCGCGGACCTCGGCCTGGCCGCCCAGCCGCCCCTCGGTGCCGACCTCCTTGGCGACGCGGGTCACCTCGCCGGCGAAGCTGCGCAGCTGATCGACCATGACGTTGATCGTGTTCTTGAGCGCGAGGACCTCGCCCTTGGCCTCGACGTCGATCTTGCGCGACAGGTCGCCGTTCGCGACCGCGGTGGTGACCAGCGCGATGTTGCGGACCTGGTTGGTCAGGTTGCCGGCGAGCATGTTGACGCTGTTCGTCAGGTCTCGCCACGTGCCCGATGCGCCGACCACCGAGGCCTCGGCGCCGAGCTTGCCGTCGGTGCCGACCTCGCGCGCGACCCGCGTGACCTCGGAGATGACCTGATTCAGCCGATCGATGAGCGCGTTCACCACCGTCGCGAGATGGCTGAGCTCGCCCTTGAGGGCGTAGCCGTCGCCGCGCAGCTGCATGCGCTGCGAGAAGTCGCCCTCGGCGATCGCGCGGATCACGCGCGAGACGTCCGCCATCGGCCGAGCGAGCTCGGTGAGCAGCGCGTTGATCGCCTCGATCGCCACGCCCCACGCGCCCTCGACGTAGCCGACCGACGCGCGCTGCCCCGTCTGGCCTTCGCGGCCGACGGCGATCGAGAGGCGCACCAGCTCGTCGACGAGCCCGCCGGCGCGCCCGATCAGCTCGTTGATCTCCGGGGCGAGCGGGTCGCTCGACGGCGCTGCCAGGATCTCCTGCGCCGCGGCGAAGTCTCCGTGGTTCGCGGCGCGCACCGCGTCGAGCAGCGCTTGCCGCTCGCGGTCGCCGTCGGCGCGCCCTCGGGGGCGGCGCGGTCGCTCGGGTCGCTCGAGATGTTGACGCGTCCGCGACTGCCAGGAAGTCTTGCGCGAGTCCACGTGGTCCCCTTCGGGGACGAGATTTGCAATCGCGCAGCCAACGGCGGGTGGTGGCCCGACGAGCGATGGCTCGTGGAGCGCGCCCGCGTGGTGCTGCGGCACCACGAGCACCCGAGCTGGGCCGAGCATCGCGCGCGCGCGACGGTGCTACAGCGCGCCCGCGCGCACTCGGAGAACGCGGCGATCGCTGGAGGTCAACGAGCTCGGGTGGCGGCGGTGCGCAGCAGATCTGCGAGCGCGGCGCGGCGCAGGTCCCCCGCGGTCCGGATCGGCACGTGGCGGACCCGCCGGCCGTTCCCCTCGAGCAGGCCGTCTGGATCGGGCAAGGAAACGCCCCACTCGAAGCCGATCCGCAGCACCGGGCCGGGATGGATGAACGCGAAGTAGGCCGGGGCGTTGTAGCCGATCAGGCCCCAGCCCGGACGGAGCTTCTCGACCGCGATCGGGACGACCGAGCGGATCCGGCTGCGCGCCGCCTCGACCAGCGCGCGCTGCGCGGGCGGCAGCGCGCGCACGAAGTCGGTGATCTCGGACACACGCAGCACGATAGGGGCAGCGTGCTCGCGCGGGAAGCGCTTCACACTGCGCAATGCGGGCGCAAGAACATCGCAGCGACGCGCGGCGAGCCTGGGCGAAACAGGAGCGTGGGTATGAGATCATGTGTCGTGGCCCTCGGAGTCGCTGTGGCCGTCGCGTTCGCAAGTGGTTGCACTCCCCTCCCGGTGCGCAGCACCGCGTCGCTGCTCGGTCCGGAGGGCTCGTCGCTGGTGATCTCCCGCACGCCGAACGAGGCGGCGCTGCTCGTCGTGCAGCTGCTGGGGCAGCGCGGGTACGCGCTCGTCGAGCAGCAGCAAGCGGGGGCGACCTCGGTGCTGCGCATGAAGCACACACCCCAGGAGCTTCGCACCCACCGGTTCGGCGAGGTCCTCCCGCGCCGGTTCTCGCGAATCGATGCGGTGTTCTACGCGTTCATCGACCCACACGGCGCGAGCTCCTCGGCGATCACGATCTTCGCGCGGCCGGCGCTCGACGGCGAGGAGCTATGCACGAGCGACGCGGCGATCGCCGGGCCGTGTGCGGAGATCTACCTCGAGCCCGATGGCGATCTCGAGGTCGCCGCGGCGAACGCCGCCGAGGTGGTTCGCGGCGCGCTGACCGAGCTGCGGCTGCTCGGCCTCGTCGACGAAGACGCGAGGCCGGCGCGCCGGATCGCCCTGGAGCGCGAGCGGTGCCGGGAGGAGCGGCGGTCGCGCATGGAGCGCGTGAGGGCGCACCGCGACAGCCGCGCGCGTGCCAGCGCGTACGAGGCGCTGATCAAGAACTACCCCTCGTGTAGCTGAGAGAGCGCGCGCGGGGCAGGAGCGCGCGATCGCGCGGCGCTCGATCGCGCAGCGGTGCCGGGGGCGACAAGCTCGATCATGGCCCCCGGTAGGCTCCGGCGCTGGCTCGCGTGTGCCGCCGCGGTCGCGGGGCTGGCGACGAGCCATGGCGCGGGTGCGGACCCGCCGCTGCTGCCGCCGCCGCCGCGCCAGGAGGCGGTCGATCCGGTGCCGTCGAGCCTCTCGTTCGAGCAGCCACTCCAACGCCGGTACCTGTGGGCGACGGTGCACGTGCTCGGCGTCAACGTCGGTCTCTCGCTGATCGGCCTCGGGATGGGCAGGACCTACCTCCTGATCACGCCGGGCTCGGTGTGGAACAACCTGACGAGCGGCTGGGCGTGGGACGAGGACGCGTTCACCACCAACCAGTTCGGCCACCCGTACGTCGGCGCGCTGATGTTCAACGCCGCGCGATCGAACGGGATCGGCTTCTGGGGCTCGGCGGTCTACACGTTCCTCGGGAGCATGTTCTGGGAGCTGGTGATGGAGACGAAGACGCCATCGATCAATGACCAGATCTTCACGCCGACCGGCGGGATCCTGCTGGGCGAGGCGCTCCATCGGTTTGGCCAGGCGCTCCGGTGGCGCGATGGCCGCCCGCACCAGCGAGCCCGCGAGCTGCTCGCGATCGCGGTGGATCCGATGGGCGCGCTCAGCCGGACGATCCATGGCGAGGCATGGCTCGTCGGCCCACCGCCGCCGAGGTTCGGGTACGTGAGCGCCGGCTGGAACGGCCTCTCGCTCGACTTCGACGAGCCGTCCGGCGAGCGGTTCCAGCAGACGCTCGGGCGACTCCACGCCGCGCTGGCGATCAGCTATGGCCTGCCCACGAATGCGGCGGTGGTGCCGCGCCGGCCGCTCGACTACTTCGACTTCCTGATCGAGGGCGACGTGTCGACCGACTCCGCGTCGCTGTCGCTGCACACGCGCGGCCTGCTGTGGGGGCGCGCGTTCGGCTACCGCCGCCTGCGTGGGATCGGCGGGATCATGGCGAGCTACGACTTCGCGAATCCAGATCGGCTCCGGATCGGCGCGTTCGGGCTCGGTGGCGGCGCGGTCGTCCACCTGCCGATCCGCCGCAGGCTGTTCGCGCAGGTCACCGCGATGGCGGCCGGGATTCCGTACGGCGCCGCCGGGGCGAACGTCGACGCGGGGCCCGGCGCCAATCGCGACTACCACCGCGGCCCGGGCGCCTCGGCGCTGCTCGATCTGCGGTTCGCGGATCGCCAGCGCTGGCTGGTCCACCTGACCGCGCGGTCGTTCTACATCGCGGGCTCGCCGTTCAGAGAGGGCAGCGAGTGGATCAACTACGCCCGGTTCGGCGTGCTCGTCCCGGTGTATCGCAACCACGCGGTCGGCGTGGAGGGCGTGTTCTCGGCCCGCCGCGCCGACTTCGACGGGCGCGCGCGCGATCTGTTCGACAGCGCGTCGCAGCTGCGGCTGTCGTACGCGTTCTTGTCGGACCGCGACTTCGGCGGGGGGCCGTGACTCACCGGCGTCTACACGCCTGCGAGCGGCCGCGTGGTGCGCCAGACCCTCGGGTTGTCTCTCGCGACGGGCTTCAACTTGCGGGGAAGCGGCCGACACAGCGTTGCAGAGTGAGCTCGAACTTGTTAGCGTGGACCGATGCAGTTGGTGTCGGTCAGTAGGAGTAGGTGATGTCTAGGCCCAACGAAGCTGCGGTGCTCCGAGCGCAGGCCGAGGCGCAGGCGAAGTCGATCCTGGTCACGACCGGAGACGTGCAGGCCAAGTATCTGCCGCTCAACATCGTATTTGCCGTCGGCGGCTCGTCCGGTGGGCTGTTCAAGAGTGCGTCTCCGCAGGAGGCCTTCGAGGCGGCGCGCTACCAGCTCCAGCTCGCGGCCGCCGCCCTCGGCGGCTCGGCGGTGGTGGCGTGTCGCTTCGGCTACTCGGAGACCTCGTCACAGGGCTGTAGTGCCAGCCGGTTCACCGTGCACGGCTACGGAACCGTCGTGAAGTTCGCGTAGCATGCGCTGGATCGCGATCCTCGGGGTCTTTGCATATCGATGGTTCCTGCGCCCGGTGTTCCGGCGTCGGTGTCTGTTCGAGGAGTCGTGCTCGGCGTTCGCGATCCGCGCGCTACGAACGCACGGACTACAGCACGGCGTGCCCCACGTCATGGAGCGTCTTGCTTCGTGCCGGATGCCCATGTCGGCGTGCTTCGTCGTCGGAGCCGACGGGGCAGTTCAGCTGTTGTCCGCGCAGTCCGAGGGCGATCGCCCGATCCCGCCGCGCGCGCTCGAGTTGCTCGCGTTCGAGGCGAGCATGCGGCCGTTCGGGCACTTGGATGATTCCCGTGGTTGAAGTGGCGGTCTTGCTCCTCCTGGGAGTCGGAGGTGGGGTGTGGGTGTGGTGGCAGAGGCAGGCCAACGAGCGTGCCGCCGAGGCGCGCCGCCAAGGTCAGCTCCTGCACCTGCGGAGTGCCGATTTCCCCTGTGCATGCAGCTGGTGTCGTAACACCACGCTCGCGCGCAAGCTCGTGGTCTACGAGCGTCGCGACGCGCACTGGCGCGTCCACGACATCATGGCGTGGCTCGCGCGTGCACCCGAGGCAGAGGTTGCACCGCGGGTCCATCACGTGTTTCGCGCCGATCACCGGGAGTGGCGGCGCCTGTGCTCGGAGAAGTGCATTCGCGAGTTCCTCTCGGCCGAGCGCGAGCAGGCAGTCGAGGAGTTTCACACGTGCGCGTACTGCTCGATCCGCTCTCCGCGCTCGCTCGCGAACTGCTCGAACTGCGGTGCTCCGCGCGCCGCGTGATCCGAGCGCGCTACTGCAGGCACACCACGCAGTACGGATCTGGATTCGCGTGGTCGTTGAGGATCTCGCCGGTGATGCTGTTGAACGTGCGGATCCAGCCGACGCGTGGCTTGGAGGTCTCGGGGTCGGGGCAGTTCGCGGTGCTGCTGAGCAGCCCGGGGGTGTGGTTGGCCGTGGCGACGCGCAGCGTCGCGCTGCTCTCGCGGTGGATCTCGAGGACGTCGGTCTCGTTCCACCGGGCCGTGATGGTGGTGTCGAACGCGAGCGAGTCGGCCGCATCGGCGGTGTAGGTGCGGCTCCCGGCGAACGTGCACTGCGGCTCGGGCGGCGGCGCGATCTCCTCGTAGTCGAACGGCACGGCGCGCAGCTGGTCGGCGAGCGCGGCGTGTGGGCGGTCGGGGCAGGCCTGTAGTGCGGCGAGCGCCGCGGGGGCGGGCCGCGGCACGTAGGTGCCGCTGAAGAAGTGCAGGATCACGGTGCCGTTGGCGACGCCGGCGACGACGGAGAACACGTCGTTGTTGAGCGCGTACGGGCCGTACTTGGTGCGATAGAGGTGCAGCGAGTGATATCCGCCGGCGAGGACCGCGGAGCAGGGCAGGTTGCTCGCACGCCACTCGGCGGGATCGATCTGGAACAGCGCGGGCGTCTGCTCGAGCACCTCGAGCAGCTGGTCGTAGACGTTGGTGGCGCCGGTGCAGCTCGGCAGCTCGACGACGAGGCCGGTGATCGACGAGAACGTGCCGCGCACGGGTGCCCAGGTGAGCGTCGCCCCGGGCGAGAGCGTCTGGAGCGCGGCGGTCGCGGCGGCCTCGGCGCCGGGATCCGGTTGGATCGTGATCGGCGCACGGCAGGCGCTGTCGTCGGCGTCGGGCGGGGCGTCGACCTGCGCGTGGGCATCGATGGGGGCGTCGGCGGGAGAGCCGCAGGCGGCGGCGGCAGTGCCGGCGATCGCGGCGAGAACGAGACGAGTGGACGAGGTCGACAACACAACAACTCCTCGGGCAATGGTCAGCGTCGGGCGCGTTGCCACGATGTCTGGTCGCGCCGACGAAGCCAAGCGGCGCGTGGGGCTCGACGCGATCGTGGGTGCGCGCGCGCACACGCAACACATGTCGCGTGAGAAGGCGCACGTGCGAGCTCCGACGTTCTCGCTGCTCCAGCCCTGATGGCGCGCCGGGTGCAGTGGTCTCCGTGGAGCTTCCAAGGAGATGACGATGCTGCAAGGACGGACGATCGATGAGCTAGCGAGGGCCCTGCGCGGCGGCGTGATTCGCCCGACCGATGCGAGCTACGACGAGGCGCGGCGGGTCTACAACGGGATGATCGATCGGCACCCGGCGCTGATCGCGCGCTGCGACGATGTCGCCGACGTGATCGCCGCGGTTCGCTTCGGGGTTCGAGAGGACCTCCCGATCGCGGTGCGTGGTGGCGGGCACAACGCGGGCGGGCTAGGCGTGTGTGACGACGGCCTGGTCATCGACCTCGGGGGCCTGCGCGGGGTTCGCGTGGACCCGGCGGCTCGCGTCGCCTACGTCGACGGCGGCTGCTTGCTGCGCGACGTCGATCACGCGACGCACGCTTTCGGGCTCGCGGTTCCTGCGGGGTTCCTGTCCACCACGGGGATCGCGGGGCTGTTGCTGGGCGGCGGCACCGGCCACCTAACGCGCAAGTACGGCCTGACGATCGACAGCCTGCGCGCGGCGGACGTCGTGCTCGCCGATGGCAGCCTGGTCCACGCGAGCGCGGACGAGCACGAGGATCTGTTCTGGGCGCTGCGCGGCGGCGGCGGCAACTTCGGCGTGGTCACGTCGTTCGAGCTGGCGCTGCACCCGGTGGACATGGTGCTGGCGGGCCCGACGCTGTGGCCTCTCGATCGCACGGTCGAGGTGGTGCAGTGGTACCGCGAGCTGATCCTCGAGAAGGCGCCGGAGGACCTCAATGGCTTCCTGGCGTTCATGACGGTGCCGCCGGTGGCGCCGTTTCCGCCGGAGATCCACGGCCAGAAGATGTGCGCGGTCGTGTGGTGCTGGACGGGACCACACGACCAGGCGGCGCCGATGCTCCAGGCGATCCAGGCGATGCGCCCGGCGATGTTCGGCATCCAGCCGATGCCGTTCCCGGTGCTGCAGACGATGTTCGACGGGCTGTATCCGCCCGGGTTGCAGTGGTACTGGCGCGCCGACTTCGTGGAGCAGATCCCGGACGCGGCGATCGACGTGCACCTCGAGTACGCCAGACAGCTGCCGACGCCGTACTCGGCGATCCACCTCTATCCGAGCAACGGCGCGGCGCAGCGCGTGGACCGCCACGCGACGGCGTACAGCTACCGCGAGGCGAACTGGAACCAGGTGATCGTCGGAGTCGATCCGGATCCCGCCAAGCGCGGCGAGATCATCCGCTGGACGCGAGCCTACTGGGACGCGCTCCATCCGTACTCGCTCGGCGGCGCGTACGTGAACTTCCTGATGGATGACGAGGGCGCCGACCGCACGCGCGCGACCTATCGCGACAACTACCCGCGGCTGGTCGCGGTCAAGCGCGTGTATGACCCGGAGAATCGCTTCCACATCAACAAGAACGTCGATCCGCGCGCGACGCAGGCGCACTGATGCCACCGCGCCCGCGCGCGCACCGGCGCCTCAGAGCGCCGAGAGCACGGCGCGCACCTCGTCCACCGAGCGCGGGCGGACGACGCGCGCGATCTCCGTGCCGTCGCGCACGAGGATCACCGTCGGCCACAGCTTCACGCCGAGCGACCGACCGAGGCGCTTGCCTCGGCCATCCTCGATCCACGTGTGGCGGAGCCCGGGGTGCTCGGCGAGCGCCGCATCGATGTGGGGGCGCGCGGCCTGGCAGTAGCCACACCAGGTCGCGCCGAGCTCGAGCACGTGATCGCCGCGCGTGGCGTCCACCTGCTCGCGCGTGAGCTCCTCGGGGCTGGTCATCGGATGACGGAAGCGTAGCGCCACTCCGGGGGGCGGCGCAGGTCCACGAGTGCGAAGTGATCGTCGGGCTGCGGCGCGTCCGCGAAGTAGAACATCGTGTCGGCGGGGAATCGCTCCGCGGCATCCGGGAACGCGCGGTGGAACGCCTCGCCCACGCGCCGGCGGACCTCGTCGCGGTCGATCGGGTGAAACCGCGCGACGGCGGCGATCAGGTAGTCGAGCAGCTCGTGGCCCACGAAGCGATCGTAGATCAGGCTGTAGTACGGCTCGCGTGCGCGCCCGCTGCCGAGGCCGACCTGCGCGTCGAGGAACGGCGCGGCGAGCCCCCTGTGCCGGCGGGCTTCGCCATCGATCCACACGTCGAAGTCGCGGTGCACGATCCGCCGCGGGCGCAGCTGGTGGTCGAGCTCGAGCAGCGTGTTCTGCGCGTGGGACTCGAGCAGGATGCCGCGCTCGTGCGCGACCTTGGCCCAGCACTCGACGAGCGGGATCGCGATCTGGTCGATCACGAACGCCTGCGGATCGGCGCCGGACCGCTCGATCAGCTGCACCACGAGCGGCGGATCGGTGGGGTGGGCGAGATCGCCGCCGAACAGCGCGAAGCACGGGATCACGAGATCGGTGCCGCGCGGCGCGGGCGACCGCTCCCGCACCAGGAAGCCCCACGCGCGGTCGTCGCCGCCGTACGAGAAGCCGAGCGCGTCGGGCAGGTACGCGAGCCGCTGGACCTCGCGCGCGATCTCCGCGAGCTCGTTCGCGACCACGACGCTGTTGTGGATGTTGTGGCGGCGGAGCTGGCGGTTGAACCGCGAGATCCTCCGCGGGCAGTGCAGCTTCAGGAAGTGTGGTGGCACGCGGCCGTCGACGACGAGCACGGTCCTGGTCGAGGCGGTGGGCGCGACGCGCAGCGGCTCGTCGCGTGGCAGGGCGCGCAGCGCCTCGATGTGCTCCACATCATCGCGGGTCCACGCCTCGGGGTGGATCGCGAACCGGACGTGGTCGCCACGCACGTACAGATCCGCGAGCTCGCTCGGCGCGCCCTGGAAGATCTCGACGCGCTCGCGCGGCACGCGCACGGTGATCAGCTCGAAGTCCGGTTCGTGGCTGCGCGGCTGGTAGCGCGGCGCCACCTCGGAGCGCGACGCGTACCGGCTGTAGGTGCGCGTTCCCTCGTCGACGTAGCGCTCCATGTGGAGCAGCGCGTGGTCGCCGTCCTCCAGGATCTGCTCGAGCCGCACGTGCGATCGTAGCGCCTGGGCGGGCGGGGTGCGAGCGCGCGCTCCCGGCGCGGCTCACCGCGCGAGAAACATCCGGCCCCGCGCGCGCCGCGGCAGCGTGGTGTGGCACAGGAACGCGGCGACCTCCTCGACGGTCCCGCCGGGGAAATCGAGCGAGCTACGCCAGGTGCTGGGCATGGTCAGATCGGGGTTCCGCCAGGCGCGCTCGAGGAACGCATGGAGCTCGATCACCTGGGTCAGCGCGGCGCCGAGCTCGTTCGCGGCATCGGGGCCGAGCTCGCGAGGCTCCGGGTAGACCCGCGTGATCGCGAGCAGGTGGTCGGCGAGCACCTGCTGGGTCGCGCGCGCGAGCGGCAGCTCCTCGAGGGCGTGCATCAGCGATCCGAAGTACCAGTACGGATCGAGGATCACGAAGCGCTCGCCGAGCTCGATGCCGAGCGTGGGGGGCAGGTCGCCCCACGACGGCATCTCGTCGCCGAGCCACGGCTTCCACGGGTTGTCGCGGAAGCCACGCCGCTTCGCGGGAGCCGCGTGGGTCACGGCAAGGTGCGGGCCGTCGGTCGCGATCACGCCGGCGGCCGCGGCGCGCGCGAGCACGACCAGCACCGGCTCGGCGAACACGCCGTCGTACAGCGCGGCCAGCTCGTGGCTGGCGATCGGCGCCGCCGAGATCACGTCGTAGAGGTACCCGGTCTCGCCGGCGCGGGGGGCGGGGGGGGGGCCCCAACGCAGCGCGTGGATGGCGCCGGAGTGGCTTGTTCGCGCCGAAACCCGCCCCGGGTGGCCGGGGGGGGGGGGGGGGGGGGGGTGTCGGG
>JBQCJR010000378.1:0-13597 GCA_051952595.1 Kofleriaceae bacterium
CGCGAGCGTGTTCGCGATCGCCGGCGGGCTCTTGTCCTCGTTCGAGCCCATCGCGCGGCGAGCGAGCGCGACCGCGCCGTCGAGGTCCTGGCCAGCGGCGATCCGCAGCCACGCGGCGAAGTTGAGATCCACGGGCTCCGCGGACGAGCCCTGGGTGAGCGGATCGAACACGCGGATCGCATCGGCGAGCCGGCCGCGCGCGATCGCGATGTGGGCGCGCTCGCGGAGCAGCGCCCGGCCCCCCGGCGTCTTGCCGCCCGCCAGATCGAGCGCCCGATCGGCCTCGTCGAAGCGGCCGAGCCGGGCCAGCGCCCGCGCGCGCGACAGCACCGGCTCGGCCGAAGCCGGCTCGCGCTGCGCCCACGCCGCCGCGTGGGACTCCAGCTCGCGCCAGCGCCCCGCGCTCTCGTACGAATCGGCGAGCGACGCGTCGCACAGCTCCCGCGCACCCTCGAGCGCGCTCGTTCAGCGGTCCTGGTTTGGCGCTATCCGCTCTACTTCGCTAGCGCCCGCGGCGATCGCCGCGATCACCGCGATCGCGTCGCGGTCGCGCGGCTTGCCGGCGCCCCACATCTTCGAGATCCCCTGCGGCTCGGCCTCGGCGAGCCAGTCCACCATCCGCGCCGCGGTCGCCTCGTCGCCGCGCGCGAGCAGGCGCAGCAGGTGCCGCCCCGACGCCTTCCACATCCCGGTCGCGGACACCACCTTCGCCCGCCCGCCGTCGAGCGCCAGGTAGACCACGTAGTGGCGGCCGTGCACGGTCGCGCGCAGCCGCCACGTCGCCTCGTTGCCGTCGAGCTCCATCCGGCTCGTCGCCGCCAGGATGTCGCGCGCGACGTCGTCGCCGTAGCCGGCGATCGCGCGCATCCGCAGATCCTCGGTGCGCAGGAACTGCCGCAGCGCGGCCTCGGTCGCCTCGTCCCAGAACACCGCCGTCTGGTGGTCCGGCTTCGACAGGATGCGCATCATGTCGAGGAACGCGTGGCGCGGATCCGCCGGCGCGAGATCCACGCGCTGGAGCCGCGCCACCACGTCGGCCGGCAGCGCGAGGCCGAGCGCGCCGCCTCCCTTGCCGAGCAGCGCGCGGATCTCGTCGTAGCGCCGCGCGAACACCAGGCCCGCGGCCGCCGCCTCCAGCGTCGATCGCGACGCGCTGCCGCCGAGCTTCGCCGCCTCGTCGACCGCCGCCTTCGCGCCCCGCGCCGTCGCGATCACCGCGACCAGCAGCGCATCGCGCTCCTTGGTCGCCGGCAGCACGCGCAGCACCTCCTCCGCCTCGCCCGCGTGGCCGGCGCGCCACAGCGCGATCGCGCGCGACATCCCGTACCGCGGCTCGTCGGTGGCCTCGAACGCCGCCGCCCAGGCGTTGCTCGCCGCGCGTGGATCGCTGCCCGGCCCGAACGCCACGCCGCGCGCATCGCGCTGCAGCAGATCCGCCTGCACCTCGCTCGCGCCGACGTGATCCGGCTGGAGCGCCCGCGCCCGCGCCAGCGCCGCGAGCGCGCCCGCGCGATCGTGGTCGAAGCCGTGGAGGCGCCCGAGCGTATCGTGCTGCAGCACCCAGCCGAGGACGGCGTGGCTCTCCGGGCGTTTCGGCTCGAGCGCTGCCGCCTTGCGCGCCGCGCGCCGCGCCGCCGCGCCCATGCCGTGCTCGACGAGCACCGTCGCGAGCTGGATCTGGTGAGCCGCTTCGCGCGGATGGCGCGCGAGCTGGCGCTGGAGCTCGGCCAGCGCCTCGCGCGGCTTGCCCTCGCGCGAGAGCCGCAGCGCGGTGTTCTCCAGCACCAGGTGCACCTTGCGCTCCGCGATCGCCTGGAACGCGCGCCGCATCTCCGCCGCCTCGGTCGCCGCCATCCGCGGCTTGCCGGTATCGAACCGCAGCGCCACGACGATCGCGTCGCCGTCCATCCGATAGGTCTCGGTCAGCCGAGCCGGCCCCAGCGCGTGGGTCTGGCCCGGCGGCAGCGCCGGCCGCTCGAAGCCCATCGGCACGACGAAGCGGTGCTCGAGCTCGGAGACGTGCGGCACCCTCCAGGTCAGCGGCTGGCGCCGCTTGCCCGGCTCCGGCCACGAATCGGACAGCAGCACCGCGCGCGCGTCGCCGACCACGCCCGCCACCCGCAGATCGATCTCGATCCGCTCGAGCCCGGTGGTGAACATGTGCGCGCGCGCGACCTCGAACGTCGCCTGGAGCGGAGCCGCGAGCTCCGCGGACCGCGTCGTGTGGACGCGCCCGAGCACTCCGCCGAGCTCCACCGCGGCCACCTCGTCGAACCGCTCGCGCGCCGCGTCTACCCCGCGATCGCGCAGCTCCACGCGCCTTCGCTCCGCCAGCGCGCCGGACCACTGCTGCACCACCTGGACGCGGGTCGCCGGGCCGAGCTCCGAGAGCTGGTAGGTGCGCACCTCGCGGTGCTGGTTGTCCGAGGAGCTCGAGCGCGGGGTCTCGGTCGGCGCCGTCGCGTCCTCGGCGAGCACCAGCGCCGGCCGCCCCTGCAGCTCGCCCGGTAGCTCGCCCGGCAGCGCGAGCTCCGCGCTCGCGTCGATCCACACCGCGCGATCGCCGACCCACGCGCGCACCACCGGGTGCTCGAACGGGCCGAGGCCGGCGAGCGCCGGATCGATCACGTCGCGTCCCTCGGTGGACACCAGGGCGAGATCGGCGCGCACGCCCGCGTCGCGCAGCAGCGCGAGCAGCAGCAGCGCCTTGTCCATGCAGCCGCCCGCGCGGCGCGCGAGCGTCTTCGCCGGAGGCGCCGCGTCGAGCGCGCGGTCGCCGAGGCAGGCGCCCGTGGTGCGCACGCGCGCGTGCAGCCAGCCCGCGATCGCCCGCACCGCCTCGAGCGTGGCCGTGCGCGGCAACGCCGCCGGCACCGCGACCGGCCCCTCGGCGATCCGGCGCTCGAGCAACCCGCGCGCGTCCCGCGCGACCGCGTTCCACGAACGGCCCGTGGAGATCACGAAGGTCGGCGCGACCACGATGTCGTCCGGGACGAACAGCTCCTCGGACGGCACCGGCAACGCGCCGAGCTCGTAGGTCCAGGTCTGGCGCCCCGCCGCCGTCGTGCTCGCCGGGCGGATCCCCGCCGGCAGGAGCGGCGCCGCGTGGCTCGGCTGGCGCGCCACCGGCGCCGAGATCGAGACCCGCGAGCTGAGCGTCGGGAACGAGATGTCGAGCGCGAGCTGATCGAGCGTGCCCATCGTGGACCGCGTGGTCTTGTCGCGGACCACGATCTCGTACTCGACCACCGTGCCCGGGCCCCCCCGCACCGGCGCCCTGGAGTACCAGACCGTCTCGGAGTCCTGGCCGTACACGGCCACGGTCTCGATCTGTGCCGGACCGGCCTCGATGACCTTGCCACCGGGGTAGATCGCACGCGCGCGGATCGACGGTGGATCCTGGTACGCGCTGTTCCACGCCTTCCCGACCAGGTTCCAGCCGCCCGTGACGTCGTCGCTGAGCATCACGTACACCCATCGCGACCGCCGGGTCGTCCGGTCCTGGTCGTCGAGGCTCAGCTCCTCTTCGCGGCGCAGCACGACGACCGGCGCGTCCCCCTCGGTCACCGCCTCCGCCGCCGCGAGCAGCTCGCTCGGGGTCGCCGTGAACGCCGGCTTGTCGAGCGCCGATGGGGCCGCGTGCGCCGGCTCCC
This sequence comes from Kofleriaceae bacterium, assembly GCA_051952595.1. Classification (GTDB taxonomy): domain Bacteria; phylum Myxococcota_A; class Polyangia; order Haliangiales; family Haliangiaceae; genus JABFXX01. The sequence goes on from JBQCJR010000378.1 coordinate 3,654, forward strand.
CGCCGACCCACCCGCACGCCCCCACCGCCAGGACGACACACCAGCACTTCATGCCGGGCACTCTAACGCACGCCGGCGCACGCTCGGCGCGCCCCGACGCCGGATGCGGCAGCCTACCGCCGCGCGCCGCCGAGCAGCTTCAGCCGCCGCTGTGCGAGGTGGTGGGCGTTGAGGATCTCCGTCTCGCCGGGCTCCGGCGCGACCTTCTTGTACGCGGCCCGCGCGTCTTCGATCAGCCCGAGCTGCTCGGCGATCCGGCCCACCACGTACCAATCCGAGGAATCGAGCTCGGGCTGAGCGCGCTTCTCCATCGCCTTCCAGGCGTGGCTCCGGGCGAGCCCCAGCTCGCCCAGCTCCGCCTCGATCGTCGCCAGCGTATTGAGCGCGGGCGCACGCGCCGCGTCCTCGTTGGGCCCCACGGCCTTGCGGGCGAGCTCGGCCGCCGCCGCGAGATCCTTGCCCTCGACCGCGCGGATCCAGGCTGCCTGGTTGAACACGATCGCCGAAGGGCGATCGCGGACCACCGGCTCGAAGTGGCGGATCGCCTCGTCGAGGCGCCCGCGCTCGAGCTCGAGGTACGCCCGCAACCAGTCGACCTCGCGATCGTCGGGGCGCCGGGCGCTCAGCTCGCGGAGCAAGCGCTCCGCCTCGTCGAACCGGCCGAGCCCACCAAGCGCCGTGGCGCGCGCGCGGACCGGCGCGTGTGCCGCTGGCTCGCGCTGGAGCCACGCGCGCGCGTGTGCCTCGAGATCTTTCCACCGCTTCGCCTTCGTGTAGCTGGGCTCCAGCGCGGCGTCACACGCGGCGCGCGCGGCGGCGACCGAGCTCGCGCACTTCTCGAGGATCGGCGCCGCCCTCGCCGCCTCGCTTCGCCGGGCCAGCAGCGCCGCGCTCAGCGAGATCGCCGCGCGATCGCGCGGCAGCGACGGCCCCCACACCTTGGCGATCCGCGAGTTTGGTTCGTCCTTCACCAGCCAGTCGAGGCAGCGCGCCGCGGTCGCGAGATCGTTGCGCGCGAGCAGCCGGAACACGTGGCGCCCGAACGGCTCCGGCGTGTTCGAGAACGCGAACAGCTTCGCGGCGCCGCGATCGAGCGCGACGTACGCGACCACGCGCTGGCCCATCATCTCGCTCCGCACCCGCCACGCCGCATCGGTCCCCTCGACCTCGAGCTCGGCTATCGCGGCCACGATGTCGCGCCCCACCCCGGTCCCCACCGTGGCCAGCATCTTGACCCCTGGGTGGTCGGAGCGCAGGTGTGGCGCCAGCTCTGCCGCGGTCGCCGCGTCCCACACCGGAGGCGTGCCGCGCGTGAACATCGTGCTGGTCGCCTCGATGAACGCGGACCGAGGATCGCGCGCCGCGGCGGCGCTCGGCTCGTAGCGCCGGAGCTTCTGGAACGTGGGCGCCGTCGGGCCGCTCCGGAGCAAGCCGGTGTGCGCGTACAGCTCCCGCATCGGCTCGTAGTCCCGGAACGCCAGCAGCATCCCGCCCGCCGCGTTCAGGAGGTTCGTGCGCTCGGCCCCGCTGCGCAGCGTGCCCGCAGCATCGATCGCGCTCCGCGCGCCGCGGGACGCCGCGATCGTCGCGAGCAGCAGGGCGTCTCGCTCCTCCGACCGGTCGAGCTTGCGCGCCACTTGCTCGGCCTCGCCGGTCGCCCCCGAGCGCCACAGCGCGATCGCGAGCGCCTGGCCATGCTCGTTGGTCGGGGCGAGGTCGAACGCCGCGCGCCACGCGGCCACCGCGCCGCGCACGTCGCTGCCGGGCCCGAACAGGACGCCGCTCGCGCCGACCTGCAGCGTCCTCGCGTGGTCGATCGCCGCGCCGACGTGCTTCGGATCGAGCGCGCGCGCCTTGGCCAGCGCGGCGAGCGCCCCCGCGCGATCGTGATCCGCGCCGTACTGGCGACCCAGCGCGTCGTGAGTCAGCACCCAGCCGAGCACCGCGTGGGCATCGGCGCTGGTGGGCTCCACCGCGACGCCCTTGCGCGCCGCCCGGCGCGCCGCGGTGCCCATGCCCGCCTCGGTCAGCACGAACGCCAGCTCGCCGTGGTGGACCGCCTCCCTCGGGTGCAGCGCGATCAGCCGCTCGATCTCGACCACCGCCTCGCGCAGCTTGCCGCGCTCGGCCAGCGTCCGCCCGGTGTGATCGATCGCGATGCGCACCTCGCCCGCGCCGATGTCGTGAAGCGCCTGCCGGAGCTCGCCGAGCTCGCGCGGGGTCAGCCGCGGCTTGCCGCTCTCGAACCGGAACGTCACCACCAGGGTGTTGCCGTCGAGCCGATGGGTCTCGGTGAGCGTGGCGGTGCCGAGCTTGCGGGTGTGCGGCGCCGGCAGGCTCGGCGCGGTGTAGCCGGGTGGCATCACCAGGCGGTTCTCGATCTCGTAGACGTGTGGGGTGAACCACGCGAAGTCGCTGCGGCGGGGCGGGTCGCCCGCCTCGGGGACCGAGCGCAGGAACGCGGGCACCTTTTCGAGCGCGTCCCGCGCGTAGAGCAGCGCCTCGATCGAGGTGCGCCCGGTGACCGCGCGCATCGATTCGGTGCCGTCGACGGTGACCGCCAGCGGCACGCTCAGGTCGGTCGGCGAGGTCGAGCTGTAGCGATCGAGCTTCGCGCCGTACTCCTCCTTGACGTAGGTCTCCAGCCCCTTGCGCACCTCCTCGGTGCGCGTGTCGCGCAACCACGCGCGCTGTTGTGCGGCGTACACGCCCCCCTCGCGGCTCACCTCGGTGACCCGGGTCGCCGCACCGGTCTCGGAGAGCTGGTACGTGCGGACCTCGCGGACGAGGTTCTCGGCCGGGGCCGCGCGCGGCGTCTCGATCAGCGCCGTGGCGTCGTCTGCGATCACCAGCGCCAGCCGGCCCTGATCGCGCGACGGCAGCTGCCCCGGCAGCAACAGATCCTCGGTCGCATCGATCCACACGTCGCGCGCGCCGACCCGCGCGCGCACGATCGCGTGGTCGAACCCGCCCATGCCCGGCAGCCGTGGATCGACGTCGCGCCCCGGCCCGGTGAACAGCAACGCGAGATCCGCGCGGATCCCGACCTGGCGCAGCAGCGCGACCAGCAGCGTCGCCTTGTCCTTGCAGTCGCCGAAGCCGCGCTTGACCGTCTCCGCGGGCGGCCACGGCACGAGCGACGCTTCGCCGAACTCGATGCCGGTGTAGCGGACCTGGTGGTGGACCCACGCGGTGATCGCTCGCACCGCCTCGATCGACGGCGTGCTCGGCAGCCCCGACGGGAGCGCGAACGGGCCCTCGGCGAGCCGCCGCTCGACCAGCTTGCGATAGTCGCGCGCGACCCGGTTCCACGAGCCGCCGGTGGCGATCGCGAGGCTGCGGCGGGCGCGCGCGTCGCCCGGCTCGAACGGCTCCACCTCGGACGCCGGGGGCAGCGGGCCGAGCGCGTACGTCCAGGTCTCCCGTCCGCCGCGGAGCTCGTGCTTCGGCTGGACCCCCGCCGGCAGGCCCGACGCGACGTGGGTGGCCTTGCGCGCGGCGGGCGCGTCGAACGAGACCCGCGTGCTCGCGGTCGGCACGCCGTACCCCAGCACCGTCTGCTCGACCGTGCCCGCCTCGAGCAGCGGCTGCACGTCCTCGCTGACGATCTCCTCCTCGACCACCGCGCCGATCCGCAGCCGCGGCAGCGGCGCCTGGGTGATCCGCCGGTCGCTGAACACCGAGGGCGACGTCGAGGTCTGCGGCGCGTGGGTGACCACCTTCGGATCGAGCTCGACCACCTTGCCGTCGGGCTCGATCACCCGCGCGCGGATCACCGGTGGCTTCTGGTAGAACGGGCTCCACGAGGTCTGCAGGGTGCCCCAATCGTCGACGGCGGCCTGACCGAGCACCACGAACACCAGCCGCCACCGCCGGGTGGCGCGGCCGCGCTCGTCGATCTTCACGTGGTCCTCGTGCCGCAGCACGAACGCCGGCCAGTCCCCGGTGGCGCTCTTCGCCGCCGCCAGCAGCTCGCCCGGCGTGGCGGTGAACGCCGGCTTGTCGAGCGCCGATGGAGCCGCGTGCGCCGGCCCCCCGCCGACCCACCCACACGCCCCCATCACCAGGACCACACGCCAGAACTTCATGGCGCCCACTCTAGCGCAGGCGCGCGGCGCTCAGCGCGAAGGTTCCGACGATCCCGCGTGCGCCGGGGGCGGCTCGCTCCCTCCCGCCGGCTCGTCGGCGCGTGGCATCGGCAGCACCAGCTTGAAGCTGCGCAGCTTCCACGGATGCGACTTCGACTGCCGGTAGAAGGTGAAGATCGCGCGCACGCCCTGCGACTTCGCGTACTCGAGCAGGATGTCGAACGTGCCGCTGGTGCCGCCGCTGAAGATCTTCGCCTCGGTGACCGCGATGATCCGGCGGTACGCGCCCAGCGTGGCGGCGTGCTCGGCCTGGATCGCGACGAACTTGCTCTTCTCCTCCTGCTTCTGGAACACCCGGGTCGCCGCGTCACACACCTGATCCGCCTGGCCGTCGCGCAGCTGCTCGAGGATGTGGTTCGCCGCGACGTACAGATCGCAGCCCTTGGCGTCCATCGGGTCCTTGCACGCCTGCACCCGCTGCTCGCGCTGCGCCTGCGTGATCTCCAGCTCCGGCGGCACCTCGACGCCGATCCCGAGCAGCTTCCACGCGCCCTGGTGGCTGTGCAGGCTCACCGACGTGCGCGCCTTGCCCTTCTCGTACAGCACCGTCATCGAGACCCGCCCGACCCGGCCGGTCGGCCCCGAGCTCACCAGCGTGTCGTTGATCGCGGCGATCTCCTTGAACTTGCCGACCGTCGCGACCATGTCCGTCATGTCGTCGATGAACCGCTCCTTGCGGACCATCTCCTGGAACCGCGGCGACGCCTTCTCGTAGACGTCCTCGATCGCCGCCGGGCCCTGGCTCAGCTCGATCAGGATCTTCTCGGCGTCGGGGCGAAAGTCCGGCGAGTCGATGCCGCGGACCTGGAGCGCGACGATCACCGCGATCCACACGAACACGAGCAGGAACCCCACCACGACGCTGCGCACCAGCAGCTTGCCGCGGCGGGTCCGCGCGACCCGCGGCAGCTCGCTGAGCGACTCGCCCACCGTGGTGATGCTCTCGCCGAGCTTGGTCACGCTGGTCCCGACGAGCGGCACCTTGCGCGAGCGCTCGCCGAGCTTGCTGACGCCCTCGCCGATCGTGCCGAGGCCGCTGCCCAGCATCGTCACGCCGTCGCCGATCGTGTCTCGCAGCGCGTCCCTCGCCGCCTCGGTGATCTTCTTCGAGCGCCCCGTCGGCTCGCCCACCGCGGTGGCCACGACCCCGCCGCTCGACACCGGCTGCGAGTCGAGCTCGGCGGCCGGGACCGGCGTGCCGTCGCTCGGCAGCCGCGGGTTCGAGAACGCGACGTCGATCGATTCGCTCGAGTCTCCGGCGGGCTCCTGCACGATCGGGATCCCGCCGGACGATGCGGCCGACGAGCGATCGTCAGGCACCGGCGGAGATTTCGGATCGAGGTCCGACGAGGACACGCCGAATCATGACACGGAGAAGAAGCGCGCCACCAGATTCTCCGCGACCTCGCGACGGTACGCCGCGGTCGACCGGACGTCGTCGATCGGCTGGATCGCCGCGCGCAGCGCCGCGCGCGCGCGCTCGGCCGCCTCGGCGAGCCGCTGGCCGCGCACCGCGTCCTCCACCGCGGCGATCCGGATCGGCCGGTTCGCCACCGCGCCGAGCGCGACCCGCGCCGCGACCACCATGTCGCCGTCGAGCTCGATCGCCGCGGCGCCCATCACCTTGGAGATCGACTGCGCCCGCCGGGTGCCGACCTTGCGCCACCGCGTGGTGGTCGACGCGGACGGGAACGGCAGGTGCGCCGCCACGATCAGCTCGTCCGGCGCGAGCTGGGTGGTGCGATAGCCGGTGCACCACGCGTGGTACGGCACGCGCCGCCGGCCACGCACCGAGGCCAGCTCGAGCTCGGCGTCGAGCGCGAGCAGCACCGGCAGGCTATCGCCGACCGGCGACGACGTGCCCACGTTGCCGCCGAGCGTGCCGCGCGCCTGGATCTGGAGCGCGCCGATCTCGCGCGCCGCGCCCGCCAGCGGGGCGAGCCGCTCGCGGATCACCGGGTGGCGCTCGACCTCGGTCCACGTCGTGCCGGCGCCGATCGCGACCCCGGTGGCCTCGACGCGCACGAAGCACAGCTCGCGAAGCCGCCACAGATCGATGATCCCGGCGGGCGACGCGCGGTGGTTCGCGTTGACCATCAGGTCCGTGCCACCGGCGAGCACCATCCAGTCGGGGTGGGCGGCGCGCAGCGCGATCGCCTCGGCGAGCTCGCGCGGGCGGGCGTAGCTCGGCTCGCTCACCGGGCACCTCCGGCAACCTCGCGCGCCGCGGCGATCACCGCGTCGACGATCAGCTGGTAGCCGGTGCACCGGCAGATGTTGCCGGCGAGCAGCTCGCGCACCACGGCGCGCGCACGCGCGTCGTCGGCGTTCGCGATCAGGCCGCGATCGACCACGTGGGCCGCGCACACCGCGATCCCCGGGGTACAGATCCCGCACTGCGCGCCGCCGCAGGCGACCAGCGCGCGCTGCACCGCGTGCAGCACCTCGCCGTGCTCGCCGCTCGGCGCCGCCAGGCCCTCGACGGTGGTGACTGCGCGGCCGTCACACTGCGCCGCGGCGACCAGGCACGAGTTGACCGCCTCGCCGTCGAGCATCACCGTGCACGCGCCGCACTCGCCCTCGCCGCAGCCCTCCTTGGTGCCGGTGAGCCGCAGGTCGTCGCGCAGCACGTCGAGCAGGCGCTTCCACGGCGACGCCTCGAACGTGCGCGGCTCGCCGTTGACCGAGATCGAGATCTTCACGACAGCCTCCAGTTCGACTTCGACGCGGCCACCACCTCGGGCGAGATCGGGATCGCGTCGAACGCGCAGCCGAGCGCATCCTCGACCGCGTTCGCGACCGCCGCCGCCGGGCCATCCATCGGGATCTCGCCGACGCCCTTGGCGCCCGACGGACCGTACGGGTACGGCACCTCGACCAGGATCGTCTCGAGGTCGGGCGCATCGGCGAACGTCGGCACGATGCAGTTGGTCATGCTCGCGTTGGCGACCCGGCCGTCCTTGTAGACGATGTTCTCGAGCACCGCCCAGCCGAGCGCCTGCAGCGTGCCGCCCTCGATCTGGCCCTTCACGATCGAGGGGTTGATCGCCTTGCCGACGTCGATCGCCTGGACGCAGCGCTCGATCGCGACCTCGTAGCTATCGAGATCGACCGCGACGTCGACCAGGCACGCGGCCCAGCCGTACACCGGGTACGCCGCGCCGGTGTAGGTCTCGTCGTCCCACGCGATCCCGGGCGGCGGCTCGTAGGTCACCGTCTCGGCGAGCTCGCCCGCCGCCGCGGCGTGCGCGCGCGCGATCTCGAGCAGCGGGCCGGTCACGCCGTGCTCGCGCCCCCACGCCTCGAGCCGCGACCGCAGCGCGCGCGCCGCGCGATCGACCACGCCGCCCACCACCATGCAGGTGCGGCTCGCGACCGTGGGGCCGCTGTCGGGCACCAGCGCGGTCGACGGATCGATCACGCCGACGAACGCCGGATCCACGCCGAGCGCCGCCGAGGCGATCTGGATGAACATCGTGATCGCGCCCTGGCCGATGTCGGTCGAGCTCGAGCGGACCTCGAACCGCCCCTCGGCCGTCACCGCGACGGTCGCGCGCCCGGCGAGCCGCTGCTCGCCCGAGCCGGTGAACCCCGCGCCGTGGAAGTAGAAGCACACCCCGCGGCCGCGCCGCACCGGCGCCCCCGAGGGGCCGCGGCCCTCGCGCACCGGAGGCGCGCCCGCGACCCGCTCGATCGCGGCGAGCACCTCGTCGGTGCCAACCGACACGCCCAGCAGCTGGCCGGTCGCCGTGGTGTCGCCGGCCCGCAGCGCGAGCCGCGAGCGCAGCGCGAGCGCGTCCTCGCCGCGCGCCCGCGCGAGCTTCTGCAGCTGGCGCTCGTACGCGAACGTGGTCTGCGGCGCGCCGAACCCGCGGAACGCGCCGTGCGGCGGATAGTTCGTGGCGACCACGCGGCCGCGCACCCGGGTCACCGGGCAGCGGTACGGCCCCGCCGCGTGCAATACGCCGCGCGACAGCACCACCGGCGACAGCGTCAGGTACGCCCCGCCGTCCATCACCACGTCGACGTCGATCGCGATCGGCTCGCCGGCCTCGTCGACCGCGATCCGGTGGTGGGTGCGCGCAGGGTGGCGCTTGGTGGTCGCGGCGATGTCCTCGTCGCGGTCGTAGACCATCTTGACCCGCTGCCCCGCCTTGCCGGCGAGCAGCGCGACGTGGGCGGCGAGCATCGACGGGTACTCCTCCTTGCCGCCGAACCCGCCGCCGGTCACCGACTGCGTGATCACCACGCCGTCCGGGCCACACCCGAGCAGCGCCTTCATCGCCTTGTGCACGTAGTACGGGCACTGCATCGAGCCGACGATGTGGCAGCGGCCATCGGCCCACTCCGCCATCATCGCCTGCGGCTCGATGTACATCTGCTCCTGCGGCGAGGTCCAGTAGGTGCCCTCGATCACCTGCGCGGCGCGGGCGAACGCGGCGTCGAGCTCGGCGTCGCTCGCGTGGCCCTTGCGGACCAGGAACTGCTTGAACACGTTATCGGTCCCGTGCAGGACCTCGCGCGCGGCGAGCGCCTCGTCGATCGACAGGATCGGCGGCAGCGGCCGGATCCGAGGCGCGATCGCGCGGGCGGCGGCGAACGCGAGCGCGCGGGTCGGCGCGGCCACCAGCGCGAGCGCCTCGTCGACGTGGCGGACCCGCCCGCCGATCGGCGCGAGCGCCGGCTGGTCGTCCTCGATCAGCTGGATGACGTTGCGGGCCGGCGCCGCGATGTCCTCCGAGGTCACGACCACCACCTGCGACCAGTCGAACGCCGGGTCGAGGTCGAACCCCTCGAGCACGCCGTGCGGCAGCTTCGAGCGCACCGTCGCGCCGTGCCAGGCGCCCGGGGCATCGAGGTCATCGAGATAGCGCGCGCGACCGGTGACCTTCGCGACGCCGTCGACGCGTGGTACCGACGCGCCGACGGGTGGCACCACCTGTGGTCGATCCATCGCCGGATCTAACCTCAGCGCGCGTGCCGAGTAAACGCCGTCGCGGCGCGCTCAGCGCGCGGCGCGGGCGATCGAGAACGGCCGGCGCACCTTCGCCGGACGGCCCTCGCGCGCCTTGCCGATCCGCATGTACTCGTAGACCAAGCGGCCCGACGGCTTGGACATCAGGCCCTGGAGCTCGCGCCCGAAGTAGCTGGCGCGCACCGCGTCGTAGCCGCCGGGCAGCTTCGCCACGTACAGCATGTCGTGGCCGACCGAGTCCGAGTCCGTGGGGTTGAACTGCGCCGCCTCGCCCGGGAGCACCGGGTACGTCACCGAGTTGCCGGTGTGCGGGCCCACGATCTGCCACCGCCACGACATGAGCGGCTCGCTGCGGGTGAAGTAGATCACCGCGTCGACGAGGTCCGGAGTCGCCGAGGCCGAGGTCGTGGTCCACGACAGCGCGTGGTCCGCGGCGTCGTAGATCGCGCGGTCCGAGAACTCGGGCAGCAGCGCGCCATCGAGGCTCGTCGCGTAGTCGCCGACCGGGCCCCACTCGAGCGTCCCGTGGCTGCCGTAGCTACCGTTGAACAGATCGGTCTGGACGAACATCCGCGCCCCCTGGATGTCGGGACGCTGGACCGTGGTGGTCGCGGTGCCGTTGACCACGTCGATCCCGAAGTTCCGGCCGAACAGCGTCTGCTGGCCGGCCCCCGAGGTGAGCAGCGCGGTGTAGCCGTACACCGTGGCGAACCCGCTCGGGATCCCCGCGAACGACAGCGCCGCCTCGGGGAGCGCCTTGTAGGTGCCCGAGGTCAGGTCGATCGTGGCCCCTTCGGCGACCGCGACGCCCGGGGCGAACA
>JBQCJR010000379.1:0-11225 GCA_051952595.1 Kofleriaceae bacterium
GTCGCCGTGCGCGGCGAGATGACCTCGCGCGAGCCGGTGTTCGTGCGCGAGTACAGATCCGAAGGCGTCGGCGCGGTCCGCTTCAACGTCACCGAGAACTCCGCCGGGGCGCCGCCCCGTAGGCCACCGGGGAGCGGGATGCCCTTGCACAGCCCGCAGCAGACGAGCGCGTACACCACGGCCTGCACGGTCCGCGGATCGAGCTCGCGGTGACGGGCCTCGAGCTCGGGCAGGGTGGTGCCGGAGCGCAGCGCGTCCAGGATCGGCTGCTCGGCGTCGGTGAAGCCGAAGGCGGGGAGCTCGCCGGCGGCGCCGCGCTCGAGCACGAAGTGCGCGCCGAGCGGGCGCAGCTCGTCGGCGAGCCGCTGCTCCGACAGGTTCATTCGCGCGCCGAGGTAGATCACGGCGCGCACGTCGACGGCGAGCCCGGTGATCACCGGAATCGCGACGTGCGAGTCGACCACGAACCCGCCGCGCTCGATCGAGAAACTGCGTGCGGCGCGCTGCTCGATCACGCGGCGGCGCAAGCGGATCGTCTGATCGAGGTTGAGCTTCGCGATCTCCGCCAGCACCTCGATCTCTTCGCGCTCCGGATGCGCGACTTGCTGCCGCGTGATCTCCGCGATCTGTACCGGCGAGATCAGGTGATGGATCAGCGCGACGCGCGCCGCCGAGTCGCTGGCGAGCGGCGAGCTGGCCCCGACGACCGCCCCGTGATCGAACGCGATGCCGTAGCGCTTGCCGTCGGCGTCGAGCGAGAGCTGGCCGGTGCACTGGCGCGCGCCGAGCGACCCGAGGGTCATCCCCCCGGGGCGATCGGCGACGGATCCACGCGCAAGCTCCATGACGTCAGGGCCATGCGGCCGGGCAAGACGATCAAAGCGAGATTCGGCCGTCGAGGCAAGCCATGAACATCACCCGAGGGGATGACATGATCGCGCACCCGATAAGACCGGCCTCGCGGGAAGATTCCGTGTCCCTGGATCGAGCTTGTCGGCCGGCCGCGGCGGCCTGGGCGACCGCTCGGGGTGCGGCCTAGTCGACCCGGTGCACGTCGACCGCGCCGATGCCGGTTGGGCGGGCCGGGTCGAGCTCGACGACTAGGAAGTGCCGATCGATGCCGTCGAGCTTCATCGGCTGGGCGCCGCCACCGCCCGAGATGTAGGCGGGGATCCCGGCGTTGTCGAACTCGATGTACGTGTGGATGTGTCCGTACAGCGTCAGATCGACGCCGCCCTCGACGAGCCGCGCGAGCAGCCGGCGGCCATCGCGCGTGCTGCGAAACGACCCGTAGCGCACGCCGACGGGATCGACGGGCGGCATGTGGGTCAGGAACACGTGAGGGCGGTCGCGCGCCGCGGCGAGCCAGCCGGCGAGCCAGTCCTCGACGACCGGATCGACGCCGGCGTCACCGGAATCGACGAACGTGTAGGACACGCCCTTGTACGTGAACTGGAAGTTCGCGCGGCCGAATCGCTCGAGGAACCGGCGGTGGTCGCTCCACAGCTCGTGGTTGCCGAGCGTCGTGTAGAACGGGATCGAGAGCACCTCGAGCTGGCGCTCGAACAGATCGTACTCGTCGAGCTCGCCGCGCTCGGTCAGATCGCCCATGCCGACGACGAACTCGAGATCCGGAACGGCGTTGATCGCCTCGAACACCTGATCGACCACCGGGAGCGCGGTCTGGATGTCAGCCATCGCGGCGACCCGATAGGGCTCGACTCGGTCGGCGTCGGGCGGCGCGATCCGGAGCGCGTGGGTGCCCTCGGCGAGCGAGAGCGAGAACGTCGCGACGGTGGGCCGGAGCCCGGGCTCGCGATCGTGGACCACGCCATCGACGGTGAGCGTGGCGTCGGGCAGCACGTTGCGCGCCACGATCGTCCACGGGCCGGCCCCGGTGCGATCGAGCGACAGCTCGAGCTCGAGCACCGGCGACTGGGTCCACAGCTCGAGCGAGCCATCGCCGAGCGCGCGGACGGAGGCGAGCCCCTCGGAGATCGCGACCGACGCGTCGGTGATCTCCGCCGCGCCGACCGAGAGATCGTCCAGCGCGCGCTGCTCGCCGGGGCGGGTGCACGCGGCCGCGAGCGCCGCGACGAGGGCGAACCTGGGGTTCATCGCAGACCTCCGTGGTAACGCACAGCGAGCGTGGACACCCACGCGTTACCGATCTCGAGCTCGCCGCGGATCGCCCACGGCCCGGCGACCAACACGTCCGCGCTGGCCCCGAAGCTGCCGAAGAACCCGGCCGCCCGCCACGCAGCGAGCCCACCGGCGAGGTGATCGCGGCGATGATCGTAGAACAGCGTGGCCTCGCCGCGCCCGCCGAGATACGCGCCCCACGCGAACCGACCGAGCAGGATCGCGTCGAGATCGGAGCGATCGAGCGGGTACGACGCGCGCTGCAGCCCGACGCCGCTCGACACCTCGACGAACATCCCACCGAGCTCTGGCGAGAGGCGCCGCAGGTCGCCGCGCAGGATCAGCTCGAGCTCGCCGGTCGAGAGCGTGACTCGATCCGCCTCGTCGCGGTGGACGTGACCGGCCGCGCGGATCACGAGGCGGCTGCCGTCCTCGACGAGCGCGAAGGTCGGCGCGGTGCCGTACAGCCGCCACCGCGCCTCGAACCCACCGGTCTGCGCATCGCCACCGGCGTCGAGCATGCCGTGCGCCGCGAGCCCGAGCCGCCCGAGCTCGACCCTGGCGGCGACCCGCGCGAGCGCGCGCGAGCGATACGGATCGTGCAACCACGTAGAGCCAACCTCGATCGACCACGGCGACGGCGCGCGCGGCGTACCGCGGATCGATCCACCGCCGCTCGCGACCCAGATGTCGGCGAACCAGGTCGGAAGATAGAGCCCTGCGCCGAGCAGCAGGATCGGCACGCCGGGCGTGCTCAGCGAGGGAGACGCGCCGGTCAGCCCGACGGCGAGGCCGCCGGCCAGCATGCCGCCGACCCCGATCGCGCCGACCGTGGCGAGCCGCCTGGCAGCGCGGCGCTCGCCGAGCACCCAGCTGCCTGCACCACGGAGCACGAAGCCGGGGACGATCGCCGCGCCGATGGCCGCGATCCGACGCGCGGTCGAGACCTTGCGCGGCAGTAGCTCGATCGGCGCGTCGACCGAGGGCGCACCGTCGCCTGAAGGGTCCGCGAGCGCGACCGACGAACCGCCGGCCTCCGCCGCCGCACTCGTCTCCACCACCGCAGTGGTCTCCGCCGCCTCGCGCTCCGACCCCGCCTCGCGACCCGGCGCCGGCGCGCCGCGCGCGGTGCCCGGCGCCACCAGAGCTGCCGAGATCGCCAGCGCGAGCCACCGCATCAAGCGGTCAGCCTAGCCGGCGGGCGCGCGGCCGGCACCCTCGCTCCGCGACGAATCGCTACGGCACGGCGGCGACTGCAAGCTGGTCCGACACCTCCGCGCGATCGCGCCACCACGGCTCGACGAGCGATCCGCGCGCCGGCTCGAACGGCGCGCCGAGCCGCGGCATCGCGATCTCGACGCGCTGGTCGAGCGCGAGCTCGAGCGCGGTCTCGGCGGGCCAGTCCCACGCGTGGAGCGCGAGGTTGAACGTTCCCCAGTGCACGGGCATGAACGTTCCGCCGCCGAGCATCCGGAACGCCTCGAGCGCGTTCGCCGGCCCGAGGTGGATGTGGTCCCACGACGGGTGAAAGCCGCCCACCTCGAGCATCGTCAGATCGAACGGCCCGAACCGCGCGGCAACATCGACGAGCTCGGGGTGGAGCGCGGTGTCGCCGCTGAAGAACACGCGGCGCCGCGCGGTCTCGATCACCAGCGACGCCCACAGGGTGCGATTGCGCCCGCCGACCCGTCCGGAGAAGTGCTGCGCGGGGGTCGCCGTGATCGCGAGATCGCCGCCGCGCAACGTCGCGCGCTCCCACCAGTCGAGCTCGATCACCTGCGCCGGCGGCACGCCCCACGCCTCGAGGTGGTGCCCGACACCGATCGGCACCACGAACGGCGTGCCGCGCGGCGCGAGCGCGAGCACGGTGGCGCGATCGAGGTGATCGAAGTGGTCGTGCGAGATCGCGATCGCGTCGAGCGCCGGAAGATCCGTGATCGGGATCGGGACGGGCTGGAACCGGCGCGGCGCCGCGATCCCAAACGGCGAGATCCGATCGCTCCACACCGGATCGGTGAGCACGCGGATGCCGTCGAGCTCGAGCAGCACGGTCGAGTGGCCGAGCCAGGTCGCGCGCAGCCCGGTCTCGACGGGGCGGCTCCACGCGGGGAGCGGGTTCTCGGAGCGCAGCGGCCGGGGAGGGCGGCGGACCTGCCCGCCGAACAGCAGCTCGCGCCCGACGCCGAGCCGGGTGCCGGGCCGCGGCCCGAGCGGGGTCGGCCGGGTGTTGCGGAACATCCCATCGACGAACCGAGCCGAACCGCGCACGCGCTCCGCGCGCAGACCTCTCGAACGAGCCGTTGCGTCCATCGCGCCCAGCCTAGCAGGTGAGCGGAAGCGCGGTTCTGGACGATCGGGCAGATCGGGCCAGCGCGCCGGCAGCTAGCAAAAGCTCGGAGCCGCGGGCCGAGCGAGCGAGTGCTCGAACCTAGAACCGGCCGATCACGGCGAGCCCGCGGCCGGTGGGCACCACCGAGACCGAGTCGGGCAGCGAGCCGGTGATCCGCGGGATCAACAGGCCACCCGCGGCGCCGATCGCGCTGCCCACCATCACGTCGGTGAAGTAGTGCCGATCGGCGGCGATCCGAAGATAGGCGGTCGTGGCGGCGAGGGTCAGCCCGGCGCCCCAGATCACCGGCTCGAGCTTGTAGCCGCGGCGATGTGCGACGGCGCCGGCGGAGAACGCGATCGAGAACACCAGCGAGCTGTGGCCGGAGAAGAACGACAGGTGATCTTCGTCGGTCGCGTCGCGCGGCCCCTCGGCGAACCGCACGTCGGGGCGCGATCGGCCGACACTGAGCTTGACCGCGCTGGTGATCAGCTGGCTGTACAGCGCGGCCTCGGCGATCGGGATCAGATCGTCGACGTACGTGCGCCAGCCGTCGCGGCGGCCGTTCGAGGCGACGAGCATCAGCCCGGCGGCGCCGAGCGGCGCGAGCGCGTAGCCGGTGAGGTTGCTGAGCTGGCGCGCGCCATCGCGGTCGTCCCACACCAGCGCGTTGCGCACGCCGCGGTCGAGGCGGTTCGCCTCGCACCACCGGCAGATGTCCGGGGACAAGTCGCTCTTCCACAGCGTCTCGGACGCGAGGTAGAGGCCGGCGGCGCCGCCGAGCACCGCGAGGCGCACGGCGCGCTCGCGATCGGTGGGTGGCTCCGCGGCGGCGGTGGTGGTCGAGAAGGCCACGGCGGCCAGCGCGAGAGAAGCGCGTGCAAACATCACGCGCGCTACGATGGCACGGCGCCACGGCCGCGCGCCGCCTCGATCCAACATTGCCGAGGTCTCCATGCCAGCCGGCCGGTTGACACCAGGGACGCCGGTTGCGACGGTTCTCCGAATGGTTCGTGCGCTGCTGCTCGACCTCGACGACACGCTGTTCGACCGCACCGCGGCGTTCGAGGGCTGGCTCGCCGCCCGGCTCGGCCGCGCGGCCCGGGGCGACGAGCTGCGCGACTGGCTGGCGATCGACCAGCGGGGCAGGCGGTGCCGGCGCGCGTTTGCCGCAGACGCCGCGGCGCGCGGGGTGACCGTCGACGCGGAGCGGTTCCCGTTCGAGCTCGCCGACCACGTCGCCCCCGAGCCCGGCGCCCGCGAGGCGCTCGAGCGGCTGGCGGCGCGGCTGCGGATCGCCGTGGTCACCAACGGCGGTGGCGCGCAGCGCGCCAAGCTGGCGCGGCTCGGGCTCGCCGAGCTGGTCCACGAGGTGTTCGTCTCGGGAGAGCTCGGAGTTGCCAAGCCGGACGTCGCGATGTTCGAGCGCGCGCTGGCGTGGACGGCGCACCCGGCGGGCGAGGTGCTGTTCGCCGGCGACGACCCGGTGAACGATCTCGCGCCCGCCGCCGCGATCGGCATGGCCACCGCGTGGCGGCCGCGCGAGGCGTGGCCGGCCGGGATCGCCCCGCCGGCGTTCGAGATCGAGCGCGTCGCCGAGCTTGAGGCGATCTGCGCCGGAGCGCCGTCGTGACCGCGCGCACACCACGCAGCGCGCCGGCAGATCTCGACATGAACGCCGTGGTCGGCAGCCACGAGCTCGCGCTGATCGTGCTCGATACGCTGCGCTACGACGTCGCGATCGAGGAGCTCGCCGAGGGCCGCACGCCGAACCTCGCGCGGCTGCTCCCCGATGGCTGGGAGCGCCGGCACAGCCCCGGCACGTTCACGTACGCGGCGCACAGCGCGTTCTTCGCCGGGTTCCTGCCGACGCCGGCCACGCCCGGCCGGCATCGCCGCCGGCTCGCGCTCGGGTTCGAGGGCAGCGAGACGATCGCCGGCGGGACCTGCGTGCTCGAGGGCGCGACGATCGTCGAGGGGCTCGCGGCGCGCGGCTATCACACGCTGTGCGTCGGCGGCGTCGGTTTTTTCAACCTGCGCAACCCGCTCGGCCGCGCGCTGCCCGGGCTGTTCGCCGAGCGCCACTGGGATCCCTCCACCGGGGTCACCGATCCGCGCTCGTTCGAGCACCAGATCGACGTGGTCGAGCGCGCGCTCGGCGCGCTGCCCGCGGACCGCCGCGCGTTCACGTTCGTCAACGTCTCGGCGCTCCACCAGCCGAATCACTTCTACCTACCGGAGGCCGGCCCCCCCCAGGACAGCCGCGCCTCGCACGCGGCGGCGCTGCGCTACGTCGATCGCCACCTGCCGCGGCTGATCGAAGCGATCGCCCGGCGCGGTCCGGCGTTCGTGATCGTGTGCAGCGACCACGGCACGCTGTACGGTGAGGATGGCTACGTGGGCCACCGGATCGCTCACCCGATCGTCACGACGGTGCCCTACGCCGAGGTCTTGCTGTGAATCCCCTCGACGGCTCGCGCTACCAATCCTATCTCTACGCGTACCCCCACAAGACGGCGTACCGCCGGATCGAGCCTGCGCTGCCGCTCGGGCCGCTGTGGGCCGCCGAGCGCCGGGACGCGTTGTTCCTCTACTTCCACATCCCGTTCTGCGAGCAGCGGTGCGGGTTCTGCAACCTGTTCACCCAGCCGGTGCCCGAGGACGCGCGGATCGACGCGTACCTCGCGACGCTCGATCGCCAGGCCACGGTGGTGCGCCGCGCGCTCGACGAGGGTGGGGCGTTCGCGATCGCCCGCGCCGCGATCGGCGGCGGCACGCCGACCCTGCTCGACGCCCGCCAGCTCGCGCGGCTGGTCGAGATGCTCGCGCGGCTCGGTTATTGCCGCGGCGTCCCGATGTCGGTCGAGACCTCGCCCGAGACCGCGCTGCCGGATCGGCTCGCCGTGGTGGTCGGCGCCGGCGCGGATCGGATCAGCATGGGCGTGCAGAGCTTCATCGACGCCGAGTGCCGCGCGGTCAATCGCCCGCAGCAGGTCGGCGACGTGCACCGCGCGCTGCGCGCGATCCGCGACGCCGGCCCCGCGGTGCTCAACCTCGATCTGATGTACGGACTGCCCGGGCAGACCGCGGCGACCTGGCAGCACTCGCTCGACGCCGCGCTCGCGTACCACCCCGAGGAGCTCTACCTCTATCCGCTGTACGTGCGGCCGCTGACCACGCTCGGCCGCAAGCAGCGCACGGGGCACCGCGGCGCGATCGCGCCCGAGGATCGCGAGCGCGTGGCGCTGTACGAGCAGGGCCGCGACGTGCTGCTCGCCGCGGGCTACCACCAGGTCTCGATGCGGATGTTCCGCCGCGGCGGCACCACCGGCGCGCCGGCCCCGGTCTACTGCTGCCAGGACGACGGCATGATCGGGCTCGGCTGCGGCGCGCGGTCGTACACCCGGCGGGTCCACTACTCGTCGGAGTGGGCGGTGGGCGCGCGCGGCGTGCGCGACATCATCGATCGCTGGATCGCCCGGACCGACGACGAGCTGGCGGTGGCCGACTACGGCTTCGTGCTCGACGACGACGAGCAGCGCCGGCGGTGGCTGATCCTGTCGCTGCTGTCCGATGACGGGCTCGACCTCGCGGCGTACCACCGCCGGTTCGAGCGCGATCCCGAGCGCGACTTCCCCGAGCTCGCCGAGCTGGCCGAGCGTGGCCTGGCGCACCGCGACGGCGCCGCGCTGCGGCTCACCGCCGAGGGATTCGCGCGCGCCGACGCGATCGGCCCGTGGCTCGGCTCGCCCGTGGTGCGCCAGCGCATGGACAGCTACGAGCTGACATGAAGCTCGACATCCTGTACCGGGGGCCACTCGCCAGCTGCAACTACGGCTGCGCGTACTGCCCGTTCGCCAAGCGCAAGGACAGCCGCGCCGAGCTCGCGGCCGATCGCGCCTCGTGGCAGCGGTTCCTCGACTGGGCGACCGCGCAACCCGCGACCGACCAGCTCGGCATCCTGGTCACGCCGTGGGGCGAGGCGCTGATCCGCCGGTGGTACCAGCAGGGCCTCGCCGCACTCTCGCACCTGCCGCAGATCCGGCGGGTCGCCGCGCAGACCAACCTGTCCGGCGAGCTGGGCTGGATCTCCGACGCCGATCCGGACCGCCTCGCGCTGTGGTGCACCTATCACCCCGAGTGGACCACGCTCGACGAGTTCCTCGCGCAGTGCCGCCGGCTCGACGCCGCGGGCGTGCGCTACAGCGTCGGTGTGGTTGGGCAGCCGGCGCACGCCGAGGCCGCCCGGGCGCTGCGCGCGGCGCTGCCCGCCGAGACCTACGTGTGGATCAACGCGGTCAAGGCGGTGCGCTACACCGACGACGAGCTCGCGTCCTGGGAGGCGATCGATCCGCTGTTCCGGCTCAACCTCCAGCGCTGGCCGAGCCGCGGCGCGGCGTGCGGCGCGGGCGAGCGCGCGATCACCGTCGATGGCGACGGCACGATGCGGCGCTGCCACTTCATCCAGGAGCCGATCGGCAACCTGTACCAGCCGGACTGGCGCGCCGCGCTGGTGCGTCGGCCGTGCAGCAACACCGACTGCCACTGCCACATCGGCTACGTGCACCTCGACTACCTCGAGCTCGACAAGGTGTTCGCGACCGGGCTGCTCGAGCGCGTCCCGGTGCCCGAGGCGCGGCGCGGCGGGCTGCGCCTGCCGGTCGTCCCGTAGCGCTACTCGATCACCACGCGGCTCGCGAACGTGGACAGCGCCGCGACGCCGTCCGGCGACAGCGGGTTGTGCCGCACGATCAACGTGTCGAGCGGCGCCGGCTGGAGCGCCGCCCACGCCCGCGCCGCGTCGTCGGTGAGCCCGCCGTTCGTGAGATCGAGCGTGGTCAGCTGGCGGGCGAGCGGCGAGCCGGCGAGCTCGCGGCACAACTCGAGCGTCGCGCGGCCATCGGTCAGCCCGAGCTGGCGCAGCGCCGGCAGCTCGGCGCGCTGGAACCACCGCCCGAGCTCGGTGGTCGAGACCTCGCTGCGGACCAGCGAGACCTCGAGCTGGCCGAGCGCCGGCCACCGCGCGGCGATCACCGCGTCCCACGCATCGCGGGTCAGCCGGCCGAAGCTCGCGCGCTCGAGCTCGGGCAGCTCGATCGCGCCGAGCTCACACTCGTACGCCAGCGACAGCCGGCGCAGCCGCGGCACCGCCGGCCACAGCGCGCCGAGCGAGACCGGCCGCGACAGCAGCGAGAACGCGCGCAGGGTCGGGGGCGCGAGCTGGACCAGCACGTCGATCGCCAGCTGCGGCTGATCCGGAAAGCTGATCTCGAGCTCGGCGAGGAACCGCCCCGAGGCGTGCTCGAGCAGCTCGCGCAGGATGTGCACGACCGCGTCGGCGCGCCGGCCGCCCTCGCTGGTCACCGCGGCGGCGTGGATGAACCCGAACCGCCACTGGAAGCTCTGGCGCATCGCCTCGCGCTTGCGTCGCGACGCGGTGGGCGGCGGAACGCGCCGCGCGAGTGGGCCGAGGAAGTGCTGGCGATGGCGCTCGAAGTGCTCGGCGGTCCGGAGCTTCAAATGATCCAGCTTGTGGCGATCCGAGAGCGTCTCGGCGAGCAGGTGCATCGTCGCGAGCTGGCCGCGTGGATCGCCCTCGCCGTCGAGCCAGTCGGCGTAGACCCGGTACGCCTCGACGTCGTAGGGATCGTCGTCGATCGCGCTGACGAGCTCGGCCACACGGGGATCGTCGCTGGCGCGGGGCACCGCCAAGCCTAGCCCGGAGCGATTCAGGCCGCGAACTGCTCGATCAGCTTGTGGATCTGCCAGCCGTAGGTATCGAGGCCCTCGCGGAACAGGTTCGGCAGCAGATCGCCGAACGCGTTGCCCTCGATGATCCGGTGGCGCGCGAAATCCGGCTCGATCATGAGATCGACGCCGACGTGGAACGCGCCGCTCGCGCGCTGGACCGCCACGCAGCTCGCCATCGCGGCGTCCCAGTCCGCGTCGGAGATCCGCGCGCGCACCGCGCCGAGATCGCCGCGCAGCCCGCCGAGGTTGAGGTTCGTGATCGGGTGCGGCGCGGTGCGCACCACCACGAACGACGGCTCGCCGGCGATCGTCAGCACGCGTAGATCGAAGTGCCTGCCGTCGAGCTGCGCCTTGGGGATCGCGCGCTCGACCTGCGCCCCCTCGGCGAGCAGGAACGCGAGCAGCCGATCGATCCGCGGCCGGCCGACCACCCGCTGGAGCTTGCGCGTGTTGTAGCGCGCGGTTCCGGTGTCCTCGACCGTGGTGATCGCGTGCTCGCCGCTCGGGCGGTGCGCGAAAATCGCCAGGCACGACGCCGACGACGACGCGCTCATCTTGACGAACACCGCCGGCCAGCCCGCCGCGCGCATCCGCGCCCGCAGGTCCTCCGGATCGCGGACCTCGCCGCCGGGCAGCGCCTCGGGCACCGGGATGCCTCGCGCGTGCCACTTCGCGCTGGTGACCCGCTTGTCGAACAGCTCGGCAATGGCCGCCACCGGCTGGACGGCGCGCCACGCCGCGCGTGCCTGGATCGCACGATCGATCTCGGCGAGGACCTCCAGCAGTCCGCAGTGATACTGGCGCGGATGGAGGATCCGGCCGAGCTCGAACGGGGTCTCGGCCAGGGTGCGCGCGTCGATCGCGGGAGCGCCCGCCGCGCGCGCCGCCGCCTCGCCGCGGCGGAGCAGGGCGCGCTCGACCTGCTCGTCCTCGCCGGCCGAGTCGATCCGGACGATCGCCGGGCCGTCCGGCAGCGCCTCGAGCGCCGCGGTGGCCGCGCCCG
>JBQCJR010000380.1:0-2612 GCA_051952595.1 Kofleriaceae bacterium
ATCGCGTGCGCGTCTCCGTCGCGCGTGTGCTCGATCGAGACCGCCTGCCCGCCCGGGCCGGTCGACGCGGCCCTCGGGGCAACCACGAGCGCCTTGGCTGCGGCGAGCGCGGCGTCGGCATCGGCGCCGAGCCTCGATGCGTCGACGTGCGCGCTCGGGTCGTCGGGGCGCTTCGGATGCGGCGCGAGCGCCTTCGGCCAGGTCGGCGGCACGTCGGGCCGCGTGGGGACGAACGCGTAGCTGGCGACGACCACCTGTTTGCCATCGACCAGCCGGACCAGGCTGTCGTTCTCGTAGCGCTCGATGTAGTAGGTCCCGTCGGCGGACCAGCCGAGGAACGTGATCGTCACACCGGCCTCGGCGGCGCGCGGCAGGCCGAGCATCGCGAGGAACAAGAGCACGCCCACACGTCGCAACATGGCTCGTAGTAACACGCACGATCGACCCACTGTTCCCCCGGCGTCGAATAGCGCGGGCCGACGGCGGCGTTGGACGGGCATGACGCTGCTCCGGGTCGCCCTCGCCACGCTCGCGCTCGCCGCCTGCTCGCCGTACGACGATCTGCCCACGTGCACCGATGGCGCATGGATGACGCGCACGCTGCGGCAGGATGGCGAGTGGAGCGTCGAGGCGCGGACGCGCGCGACCTGCGACGGATTCCCGGACGAGGTCACCGAGTACGAGATCACCGCCCGGCGGCCGGGGCGCGAGATCGTGCTCCGCACCGGCTCGGTCGAGACGACCGACCTCGACTTCGGCGGCTGGATCGCCGGGTGCCGGCCGCGCGGCGACGGGTTCTCCTGCTAGCCGCCCTGGCCGGCGCCGGTCGCCGCCGCGGTCACGACACCGAGGCGAGCGCGTCCTTGAGCTGCTGGTTGTGCGGCTCGAGCTCGAGCCCGCGCTGGAACATGCTCCGCGCCTTCGGCGGCTGTCCCAGCTGGAGGTGGATCTTGCCGAGCGCCCAGTAGACCTCGCCCTTGGTCACGCCGGCGTCCGGATCGATGTTCTGGAGCACCAGCGACTGGTAGATCCGCCGCGCCTTCTCCCAGTCCTCGGCCGCGAAGTACAGCCGGCCGAGCCCGGTCATTGTGTGCACGTCGGTCGGGTTGACCCGCTGCGCCTCCTCGTACGCCGCGAGCGCGCCGGCGCGATCGCCGCGCGCCTCCAGGATGCCGCCCTGGCGCTGGCGGAACCGCGCCACGTCCTTCATCCGCCGCCCCGCCTTGGCGTCCTCGGCGAGCCGGTCGTAGATCGGCGCGGCCTCGTCGTAGCGGCTGGCGGCGAAGTACAGGTCGGCGAGCGGGCCGAGCACCCGCGGATCGGTCGGCGCGTCCTCGGCGGCCTGGGCGAGCGCCGCGAGCGCGGCGTCGTTGCGGCCGGCCCGCCGCTCGAGCTCGGCGAGCTCGACGCGCAGCGCGACCCGCTCGGCCGGCTGGGCCACCGACGCGACCCGGCGCTGCAGCATGTCGGCGAGCAGCGCGTGATCGCGGCGATCGCGGGCGAGCTGCTCGAGCGCGGCGACCGCGCCGCCGTGCGCCGGCTCGTGGACCAGCGCCTGGCGGAAGTGCTGGATCGCGGTGTCGGCATCGCTGTCGCCGAGCCGCGCCACCTCGCCGAGCCGGTAGAACAGATCGGCGGCGTCGCGACCGGTCGGTGACAGCCCGAGCGCCTGCTCGAGCGTCGCCTTGCACTTGTCCCAATCGCCGGCGCGCTCGTAGATCCGCGACAGTCGGGTGAGCGCGGCGACCGAGCCGGGCGCGCGCGCGAGGATCTTCTCGAGGATCTCGCCCGCGGCGTCGGGGTTGTCGAGCTGCTGCTCCCACACGTCCGCCGCGCGCGCCAGGGCGGCCAGCTCGGCCGCGCTGTCGTCGAGCGTGGCCTCGAGCTCGGCGCGCCGCTCGAGCAGCTCGACGAGGTCGTGCCAGCGCTGGCTGGCCGCGAGCAGCCGCTCGAGCTCGCCGAACGCCGGGCGGTGCGCCCCGTCGACGTCGAGCGCCGCGTACCAGCTCGCGATCGCGTCGTCGATAGAGCCGCGCTTGTGCTCGGCGGTGCTCGCGATCTCGGCGTGGATCGCGACCTTGTCCCAGGTCGACCGCGCGAGCGCGAGCCGGCGGTTCTGGAGATCCGAGACCGCCATCCAGTCGCCGGCGCGGGCATACGCCTGCTCCAGCGCGACCAGCGCCGCGAGATCGTCGCCGTCGAGATCGAGCACCGCCTGCCACGCGTGGATCGCGCGCGGGCCGTCGTTCTCGAGCTGCGCGATCTCCACCCGCAGCGGCTTCTCCTCGTCGGGCGAGCCGGCGAGCTGCGCGGCCCGGCCGAGCGCCTCGATCAGCTCGCCGCGATCGCCGGTCGCCCGGTACAGCCGCGCGAGCTCGTCGAGGGCGCCGCGATCGGTGTCGTCGTGCTCGAACGCCTCGCGCCACGCCGCGATCGCCTCGCGCGGATCGCCCGCGCGCTCGAAGATCTGCGCGACCTCGGCGAACGCCGCGCGCTTGTCCGCCAGCCCGCCGACCACCCGGCCGCGCTGGCGCAGCGCCTCGGCGAGCGCGCGCGCGTCGGGGCCCTGGCGCAGGATCTTGATCAGCTCGTCGAGCGCGCCGATCGCCTCG
>JBQCJR010000381.1:0-5456 GCA_051952595.1 Kofleriaceae bacterium
CTCGGCCGCCTGCGTGGAGGCGGCGCCGACCTGACCGCACCGACGAAGGGCCTTACTCGCTCGGGGCCCACCCCGTCCGCCTTGCGCGCGCGTTGACGAGGTCGCGCACGTTCTTCGACGAACGGTCCCGGCGAAGCACGAGCCGAGCAGGTGAACGCGCACACGCACGCTGTCGACGGCGGGGTCCGCCTTGCGCGTTGCCGAGAACGCGCCCGTTCCTCGACGAACGGCTTCGCGGACCGCGCCGCCAGGCTGGCGAGGACTCGTGGGTTCTTCGACGAACAGGCCTCGCGGACGCCGAAGACACCCGCGCGACGGTGCCGGAGGAGCCGCCTCTGCACCGGCCCTCCCTGGGTGTCCGCCTCGGCGCGATCGCCGGCGAGCGACTAGGCGCCGCCCACCTGTGCCGAGTTGCATATCCTGTGACTTGGCTCGGCAAGCGAGCCGGCATCGGTTCCTGACGGCCAGAACCGGATCGCCCGGCGTCCGCCCCACCACGCCGCTCGCGCCCCACACCCGCTCGGCCGCATGTGCGCAAGGCGGGCGAGCCGGATGGCGCTCCAGCACCGTCGAACGGGGACAGCGCCCCTAGCGCGAGGAGTCGAAGCGCCTCATCAGCGAAGAAGACAGGTCTTCGTCGCTGCCCTTGAACTTCGGAGCCTGACACCACGCGGCGGCCTGCGCACCGATGTATTGCTCGTAGCCCGACGTCTTCACCGTGACGAACGGTGTCCACGCAGCGTGGCCACCTGGCTGGGCCGGCAGGAACTCGCCGCACAGCACGAAGATCGTTCCGCCGGCCGCCGTGACGGAGCCGACCCGGACCTCGCGAAAGCCGGCGGCCGGGTCGTGCGCACGAAAGTCCGTGGCGGCGTTCGCGAGCAGGAACTCCGTCGTCGACGCGGCGACCGCCGGACGGGTCGGCTCGATCTTCGGGGAACTGCCACGACCACCACACGCGGCGAAGACGAGGACGAGAACGAATCGCATGCTGCGATGACCCGTCCCGCGGCTTGGACATTCCCCCGGCGAAAGCTGCGGCCGTGATCCCGGCAGCGAGTCCCCAGTTCTAACGGCGAGCTCATCGAGGTCGCCGACGTTCCCGCCGACCGACCTCAAAACACGCCGGGGTTCAGCTGCCGTCAACATGAAGGTGAGGCCACCGAAGCGCCCTCGGGAGACAACGGGCGCAGTGCACCGAATGCGGGCACGAACACTCGCGCATCCGTGGATCGTCCCCGAACGTGCCCGCGTTCTCCCGCCCCCGACGCCCATGTGCGGCGGGGTGACGGCGAAAGACGAGCCGAGCGGAAGAACGCGTCCGTCCGCATCAACGAAGGGACCGCGGCGCCAGGCTTGGCGAGGACTCGCGGGCTTCTTCGACGAACAGCCTCGCGGACCGCGGGACGCTGTCTGCGCTGTGCCTGTTACGAGGTGATGTCTCCCCTGCGCTCGCGGACCAACTTGCCCGCCTATGAGCATGAGGTTCGTCGAAAGACGTGCCGTATGCAGGTCGGTCGGACCTGTTGTGGATCTTCTGGTCTCGTCAACGCGCGCGCGAGGCGGACGGGGGGCCCGAGCGAGTAAGGCCCTTCGTCGGCCCAGTCAGGCCGGCGCCTCCTTCTCGCAGGCGGCCGAGCGACGGGGCCCACCCCGCCGCCGTCAGCGCGCGTGCCCGCGTTCTCCCGAAGCGCTCGCGCGGGACCGGCGCGCGGCCCGCGTCGAAAGGCGCTCGGACCTTTGTCGTCTCGTCAACGCGCGCGCGAGGCGGACGGGGTGGGTCCCGAGCGAGTAAGGCCCTTCGTCGACCCAGCCAGGCCGGCGCCGCCTCCTCGCTGGCGGCCGAGCGACGGGGCCCACCCCGCCGCCGTCAGCGCGCGTGTTCGCGTTCTCCCGCTCGGCTCATCCTTCGCCGGGTCTCCACCGGCCTCCACGTACCCGCGTTCTCCCGATCGGCGAGTCCTGCGCCGGGCCGGCCCCTCGTGCCCGCGTTCTCCCGATCGGCTCGTCTTCGTCGGGCCCGCCCGCCGTGATCGTGGTGCTCGGGCGGCGCGCGGTCAGCGCAGCTCGAGCGAGCAGCTCGCGCCCTGGCCGGGCGTCTCCTCGACCGTGACCTCGAGCGCGCGGATGTGCGGCGAGAGCGCGGCGATCGGCGCGCGGAACAGCTCGGCGATGTGGCTGGCGAGTCCCTCGACCGAGATGTTGTCGATCGGCAGCAGCAGCACGTCGCCGCGCGGGAACACGTAGCGCTCGCGGCACAGCACCAGCTCGAGCTCGCAATCGTCGCGCACGATCTCGAGGAACGGGTTGTGCGCGGCGATCAGCACGCGCTCCTTCCACGCCGCGCACAGCTGGGAGAGCTGGTCCTTGACCGACCGGAACGGCACCATCGCGGAGAGATCGATCCGGTCGACCTCGAGCACGATCGCGATCGTGTAGTTGTGGCCGTGCAGGCGCTCCTTGGTGCCGTCCGGGAACACCGTCATGTGCGCGCACGAGACCTTGTACTGCTCGCGCGCGATCGAGATCCGATGCCGGGGCACGGCGCGAGCATACGCCGAAACGCGAACAGGGGAGCCGCGTGGGCCTCCCCTGTCGGTGTGCGATGGGTCGCTGCCGGTCTCTAGCGACGGAGCGCCAGCCGCGCCGCGCCGAGGCAGATCAGCGCGTTCACCGCGAGCCACAGCGTCCCGAGGCCGAACGCCGATGGGACGTTCACCTGGGTCAGCGGCACCGCGGCGAAGAACGCCAGGTGCGCGGCGACGCCCACCGCGAGGCCAGCGAGCGGCGCGCGCAGCCGGCGCACGCCGTAGCCGACCGCGAGCAGCGCGAGCGGCACCAGCGCGCTGAAGAACAGCGCATTGCCGTGGCCGCTCGGGCCGAGCACCGAGAGGTCCCACGACGGCAGGCCGTGGGTCAGCGCGTAGACCACCGGCGTCGAGGACAGGGCCGGCGCCAGGTACGGTAGGAAGAACAGACCCGATGCGCCGACCACCATGCCGGCGAGGTAGCTCCAGCCGAGCTTGACGCCGAGGCCGCGGCGACGCGCCGAGGCGGCGACCGCGCCGGCCATCAGCGCGCCCAGCGCGAGCTGGAACCCGCCGCCCTGCGAGCGCGCCTTCTTGACCGCCGCCGGGGCGTCGACGATGCCGGCGCCGTAGCGATCGCTCGAGTAGGCCTGCTTGTGCGGCTTGCGCGCGCTGTCCTTCAGGATCTTCTCGACGCGGTCCGGATCGGTCACGCCCTCGCCGACCACCAGCGCGGCCACGCCGGCGACGTGCGGCGACGCCATCGACGTGCCCATGTAGCCGTAGTAGCCGCTCGTGGTCGGATCGCCGATCGCGATCGTGTTCTGCAACACGCCGTCGGGCATGCCGTCACCGTTCTGATCGACGCGAGTGTTGCCGCCCGGCGCCGCGATGTCGATGTCCTTGCCGTAGTTCGAGTAGAACGTGATGGCCTCGTCGTACTGCGTCGCGCTGACCGCGATCGCGCCCGGGTAGGCCGCCGGGTAACCCACGCGGCCGCGGCTCTCGTTGCCCGCGGCGCACACCACGGTGACGCCCTTGGCGTGGGCGTAGGCGACCGCC
Source organism: Kofleriaceae bacterium (assembly GCA_051952595.1). Classification (GTDB taxonomy): domain Bacteria; phylum Myxococcota_A; class Polyangia; order Haliangiales; family Haliangiaceae; genus JABFXX01. The sequence goes on from JBQCJR010000381.1 coordinate 3,591, forward strand.
TTCTTCAGCACCTTCGACGGGAACGCGCCGCCGAGGCTCATGTTGATCACCTTGGCGCCGTTGTCGGCGGCATAGCGGATCGCGTCGGCGATCCCGCCGACCGAGCCCGAGCCGTTCCCCGACAGCACCTTGAGCGGCATGATCCGGACGTTGCGCGCGACGCCCGCGACGCCGATCCCGTTGTTGGTGACCTGCGCGATCGTGCCGGTCACGTGGGTGCCGTGGCCGTGGTCGTCGTTGGCGTGCGTGGTGTTGCCGACGAAGTCGTACGGCTTCACGAACGTGACGCCCGCGAGATCCTCGACCTGGTGGAACCGGCCGTACTTCTCGTAGGCGACGCCGGTATCGAGCACCGCGACGATCACGCCGTTGCCGTCGGCGAGCTTCCACGCGTCGGGCATGCCGATCTGGCGGAGGTGCCACTGGTACTTGTACTGAGGATCGTTGGGGAACCCCTCATGGGTGGGGTCGGCGATCGGCGCGCGGACCTCCTCCTCACCCGGGGAGAGCTGGACCACCGCGTCCGGCTCGGCGATCTCGACGTCCGAGCGCTTACTGAGCGAGGCGATGATCGCGTCGCGCTGGGCCGGATCGACGCGCGCGCGGAACAGCTTGCTGCGCGCGGCCGCGCCACTATCCGAGACGAGCACCAGATCGATCCCGTAGGCGCGCTCGATCGCATCCGGGGTCGCGTTGTCCTTGAGATCGACCAGGATCTCGTCCGGGTCGGTCACCGCGGCGGCGGCATCGGCCGAGTACTGCGCGTCCGCGTCCTCGTGCGACGACCGGTCGGGGCGGAAGTACCACCACAGCACGACGATCGCGAGGATCACGAACAGCCACAGGAATCGCCCTGGACCGCTCCGCTTGGTCTGTTGCTCGTCCATGGCGCACAGTATATGGCCTGCGGGTCAGCGCCGCCCGTCGAGATCCGAGGCCGCTGGTGCGCGCCGATGTCGCGGCGCTCGCGCGCCCGCGCTCAGACCAGCACGAGCTCGTCCGCCGGCGGGTCTTCTTCGCCGAGCAGGAGCTGGTTGTCGATCTCGCGATCCTCGGCCAACGCTTCGAGATAGTTCCTGATTTCGGGCACCGCGTCGACGACCCGATCCACGTAGGAGCGCGCGAGGAACAGCACGGTCGCCGGGCGCTGCGCGACCACGGTCGCGGTGGTGCGGGCATTTCGGAGCAGCGCCATCTCGCCGAACACCTCGCCCGTGCGCAGCCCGGCGAGCGGGATCGAGGCGCCATCGGCTCCGCGCCGCGAGACATCGAGCTCGCCCGACAGCACGACGAACAACCCGCGGCCCTCCTCGCCCTCGTGGATGATCACGGTGCCCGGCGCGACGTCGTGGCTGGTGAACCGGCGCAGCAGGTCGCGCTGCTGCATCCGATTGAACGGCCGGAACAGCGGGCTGGTCGCCATCAGGTTGCCGAGCAGCCGCTCGCGCGTGAACCCGTGCAGCGCCTCGGCCACCGCGCCGAGCTCGTCGGCGAGCGACGCGAGCGACTGCCGCCCGACCTCGAGCAGATCGACCTCGGTGAGGCACGCGACGCTCGCCGAGCGCGGCTGCGCGCCGAGCAGCGCCATCTCGCCGAACACCGCGCCCTCGCCGAGCTGCGCCAGCTCGGTCTGCCGGCCGAGCCCGTCGGTCGCGAACACCCGGAGCCGGCCACCGGCGACGAAGAAGAACGACTGGCCGGGCTCGCCCTCGCGGATCACCAGCGCGTCGGCCGGCAGCCGCCGCAGCACCAGCGTGCCGAGCACCCGGCGGAACGCCGCCTCGGACAGCGACGAGAGCAGCGGGATCGGGTGGACGGCATCGGGGAACTGGTCGTGCGCGTCGGTGGCGTGGATCGCGCGATCCA
>JBQCJR010000382.1:0-4908 GCA_051952595.1 Kofleriaceae bacterium
TCACGAACGGCACCGACAGGTTGGAGTTGTACAGATCGGTCGAGTGGTACGGCGCGCCGTGATCGCCGAGCGACTCGCCGTGGTCCGCGGTGACGATCGAGATCGGCGCCTGGTCGGCGGGGCGGTCGGCGAACGCGCTCAGCACCTCGCGCAGCATCGCGTCGCTCGCGGTGAGCGTGCGATCGTAGATCTTGCGCTTGTCGCTCTCGCTGCGGACCTCGCCGCCGGTGATGGTCCAGTTGTGGGGCTCGAGGACGTGCATCCACAGGAACAGCGGCTTGCGCGTCCCGGAGCGCTCGCGCGCCTCGAGCCAGGCGCGGGCGCGCTTGGCGAGCGCGAGGCCGTCGGGCTCGATCTCGACGTGCTCGAGGCCGCGTCCGAGGCCGGTGCGCGCCTCGGCGCCCCAGAACCCCTTGCAGCACATGAACCCGGCGGTCTCGTAGCCGCCGGCGCGCAGCCGCTCGGCGACGAGCACGTGGCGGGGATCGATGCGCAGCGCCCAGCCGACGACGCGGCCGCGGATCCGGTTGGGCTGCAGCCCGGTGATCATCGACGGGATCGAGCGCCGGGTCACGTTGCTCGGCGCGAACGCGTTCACGAACACGGTGCCGCGCTGCCCGAGCTGCTGGAGCACGGGCATCTCGGCGGGGCCACCGTACGGCGGCGTGCGATCCGCGCGCACGGTGTCGATCGTGATCAGCACGATGTCGGGGTGCGGCGCGCCGGGGCGAGCGACCGGGCGGAACTCGGTGAGCGAGATCCGCGCGCGGATCTCGTCGAGCTCGAACAGCCGCTCGATCGCGAGCCCGGCGAGCGGCTGATCGCCCCCGAGCTGGAGCGCGAGCGACGGTCGCGTGCGCACCGCGATCGCGGCGTACGCGACGGCGGCCGCGGTGGCCGCGGCGATCGCGACCCCGGCGATCGGACGGAGGCGGCCGCGCAGCGCTCGCCACGCGGCGTGGCCGAGCGCGGTGACCACGAGGGCGGCGGCGGGGCCGTGGAGCAGGCTGGTATCCACGGGGCCGAGCCGCGGGCGGACGATCCAGAGCCACAGCGCGTAGGTGGTCGCGAGCGCGAGCGCGCCGGTGCCGGCGAAGATCGGCCACGGGCGGAGCAGCGTGCGCCGGCCGCCGCGGCGCCAGCGCCGATCGATCCGGCGCGCGATCCACGCGAACAGCGACGCGCCGGGGCGGGAGATCGCGACCAGCACGAGCGCGGCTCCCACGGCGAGCACCGGCTGCGCGAAGCCGAGCGTCATCGGCTTGAACGCGGTCCACGACGCGAGCAGCCAGGTGCCCTGGAACATCGCCCACGCCAGCCCGAGCGTGCCGAAGAACATCATCGCGGCCCAGCCGGCGAGCCGCGGCGCCGCGCCATCCTCCTCGATCAGGCCGTCGAGCACCACGCGTGGGCGCCACGCCGCGTAGATCGCGCGGACCGCGACGCCGAGCGCGAACAGCGCCGGGATCGCGAGCAGGCCGAGGAACCCGGTCGCCGCCGCGGCGCCGGCGAGCCCGCCGAGCTCGAGCCCCTCGACGAGTCCGGCCGCGAGCGTGCCGGCGCACGCACACACCAGGCTGGGGGCGAGCCAGCGACCGGTGGTCGCCAGCCGCGAACGGACAGAGGAGGACCAGGCCACGCGGACGCGAGAGCATACTGTGCGCTGCAAGCCCGTCCAACCCGTCGCGCCGCCGAGCTCCTGCGATGATCGATGACCGATGGATCGATCGCGCGTGCGTGCGTCGTTCAGCGCGCGCGCAGCGCCGCCTGGTACGCCTTGGCCAGCCGGGTCTGATTCTCGCCGGGCTGCACGAACCGCGACAGCTCGCCGAGATCGAGCTCCGGAAGGACCTCGCTGCGCTCGCGCCGCTCGTAGCGACCGTCGATCAGCCGGTGCACCGCCAGCGCACCGGTCGCCGGGCGCCACTCCCAGACCTCCGGGACGGCGAGCCCCGCGTAGACCTCCATCTTGTCGACGAAGCCACTCGAGACGATCACCTCGATCGCGATGTCGGGGACGCCGTCCTCGTCGAGCTTGCCGAGCTTGTAGCACTCGTCGGGCTCGAGGCCGCGCTCCTTGGCCTCGCGGCGAAACGTCGCGCCGCCGAACCCGCGCAGGTCGACATCGTGCTCCATCGCCCAGACCTCGATCAGGCGAGCGATGATCTTCTTGGCATCCGCGTGCAGCGTCGACGGGCTCATCAGCTCCAGCGTCCCCCTCAGGTACGTCATCCTCAGCCCGGACCGGTCGTCCAGCGCGTCCCGTAGCGCGACGTACGTCCACCACGGCACGCCATGGAGCACGAACCGCTGGTCGGCGGCCGGAGGAGCCGGCTGGTGGCTGTGCGCGGTCGCCATCATGACCGAGGATAGCGCGAGATCTCCGCGACGTTCCTCGCCAGTCGCGCCGCGGCTGGCGAGGAAATTTGCCCCCGCGCGCGGCGATCCGTAGCGTCATGCGGTGCGGTCCTGGATCATCATCCCGGTGATGGCGCTCGCCGCGGCGGGCGCAGCGCTCGGGTTGGGCGCGACGCCGGGGGAGGGCATCGCGGCGGGGCTCGCGGGGGCGGGGCTGGCGGGAGCGATCCGCACGCTCGCGGGCGACTCGGCGGCGGCGCTGGTGGGCGCGGCGATCGCGCCGCTGCTCGCGGTGATCTCGATCCTCGAGCACGGCGGGGTGCTCGGCCACGGCGCCGCGTTCGTCGCGCTCGCCGCGATTGGCTGGACCTGCGCGGAGCTGGCGAAGCCGACTCGGTCGCCGGTGGTGGCGATGCTACCCGCGACGGTGGCGGCGATCCTCGAGCCGGCGGCGGCGGCGCTGATCCCGCTCGCCGGGTGGCGGCTGGTGATCGCGCCGTGGCAGCGGCCGCGCTGGATCCTCGCGGTCCCGATCGCGGGCGCGATCGCCTGCGCGCTCGCGATCGCGGCGGGCCTGGCGCGATCGGGCTCGCTGGCGTCGCTCGGCGCGGCCTGGTACGGCGGCGCGCCTCGGCCGGTCGCGCCGGCGGCGATGCTGGGCTCGATCGGCGACGGGCTGGGGCCGCTCACCGCGGTCGCGGCGCTCGCCGGGCTCGCCGGGATCCTGAGGCTCAGGCTGGCCGAGCTGGCGCTGCTCTCGTGCGCCGCGGGCGCGCTGCTCGTCGATCTGCGCGCGGGAACCTCGGGGCCGACCACGTTCGGGATCGCCGCGGTGGCGGCCGGCCTGGCGCTCGTGCGGTTCGCCGGTGCGATCCGGATCCCGTCGGGCCAGGCGGTGGTGGGTGCGACGGCGGGCGCGCTGCTGTTGGCCCCTCCGGCGTGGACGGCGATCGAGCGGGAGCACCGCGTTTCGGTTCACCACGCTTCGCGCTAACGTCTCGGCGTGGACATCGTACGCGGATATCGCAGCGCGCCCGGATGGGAGGGCGCGGCCATCGCGATCGGCAACTTCGACGGCGTCCACGCCGGCCATCGCGCGCTGATCGATCGCGCGCGCGCGCTCGCGGCGATCCACGGCGTGCGCTCGGTCGCGCTCACCTTCGACCCCCATCCCGCGGCGATCCTGTCGCCGCGCGGCGCGCCGCCGATGCTCGGCACGCTGGACCGCCGGCTCGAGCTGCTGGCCGACGCGGGGCTCGACGCGGTGGTCGTCGAGCCGTTCTCGCGCGAGCTCGCGGGGCGCGCGCCGGACGCGTTCGTCGACGAGATCCTGATCGGCGCGCTGCGCGCCCGCGCGGTGGTGGTGGGCTACGACTTCAGCTACGGCCGCGAGCGCGCGGGGACCACCCAGACCCTGGTCGCACACGGCGCGCGCGCCGGGCTCGACGTCGAGATCCTCGCGCCGGTCGAGATCGGCGGCGAGGTGGTGTCGTCGAGCCGGATCCGCGGGTACCTGCGCGCCGGCGATCTGCCGGCCGCCGAGCGCCTGCTCGGCCGGCGGTGGGACGTCGACGGCGTGGTCGTCCACGGCGCCAAGCGCGGCCGCGCGATCGGCGTGCCGACGGCGAACATCGAGACCGCCAGCGATCTCCCGATCGCCCCCGGGATCTACGCGGTGACGCTCCGCGCCGCCGGCCAGGTGATGCCCGGCGTGGCCAGCCTCGGCACCAACCCGACGTTCGTCGAGGACGGCAAGCTCGTGCTCGAGGTCCACGTGCTCGACTGGGACGGCGATCTCTACGGCCAGCAGGTCCGCACCACGTTCGTCGCCCGGATCCGGGACGAGCTCAAGTTCGATTCGGTCGACGCGCTGCTCGCGCAGATTCGCAGCGACATCGACGCAGCGCGCCGCGCGCTGTGATGCGAGGAAATCGCTGGCGCCGAGGTACGCGAGGCGCACCGCCCTCAACAAATGTCATGGCCGCCACCCTGGTAACGCGCGGCGAGGACGTGTCTGATGCGGGTCCGAAAACGGAGGCACTCGATGCGTTTGCGCACAGTTGGACTCGCGGCTGCCGTGGTGGCCGGCCTTTCGCAACCCAGTGAGGCGGTGGTCCGTCCCAAGGACGGCGAGGGCGCGATCGTCCACGCGGGACAGGCGCCGCGCACCTATCGCGCGACCTCGTTCGTTCGCGATCACCGGCTCGCGTCGGCGGGGCTCGCCGGCTGGACCGCGGTGTGGGACGACGACACCGACGTGCCGCTCCGGCTCTGGGGGAATGGCCCGTCGGCCGCGGGCGCGGTGTCCGACCCGGCGGTCGCCGAGCGCGCGGCTCGCGAGTTCCTCGCGTCGCACCTCGCGCTGCTCGCCCCCGGCGCGAGCGTCTCCGACTTCGAGCTGGTGTCGAACGCGCTGTCGCGCAACCGCGACGTGCGCAGCGTCGGGTTCGTGCAGCGGTCTGGCGGCGTGCGCGTGATCGGCGGCGCGATCGGGTTCGCGTTCAAGGGCGACCGGCTCGCGATGGTGAGCTCGACCGCGCTGCCCCATGT
>JBQCJR010000383.1:0-2733 GCA_051952595.1 Kofleriaceae bacterium
GTCGTCGAGCACCACCCGGAGCACAAGGCCGCTATGTTCTAGAACTTTCTTGTGGTGTTGTGCGGCGAGCGCTCGACGCAGCCGATCGTCAACGCCGGAACGCTCTACTAGGAGCGCCCGTGGCGGACCGCAAGGCGTTCCTGCTCCGCTGCGACCCGGCGGTGATCGAGGCGCTCCAGAAGTGGGCGGCCGACGACCTGCGCAGCCTCAACGCGCAGATCGAGTACGTGCTGCGCGACGCGCTGCACCGCGCCGGCCGGCTGCCCAAGGACAAGAAGTCGCACCCGTACCGGTGAGCGCGAGGCGGCTCGGGCTACAGCCCGGCGGCCGCGAGCAGCGAGCCGTCGTCGATCAGCGCGCGCACCGCCGCGATGTCCGGGGCGAGCGGGCGATCCGTCATCATCGCCGGCACGCGGGCGCGGATCGCGGCGTGCGCGGCCTCGAGCCGCGGGGTGCTGCGCAGCGGGCGGCGCAGGTCGAGGCCCTGGGCGGCGCACAGCAGCTCGATCGCGAGCACCGTGCGGACGTGGTCGTGGATCATCGCGAGCTTGAGCGCGGCGGTCGCGCCCATCGAGACGTGGTCCTCTCGGCCGGCCGACGACGGGATCGAATCGACCGACGCGGGGTGGGCGAGCACCTTGTTCTCCGAGACCAGCGCGGCGGCGCTGACCTGGGCGATCATGAAGCCGGAGTTGAGCCCGCTGTCGGGCGCGAGGAACGCCGGCAGGCCGCTCGACAGGTGTGGGTTGACCAGCTGCTCGATCCGGCGCTCGCTGATGTTCGCGAGCTCGGCGACCGCGATCGCGGCGGCGTCGAGCGCGAGCGCGACCGGCTGGCCGTGGAAGTTGCCGCCGCTGATCATCTCGTCGCCCTCGGGGCCATCGACGAACACGAGCGGGTTGTCGGTCGAGCTGGCGGCCTCGCGCTCGAGCACGCTGCGCGCGAACGCGAGCACGTCGCGGCTGGCGCCGTGGACCTGCGGCATGCAGCGCAGCGAGTACGGATCCTGGACCTTGCCGCAGTCCTTGTGCGACTCGGCGATCTCCGAGCCGGCGAGCAGCTCGCGGAGCACCGCGCCGACGGCGATCTGGCCGGGGTGGGGGCGGGCGCCGACGACCCGCTCGTCGAACGCGCGCGCGGTGCCCTTGAGCGCCTCGAGCGAGAGCGCGCCGGCGAGATCGGCGATCCGGCAGGTGGCGTCGGCGTCGTGCAGCGCGAGCCCGCCGATCGCGGTCATGTGCTGGGTGCCGTTGAGCAGCGTGAGGCCTTCCTTGGCCTCGAGCACGAGCGGCGACAGCCCGGCGCGGCGCAGCGCCTCGGCGGCGGGCATCGTCTCGCCTTGGTACTCGGCGTCGCCTTCGCCCATCATGCCGAGCGCGAGGTGCGCGAGCGGGGCGAGGTCGCCGGACGCGCCCACCGAGCCGCGCGCGGGGATCACCGGGTGGACACCGGCGGCGAGCAGCTCGCACAGGCGCTGGCAGCACACCGGGCGCGCGCCGCTGCGGCCGGTCGCGAGCACCGCGGCGCGCAGCAGCATCATCGCGCGCACGGCTTCGCGCGGCAGCGGCTGGCCGACGCCCGCGGCGTGCGAGCGCACCAGGTTCTGCTGGAGCCGGGTGACCTCGGCGGACGAGATCCGGACCTCGGCGAGCGCGCCGAACCCGGTGTTGACGCCGTAGACGGCGGGCGCGGCGTCGCCGCCGGCCACCACGCGGTCGACGACCTGGCGGGCGCGCACCATCGCGGCGAGCGCGCGCTCGCCGATCTCGACCCGCCGTCCGCCGCGCGCGACCTCCGCGATGGCTTCGAGGGTCAGGGGATCGTCACCGAGGTGAAGAGGCGTGTGCACGGCGCCTGGTGTATGCGTCGCACGACGTCCGCGCAACCGAGCCTCCTCGCAAAACGTCGGCCAACCTCCGGGAACGACGACGCCCTGCGTTGACACATCGCGCGGGGCACGCGATCGTTGCGTCGCTTGGGATCAGCACCTGAAGACTCTGATCCGGGCGCGGTTCACGAGGGCGCGCACGGAGCATCGGCAGACCCCTCCGCCGTCGACTCGCCCGACCGGGCCCGTACCTCGCTCGCCGCGCGGATCGACGCGATGATGGCGAGCGCCGAGGACGACGAGGGCGACGACGATCTCGCGCTCGCGGGCGTGCCCGCTGCGCTCGCCCAGACCGCGTCCGCGGCGCACGAGCCGGCGCCGCTGGCGGAGCCGGAGTCGGAGAGCGCGTTGGCCCCGGGCCCGGCGCCCGCGCCCGCGCCCCTGTCCGAGCCTCCGATGCTGCATGCGGTCGAGTCCGACGTCGACGCGGCCGGGTCGATCGACATCGATCTCGACGCCGACCCGGCGATCTCCGATGGCGTGCCCGCGGCCCAGGAGCCGGGGCCCGAGGATCTGGAGCCGGTCGCCGAGCCGGTCGAGGCCGGTGCCACGAGCGCAGCCGAGCCCTCCGCCTCCGCCGAGGCCGTGAGCCCCGCGCCGGCCGCCGAGGCTGCCGATCGCCCCGAGTCGGCCGCCGAGCCGGCCGATGCCGAGCCCGCCGAGGCGATGTCGATCGACGAGATCGAGGAGCTCGACGAGCCCGCCGTCGACGCGCCGCCGGTCGCCTGGATCCCACCGCCGCCGCCGATCCCCGCCGCGCCGCGCACCGCGACCACCGTGCCGCCTCCGCCGCCGCGCCTGGTGGTGGTCGTGCCGCCGCGCAGCCCACACGCCCAGACGATGCG
>JBQCJR010000384.1:0-7177 GCA_051952595.1 Kofleriaceae bacterium
CAACACGAACCACGCGTCGTGATCGGCGGGCCGCGCGCCGATCCGCGGCAGCGCGCCGGAGACGATCACCGCCGGGCTCCACGCGGTGGTCCGGTGGCACTGGCCGCAGTCGCGCGGCAGCGGCGCGCCGCCCGCGCGCCCGTCGTGCACCGGGTGCACATCGGCGCGGTGGTAGTCCTTCTGGTGGCAGCCGATGCAGTCGCGCGGCACATCGCTCCACGTGCGCTCGCCCTGGCGGCGGTGGCACGCCACGCAGTCGAGCGTCGCGTGCGCGCCGGTCAGCGGCATGCGGGTGCGGCGGTGGCGCTCGAGCGCACCGGTATCGGCCCACGCGGTCGTGGTGTGGCACTCGGCACAGCCGCCGTCGTTGCGCCCCTGGTGTGGATCGCGGTGGCAGCTCTCGCAGCGCGGCAGCGGCTTCGCGGCGCCGGTGGGGCAGCTCGCGCAGGTCCGCTGGACGTGGGCGCCGCGCAGCGGGAACCCGGTGCGGTCGTGATCGAAGCCGCTGGCCCCCGCGCCCGCGCCGAGCCCCCAGCCGGCGGGGGTGTGGCACGTCGAGCAATCCATGTCTCCGATCGCACCGCCGTGCGCGGCGCTGCTCGCCGGCGCAGCCGACGGCGACGCGCCAGACGTGGTGCCAGGTGCGGCGCCCCCCGGCGCGGCGCCCGGCGAGCCCGCCGCCCCCGCTGCGCCCGGCGCCGGCCGGCGCATCGTCAGCGTCGCCGGCGCGGCGAGCGCGCTGCCGACGAGCACGAGCGCCAGCGCCAGCGCCAAGCTCGCGAGCCGTCCTGAGCTCCTCGATCGCATCACGGCACCTCCCGGTGCGGGCTCGCGTGGCAGTCCTTGCACTGCGTGTAGCCGAGCCGCCAGCGCACCGCGGTCGAGCCATCGCGCAGCTGCGCCTTCGGGTGGCACGCCGCGCACGCGGTCTGGGCGTGCTTGCCGGCGAGCGGGAACTTGGTCGCCGCGTGATCGAACGTCCGCGCGATCGCGAACGACTCGGTGCGGTGGCAGTCCTCGCACGCGCGCACCGGCGCGCTCTGCCGGAACTGCCCCGCGTGCACGTCGTCGTGGCAGCCTTCGCAGCTGCGCGGGATCCCGCGGTACGCGGCGGGCTCCGCCCCCTGGGCGCGATCGCCGTGGCACCCGGCGCACGCGGCGCGGGCGTGCGCGCCGGTGAGCGGCCACGCGGTGTGATCGATCCGCGGCCTGCGCCAGTCCGCGGGGTCGTGGCAGGTCGCGCACCCGCCGCGCGCCATCTCCCCGGCGAACTGCGTGCCGTGTGGGTTCTGATGGCAATCGGCGCACGCCGTCGCCGCCACGGTGAACGAGCGCGGGCCCGCGCCCGATCTCGGATGGCACCCGAGGCACGGCGTCGCGGCGTGCTTGCCGGCGAGCGGGAACCGGGTCGTCGCGTGGAGGTCGAGCCCGAACGTCGTCGGCGCGAACCCGCCGATCCGGTGGCACTGCGCGCACTCGCCGTTGTCGCGCGCGCGGAACGCCCCCTGGTGCACGTCGGCGTGGCAGCTCGCGCAGCGATCGAACGCGAGCCCGCGATAGCGCTTGGCCACCGGGGTGGTCGTGGGATGGCAGCCGGCGCATCGCCCGTTCGCGTGCGCGCCCTCGAGCGGATAGCGGGTCCGCGCGTGCGCCTCGCGTCCGACCGACTCGGGCAGCCCGAGCCAGCGGATCCCGCCGTGGCAGGTCTGGCAGCGATCTCCGAACGGCGCGATGTGCACCGGCGCGTGGCAGCTCGCACACGCCCCACCCTTCGAAGGCGCGCGCGCGGTGCCTCGATCGTGGCAGGTCTTGCACGCGACCTTCGCGTGGCCGCCGGCGAGCGACAGCTTGGGGTGCGAGCCGCGCATCCGCTCGGCGGCGCCGGCCCACCCGGTGGTCTCGTGGCAGCTCGCGCACGGCTTGGGCGCGAACCGCCCGGCGTGTGGATCGGCGTGGCAGTTATCGCAGCCCTGCGCGGCGAGCGGCTTCCACTTCGGCGGCGCGCCGTGGCACTTCTCGCAGCCCACGGCGGTGTGCTTGCCGGTGAGCGGAAACGTCGCGAGCGCGTGATCGAACGCCTTGCGATCGAACGCGTCCCACTTGGTGATCGAGTGGCAGCGCTGGCAGTCGTTGCCGAACCGCCGCTGGTGAGGATCGCGGTGGCAGCTCGCGCACGCCGTCGAGGTCTGGAGGAACTGCGGCTTGCCGAGCGGCGAGGTCTTCTTGTGGCAATCGAGGCAGCGCCGGCCCGCGTGCCCGCCGTCGAGGCGATAGCCGGTGAGCGCGTGATCCAGCTTGTCCATCGCGCCGCCGGGCCAGCGCACCAGCTTCGAGTTGCGCCCGAGGTGCTCGACGTGGCAGTCCTCGCACGGCTTGCCCTGGTACTGCTTGCCGTGTAGCCCGCGGTTCGCGGCGAGCTCGCTCGCGAGGTCCTGGTGGCACGCGAGGCACGCCCGCGCGGCGACGCGGCGCCCCGACTCGTGGCACTTCGCGCAGTCGTCGTCGGTGTCGAGCGACGCGTGCGCCTTCGACAGCGCCCCCGGCGACAGCACCTGGGCGCCCGCCGCTCCCGGCGCGACCAGCCACGCGGCGACCGCGCAGATCCAGGCGGCGATCCGGGCCGCGCTCCGTCGCGCGCTCACGCGAAGATCCAGCGGTACCCGTAGTACCAGGCAACGCCGCCGTGCAGCAGCACCGCGGCCAGCATGACCAGCGCGAAGAACCGGTGGAGGCCGCGCCACGCTCGCAGCAGCGCCGCGACCCCACTCGCGCGCGCCTCGGCCGCGGCGGCCGTGGCCATCTCGCGGGCGGCCGCGCGCTCGATCGGATCCATCGTGCCGCGCGGCGGCAGCACGCTCGCGATCGCGGCCCGGCGCGCCCGCCCCGCGCGCCGCCACCGCGGCACGGCGAGCAGGCTGCGCAGCAGCGACGCGTTCGCCGGGACGATCGGACCGGGGTGGACGGCCAGCACGTCGGCGACCGCGTCGCGGTGCCCGGGCAGCGCCGCCTCGAGCGCGTCGAGCGCGCCGCGCACCCGCTCCCGCGTGCCCGATGGCGACAGCGCGTACAGGTAGCGGCCGATCAGCCCGGTCGCCACGACGATCGCCAGGCTCGCCGCGCTCAGCGACGCGAGCGGCGAGCGGAGCTGGAACGCCGAGTGGAACGAGACCAGGAGCGCGGCGGTCAGCCCGGTCGCGACGTGCACATCGAGCCAGATCTTCATCCGGCCGAGCCGCGCGGTCCCGAGCCGCCGGCGCACCAGGTAGCTCAGGTTGAGCACCACCAGCATCGCGGCGATCCAGCCGTAGCCGTTGCCGAGGCTGCCGCTCGGCCGCAGCACCCGGAACTCGGGGTGCTCGACGCGGTCCTCGAGCGACAGACGATAGAAGCTCCAGCCGCGCAGGCTGAGCCCCACCGCCAGCGCGGCGATCGCGAGGCCGAGCAAGATGGGGAGCACCGGAACGCTTCGACGGGCAACGGCGACGGACAAGACGCCGGCCGCAAATGCAGCCGGTGTTCCACCGAGATCGCCCGCGACCCCGCGGCCGCGTGCGGGATTTGGCGATCCGCGTGTGAACGTGAGGAAACTCCCAGGTGCACGGAACGTGCGCAGGTGTTCGCGCCGCGTACAACGCGCCCGCCAGAGCGGCGCGCAATCCGTCACCCGCGCGCAGCGGCGGACGGACGCGAAGCGAACGTGTCGCGCGGAGCGGGACCGAAGGATCGGGGGCGTCCGGCGAGGCATCCAGGCTAGACTGGGTGCCGTGTCAGACAGTCCGCTCTATGTCGGGATCGATCTGGGGACCACGAACTCGGCCGCGGCGGTGTTCGACGGCGAGCGGGTGAGCGTGGTGCGCAACGCCCAGGGCGCCACGGTGACGCCCTCGGTGGTGCGGATCGACCGGCAATCGCGGGTCACCGTGGGCACCCGCGCGCGCCGGTTCCTCGAGCAGGATCCGGCTAACACCGCGGCCGAGTTCAAGCGGCTGATGGGCACCGGCAAGCCGATCGGGTTCCCGCTCGCCGGGATCACCCGCAAGCCCGAGGAGCTCTCGGCGGAGGTGCTCAAGGCGCTCCGCCAGGACATCGCGGACCAGCTCGGCGCGTCGATCGATCGCGCGGTGATCTCGGTGCCGGCGCTGTTCGAGCTGCCGCAGAGCGCGGCCACCTCCGAGGCGGCCCGGCTCGCCGGGTTCGAGCGCGTCGAGCTGCTCCAGGAGCCGATCGCGTCGGCGCTCGCGGCGGGCTGGCGGGCGGACGACGACGGCGGCGGCAGCTGGCTGGTGTTCGACCTCGGCGGCGGCACGTTCGATGCCTCGCTGCTCGAGACCCGCGACGGGCTGCTCCGCGTGGTCGGCCACGACGGCGACAACTTCCTCGGCGGGCGCGACTTCGACTGGGCGATCACCGAGCACCTCGCCGCGCAGCTCGCGGTGGTGCCGCGCCGCAACAACCCGGACCACGCCGCGGCGCTGCGCGCGCTCCGGCTCGCCGCCGAGGACGCCAAGATCGAGCTGTCGCGCAACGACCGCGCCCAGGTCTCGCTCGCCCAGCCGCTCTCGATCGATGGCCGGGACGTCGACGTCGATCTCGAGCTCGATCGCGCGACGATCGATCGGCTGTGCGCGCCGCTGGTCGATCGCGCGATCGAGGTCTGCCTGCGCCTGCTGGCCTCGCACGGCCTCGGGGCCGGCCGGCTCGCCCGGCTGGTGCTGGTCGGTGGGCCGACGGTGATGCCGATGGTGCGCCAGCGGGTGGCCGCGCGGCTCGAGACCACGATCGCCGAGGGCCACGATCCGATGACGCTGGTCGCCCAGGGCGCCGCGCTGTACGCCGCGACCGCGGGGCTCGATGGCCGCGCGCGCTCGGCCGCGCCGCCGACCGGCCGCCAGGTGTGGCTGCAGTACCCGGCGGTGTCGGCGGATCTGACCCCTCACGTGGTCGGCAAGTTCGTGGGCAGCGAGCCGCCGGCGAAGCTGGTGCTGCGGCGCAGCGACGGCGGCTGGTCGAGCGGCGACGTGGCGATCGCCGCCGACGGCACGTTCCTCACCAGCGTGACCCTGTTGCCGCGCCGCGCGTGCACGTTCGAGCTCGACGCACGCACCGCGACCGGCGAGCGGGTCGCGGTCAGCCCGCCCGCGCTCACGATCGTGCAGGGCCTGACGATCGGCGATCCGCCGCTGTCGCGCACGCTCGGCGTCGCGCTCGCGAGTGGCCACGTCCAGGTCTATCTCGAGCGCGGGGCGCCGCTGCCGGCGCGCCGCACGTTCACTCACCACACGATCGAGACGGTCGCCCGGGGCAGCTCGGAGAGCGTGCTGCGCATCCCGATAGTGCAGGGCGAGCTCGGCCAGGCCCACCTGTGCCGCCTGGTCGGCACGCTCGACATCGGCGGCGACCGGGTCACCGACACGGTGCCGACCGGCTCGGCGGTCGAGGTGACGATCGAGCTCGACCGCGGCGGCCGGCTCTCCGCGCGCGCCCTGGTTCCGTCGATCGAGCAGGTGTTCGAGCACGTCGCGCACCTGCTGGTCCCCGACGCCGCGCCCGAGGCGCTCGACGCGTCGCTGCGCGACCTGCGCCGCCAGCTGATGGAGCTGCGGATCGACGCGTTCCGTCGCGGCCTCGGCCAGGTGATCGAGAAGCTCGATCGGATCGAGGCGCGGCTCGCCGAGGCCGAGCGCGACATCGACGCGGCGCACGGCGGCGACGCCGATGCCGCCCAGCGCGCCCGCCGCGCGTTGCTCGATGTCGACGCGACGATGGCCGAGGCGGATCTGGCGCGCAAGTGGCCCGAGCTCGACGAGGAGGCGCGCACCACCGCGATCGCGGCGTCGTCGCTGGTCGGCATGCACGGCACCGAGGCCGAGCGCGCGCTGCTCCAGGACGTGCTCGCGGCGATGGAGCGCGCGCGCCGCGACAAGGACGCCGCCGAGCTCGAGCGCCAGATGCGGCTCGCGGTGCGGCTGTCGACCGCGGCGTACAACCGCACACCCGATGCGTGGGAGGGCTACTTCGAGGACGCGGCGTCGGAGATGGCGTCGATGCGCGATCTGCCGCGCGCGCAGCGGCTGGTCGGCGAGGGCAAGCGCGCGCTCGAGCGCGGCGATCTCGAGGAGCTGCGCCGGGTGGTCAAGGCGCTGTGGCAGCTGCTCCCCGAGGACAGCGAGGCGCGCAAGAAGGGCTTCGACTCCGGGGTCCGGTGACGCGATGATCGCCGACAACCCGTTCTTCGTGCTCGCGGTGGCGCCCGACGCGACCCGGATCGAGATCGAGCGCGAGGCGCAGAAGCTGCTCGGCATGCTCGAGCTCGGGTTCGCCGACGCCGGCACGTACGCCACGCCGCTCGGCCCGCAGCCGCGGACCGCCGAGGCCGTGCGCGCCGCGGTGGCCGCGCTGCGCGATCCATCGCGCCGGCTGATCGCCGAGCTGTGGGCGCGCCACGCGCCGACCGCGGGCGCCGCGCCACCGGCGGGTCCCGCTCCCGCCGCGCCGCCGAGCGCGTCGCCCTGCCCCGGCCTGCGCCGCGCGCTCGGCTGGAGGCCATGATGCCGCGCCTCCCGCTGCGCCCGCGCCTCGGGATCCGCGCGCTCCGGATCCGCGCGCTGCCGTACCTGCTGCTGATCTGGCTGCATCGCCACGCGCTCGACGCGCGCCGCCGCGACCGCACCTGGAGGCACCTGGCGTGGTCGGCGGTCGCCGCGCTCACCGCGGCCGTGGTGGTCGCGATCGGAGCCGTGGTGGTCCGCGTGTTGTGGCAGGCCGGGCTGTGGTGGGTCGGGCTGCTGTTCGCGTCGATCGCGCTGCTGCCGTTCGTCGCGCGCGGGCTGGTCCGCCACGTCGCCGCGCCGCGCGGCTGGGTGCGCCCGGCGTTCTACCTCGGCCGGATCGGCCTGGCCGGCCGCGACGCCGAGGCGGTCGGGCTGTGCAGCGCGGCGTGGGCCTTCGCGCACGCGCCGTCGCCCGCCGGCGAGGCCTGGCTCGAGCGGGTGCGCACCACGCGCGCGCCGCTCGGCGACGCCGAGGTCGTCGCCACCGCGCTGGTGGCCGCCGGGCGCGGCGACGCCGACACCGCACGCCTGCTGCTCCGCTCGGTGCCGATGCTGGTCGAGAACCACCCCGCGGTGCGCGAGCTGGCCGGCGAGTGGCTCGCGGTCGATGCCGCCGAGCGCGGCGC
>JBQCJR010000385.1:0-6349 GCA_051952595.1 Kofleriaceae bacterium
CGCACCACCGCGCAGCGCCGGCTGGTCAAGCTGCTCGATTTCGGGCTCGCCCGCCCCGACCTCGGCCGCCTCGACGGGATCGACGGCACGCCGGAGTACATCGCGCCCGAGCGGATCGACGGCGCGCCGGCGACCCAGGCCAGCGACATCTACGCGCTCGGGATCGTGCTGTACGAGCTGCTGACCGGCCGGCTGCCGTTCGTGGGCGAGGTCCGCGAGGTGTTCCGCCAGCACCGCGAGGTCGCCGTGCCGCCGCCGTCGCGCCACTGCGCCGATGCACTCGACGAGCGCGCGGACGCCCTGGTCGCCCGCGCGACCGCCAAGGATCCGGCGGGCCGCCACCCCGACGTGCCCTCGTTCCTGTACGAGCTGCGCGCGCTGATGGGCATGCTGGGCATGGACCAGGCCGGCCGCCGCCGCGCGCCGGCCCCCGAGGCTACCCGCGAGCGGCGCGAGCTCGATCACCGGCTCAAGGCCGCCGCCGAGGTATTCGGCGCGGTGCCGCTGCCGCTGGCCTCGGTCGATCCACGCACCGGCCGGGTGCGCGCGGCGAACGCGGCGTTCCTCGAGTTCGTCGGCGCGGCCGGCGACGCCGGTGGGCTCGAGCTGCGCGACTCGGCGCTGCCCGAGGTCTACCCGGCGCTGTTCGACGATCTCGAGCAGGTGGCGAGCCACCGCCGGCCGATCAAGCGGGTGATCTATCTGCACGAGGGCGGCGACCGCGTGATCGAGGCAGCGGTCGTGCTGACCTCGGCGCCGCACGCCTCGGAGGTCACCGCGGGCGAGGTGCACGTGCTGGTGCACCCGCTGCGCGCGTTCGCGAGCTGGACCGGCGAGCCGAGCTAGCGAGCCGGCGCGCCCGTCACGGCGGCGGACCGAGCTCCCAGGGTGGCGGGGTCATGCGCTCCTGGAGGTGCTCGACGAAGCTCTTCACCTTGGGGGAGAGGTGTCGCGTGCTCGGGTAGACGGCATGGACCGGCGTCGTCGGCGCGCTCCAGTCGCGCAGCACGTGCTCCAGCTTGCGAGCGCGCAGCTCCTCGACGCAGCGGAACGCCGGCAGGAGGGCGATGCCGGCGCCGGCCAGGGCGGCGGCGGAGACGATGTCGAGGTCGCTGACCAGGAGGCGCGCCGGTAGCGCGACCTGTACGGAGCCGCCGTCGCGCTCGAGGGTCAGCGCGACGGTGGTGGAGCCGGAGCCGAAGAGCAGGCAGGCGTGCGCCTCGAGATCCTCGGGTGACTTCGGGCGCCCGCGGCGCTTGAGGTACGAGGGGGCGGCGACCAGGAACCAGCGAACGCGCCCCAGGCTCCTCACGATCAAGGTGGAGTCCGCGAGCGCGCCGGCCCGGATGCCCACGTCGAAGCGCTCCTCGACGAGGTCCACGTTGCGCCCGGTGCACAGCAGCTCCAGCCGGACCTCCGGGTAGCGCTGGAGGAAGCTGCTCACGATGTCGCCGAGCCAGGCCGCGTTGAGCCCGGCGGTGACGCGCAGCAGGCCGCGCGGCGCGCCCGAGAGGTTGCTCACCGCGCGCTCGGCGTCATCGACCTCGCCTGCGATCCGCGCGCAGTACTCGTAGTAGGTCCGCCCCACGTCGGTCAGGCTCAGCTTTCGGGTCGTGCGCTGGAGGAGCCGGGCGTCCAGGCGCGCCTCGAGCTCGGCCACCTTCCGGCTCACGGTCGACTTCGGCATCCCGAGCGCGGCAGCAGCGGCCGTGAAGCTCCCGGCCTGCACGACGCGAGCGAACACGACCATCTCGTCGAGGCTCATGGGCTCATTGTGCCAATTTCAGGACATTCCAGCCAGGTTTCGCCGACTAGTCCGAACGGCGGGACAGTCGTATCGATAGGTCACGGAGGACATCTCATGACGACGACCTGGAACATCGACGCCACCCACTCGAGCATCAGCTTCGCGATCCGCCACATGGTCTTCTCGAAGGTGCGCGGCCGCTTCACGGCGTACGCGGGCACGATCGACCTCGACGAGCGCGACCTGCCTCGCTCGAGCGTCACCGTCTCGATCGAGGCCGCGAGCATCGACACCGGCACCGCGCAGCGCGACACGCACCTGCGATCCGCGGACTTCTTCGACGTGGAGAAGTTCCCGGAGCTGCGGTTCCGGAGCACGCAGATCGAGGAGCTCGCGGACGACCGCGTGCGCGTGCGCGGAGAGCTGACGATCCGGGACGTGACCCGCGAGATCGCGCTCGAGGTCGAGCTCTCGGGGAAGGGCACGGACCCGTGGGGCAACGAGCGGCGCGGCTTCGTCGCGAAGACGTCGATCGACCGCAAGGACTTCGGGCTCCGGTGGAATCAGGTACTCGAAGCAGGCGGCGTCCTGGTCGGCGAGCGCGTGGACATCGAGCTCGACATGCAGGCGGTGAAGTCGGCCTCCGCGAAGGTGGCCTGAAGGGAGTCATGAACATGCTGGCACGCAACCTTCAGCAGAGAGCGCGCGACGTCGTCCACCGCACGAAGGGACGCGGGGGCGGCCCGATCACGAGGCTGATGAGCCCTTCGGATCTGGGCGAGGTCGTGAAGCCCTTCGTGTTCCTGGATCTCGCGGTGTTCGACGAAGGGCCGCGCAGACCCCTGGAAGACGTCTGGCATCCACACTCGGGCATCGCGACCGTGACGGTCATGCTCGAGGGCGGCGTGCGCATCGCCGAGACCACGGGCAAGCAGGGCTTGCTCCCGAAGGGCAGCATCGAGTTCATGCGCGCGGGCAATGGCGTGTGGCACACCGGTGAGGCCGAGCCGGGGCACGTGAAGGTGTTCCAGCTGTGGATCGCGCTGCCGCCGGAGCTCGAGAACGGCCCGAACGCGAGCCACTACGTGCTGCCCGACGAGGTACCGGAGAAGGGGCCGGTGCGCGTGATCCTCGGCGAGTACGACGGCCTGAAGAGCCCGATCGCGACGCCGCCGATGACGTACCTCGTGGTGAGCCTCCGGGACGGCGAGCGCTGGACCTACCAGCCGCCCAGCGGGCACGACGTCGCGTGGATGGCGGTGAGTGACGGCCGGATCCACACCTCGTCGGAGATCGCCGCGGGCGAGCTCGCGATCTTCGAGCCCTCGGAGCGATCGATCGAGGTCGTGGCCGACGGTGCGACGCGCTTCGTGATCGGCTCCGCGCCCCGCCATCCGCACGACCTGGTGCTCGGCAACTACTCGGTGCACACGAGCGAGCAGGCGCTGGAGCGCGGCGAGGCGGAGATCCGCCGCATCGGCCGCGAGCTACGCGACCAGGGCACGCTGGGGCGTCGTCGGCGCGGCTAGAACCCGACCGCGAAGCCGACCGAGAGGTCCGCCGCGAGGCCGTTGTTGAGGTTCGGTGTGGTGCCGAGCTTGTCCACCACCGCGATCGCGCCGAGCGCCGACAGGTCGGCGACGAACGAGAAGTTGCCGGACAGCCGCTTGGTGAACCCGATGCCGGCGCCGATCAGCAGCGGGCCCTGCGCGACGATGTCGGTGTCCGCGCCGTCCATCGCGTTGTTGAGCTTGATCGTGTTGCGCAGGATGCCGCCGCCGAGCTGGCCCATCACCCGCAGACCCTCGCCCGAAGGGTTCAGCGCGTAGCGCACGCGCAGCACCGCCGACGGCGCGATTGTCGAGTGGCCCTCGATGTTGGCGCCGACCGGCAGGCCGAGCCGCGACGCGACGCCGATCGAGAGCTGCGGGTTGGCGTAGAACCCGATCTCGGGGGTGACGACCACCAGGCTGTTCCCGATGCAGCAGTTCTCGACCATGTTGTCGAACTCGGTCTTGCCGGTGACGTAGCCGAACCCGGTGCCGCCGGAGACCGCGATGTAGACCTTGGCCGGCTTGCCACCGACGACCACGCCACCCGAGACCTCGCCCTCGGGGCCGCCGCCGCCGCCGCCGCCGCCCGAAGACTCGATCGGCGCCCGGCGCTTGCCGCCGCCGTTGATCGGATCCTCGTCGTCCGGCTTGAGCGCGCCGCCCTTGCCCGCCGTGACCTCGATGATGTTCGGCGAGCCCGAGGAGCCCTTCGAGGCGATCACGCGATTGTTCCCGTCGTACGCCGCGACGTAGTAGTGGAGCAGGCTGCCGCGCATCGCCGCCGCGGGGATCGCGCCGGTGTACCGGCACTCGCCCTGCCGGGTCAGCTTGCCCTCGACGAACTCGGCCGAGCCCTCGGAGCGGTACATCACCGAGACCCGCGCCGGCGACAGGTCGCCGCCCACGAGCGCCTCGATCGCCGTCGCGACGCCCCCCTTGCCGGTATCGAGGATGTCGTGCCGGAGGCCCTTGACCCCCGTGCAGTCGACGCCACCGCCACCACTGCTCGGCCCATCGCTGCCGCCGCCGCTCGCCTCGGCCTTGGCCTGTTCGAGCAGCTTGACCAGCTCGGGCGACTTGTACGCCGCGTCGATCTGGATCTTCGGATCGATCTGGACCGCAGACAGGAACGCGAGCTTGGCGCCATCGGGATCACCGCTCGCGAACGACGCGATGCCGACGAACACGTAGAGCTTCGCGGCGAGTGGATCCTTGTCGAGCTTGGCCTTCTTGGCCGCGGCGAGCCCCTGGTTGAGCAGCTTCTTCGCCGCCTCGTAGTCCATGAGGTCGTAGCTCTCCATTGCCTCTCTGGACTTCTGGGTAATGTCGCCCCTGGCATCGGCGTACGCGGCACGTGCGAATCCGACCGAGACCACGAGCGTTGCCGCCCACGCCAGGAGACTGCGGGTTCCCATGTCGGTGATATACCGCAACCAGCGGCAATTCGCGCGAATTTCCTCCGTGCGCCCGCGCTCGCTCGGCGCCGCCCGATCCGTCAGCGCGCGGTGATCACGAACTCGACGCGGCGGTTCTGGGACCGCCCCTCCGCGGTCCGGTTGTCCGCGATCGGGACGTCCTCGCCGTAGCCCCGGCCGACCATGCGCGGCCCCGCGATGCCCTTGCCGATGAGGTACTTGCGAACCGCGTCGGCGCGCTTCTGGGACAGCTTCTTGTTGAAGGCGTCGTTGGCCTGGCTGTCGGTGTGGCCCTGGATCTCGACCTCGATCTTGGGATTGTCCCGCATCGCGAGGGCGACGTCGTCGAGTAGCGCGAACGAGACCCGCTTGATCGTGGCCTTGTTGGTGTCGAAGTACACCGTCTGCTTGAGCTCGATCTTGTTCTCGGTGACGACCACCAGGTTGTACTTCTTCGGGCAGCCATCGGGCGGCACGCCCGCCTCGTTCGGGCACTTGTCGTCGGCGTCGAGGATGCCGTCCCGGTCGTTGTCCGGGTCCGGGCAGCCGTCGTCGTCCTCGAACCCGTCCCGGTCCTCGGGTTCGTTCGGGCACTGGTCGACGGTGTCGTTGAGCTGGTCCTTGTCGTTGTCGACGTCCGGGCAGCCGTCCTCGTCCTCGAAGTTGTCGCGGTCCTCGGGGTCGAGCGGGCACTTGTCCAGGTTGTCGGGGATCCCGTCGGCGTCGTTGTCGTCCTCGGGGCAGCCGTCGTCGTCCTGGAAGTTGTCGAAGTCCTCGGGGACCCGCGGGCAGCGATCGTCCTCGTCGAGGATGCCGTCGCCGTCCTGATCGCTCGGGCCTTTGACCGGGGCGGCCTGCTTGGGCACGCACTTGTCGCGCGGCGACTTGTCGACCGCGGCGCGGGCGTTGACCGCGGCGATCTCGGCCTCGCGCTTGGCCTCGTGGTAGTTGCCCTCGTCGAGCGCGTGGACCGCGAAGTCGTTGTGCGACTCGGCCATCGCGAGCTCGACGGGAGCGCAGCGCTGGGCGCCGTTCTCGCGCGCCACGACGATCACGCCGGCGGTATCGGAGGTGCGGGTGCGCACGGCCGAGCCGGGGCACCCCACGAGCAGCGCGAGCGCGCCGCCGAGGGCGAGGCCGCGGGCGCCGGCGAGCGACCCGATCCGGCGCCTCATGGCACGTCCTTGGCGGGAGCGACGCCCTTGGCCGGCGCGGGCTCGTTGTCCCCCGAGTCCTTCGCCGGGGCGACGTCGAGCGGCCGCTTGCTCGGATCCGCGGCCTCCTCGAGCGCCTTCTCGGCCGCCGCGGTGGCGAGCCGGCCGAACCGGTTCGCGCCCTGGAAGTCCGCGCGCGCGGCCACCTCGCGCGCCTTGTGCAGGTACTGGGTCGCGCGCGTCCACCAGTACGGCGCGAGCTTGTCGGCCTCGGCGCGACGCGCGGCCTCGACGGCGTCATCGGCGCGCCGGGTGACCTCGTTGACGTACACGATCGGCCCGCACCCGGCGGAACCGAGCGCGGCACTCGTTGCGGCGAAAAGCACCCAGCGGCGGGCCATCACTCGCACCTTATCACCGCGAGCGCACCCGCCGGCCATCGCGAGCTCGACGGGAGCGCAGCGCTGGGCGCCGTTCTCG
>JBQCJR010000386.1:0-9247 GCA_051952595.1 Kofleriaceae bacterium
GGTGTTCCAGACGGTGATCGTGACGATCGCGCCGAACGTCCGGAAGAACCCGCTGTTCACCGCCGACGAGCGGATCCGGTTCATCCGCGAGGCGCTGCCCCACTACGGCGACCGGCTCGAGCTCGCCGTGTTCGAGGGCCTGCTCGTCGAGTTCTGTCGATCGCGCGGCGCCTCGGTGATCGTCCGTGGGCTGCGCGCCCTCGCCGACTTCGAGTACGAGTTCCAGTTCGCGCACATGAACCGCCGGCTCGCGCCGGAGGTCGACACCGTGTTCTTCATGACCGACGAGCGAAACCACTACGTCAGCTCGTCGCTGGTCAAGGAGGTCGCCAGCCTCGGCGGCGACGTGAACGGCCTGGTGCCAGCGTCGGTGGTGGCGGCGCTGCACACCAAGTACACCAGCAAGAAGTGAAAGCCATGACGTTCCCGATGAAGCTCGCGTCGCGCCTCGATCCGATCAAGCCCTCGATCACCCTCGCCGTCACCGCCAAGGCGGCCAAGCTCAAGGCGGAGGGCGTCGACGTGGTCAGCTTCGGCGCCGGCGAGCCGGACTTCGATACGCCGGCCCACATCAAGGAGGCCGCGCGTGGGGCGCTCGATCGCGCCGGGGTTGGCAAGTACACCGACGTCGCGGGCGTGCTGCCGCTGCGCAAGGCGATCGCCGCCGAGCTGTCGACGGTCCACCAGTGCGAGATCGCGCCGGACCAGGTGCTGGTGTCGACCGGCGCCAAGCACAGCCTCTACAACCTGTTCATGGCGCTGCTCGATCCGGGCGACGAGGTCCTGATCCCGGCGCCGTACTGGGTCAGCTACCCGGACATGGTGCTGCTCGCGGGCGGCCGGCCGGTGGTGCTCGACACGCGCGCCGAGGACGACTTCGCGGTCACCGCCGCGCAGGTCGCCGCCGCGTGCTCGGGGCGCACCCGCGCGATCGTGCTCAACAACCCGTCGAACCCGACCGGCGCGGTGTACACGCGCTCGCAGATCGAGGAGCTCGCCGAGGTCGTGGTCGCCAAGGACCTGATCGTCATCTCCGACGACATCTACCGCCAGCTGGTGTACGGCGACGCCGAGTACGTCTCGATCGCCGCGGTCTCGCCCGAGCTCGCCAAGCGCACCGTGCTGATCGACGGCGTGTCGAAGACCTACGCGATGACCGGCTGGCGGATCGGCTACACCGCCGGACCGCTGCCGCTGATCAAGGCGATGTCGAAGATCCAGGGCCAGTCGACGTCGAACCCGACCCACATCTCGCAGGTCGCGACGCTCGCCGCGCTGACTGGGCCGCAGGCGTGCGTCGCCGAGATGCGCCAGGCGTTCGACGAGCGCCGGCTCGAGATGGTGAAGCTGCTGCGCGCGATCCCCGGCGTGACCTGCCGCGAGCCCAAGGGCGCGTTCTACGCGTTCCCGGACCTCTCGGCGTTCGTCGGCAAGAAGTCGCCCGAGGGCTCGGTGCTCGACGATGACGTCCAGCTGTGCGACTGGCTCGTCGAGGTCGGCCGGGTCGCCGTGGTGCCCGGCTCGGGCTTCGGCGCCCCCGGCTTCGTCCGGCTCTCGTACGCGTGCTCGATGGCGAACATCCAGGACGGCGTCGGCCGGCTCGGCAACGCCCTCGCGATGCTGCGCTGAGCGGCCGCCGGGTACGCCCCGGGTAGCGGCGCGAACGGCGGCATGGACGTCCCGCGCGCCGCGCGCCTAGAGTGGGCGGATGCGCGGATGGTGGGGGGTGGTGGCGTGGGCGATCGGCGGCGCGGCGATCGCGCGCGCGGCTCCGCCGTCCCGTGTGGCGCCCGACGCGTCGGACGAGCTCCGCGCCGCGGTGGTCGGCCCCGACGTCGTCGAGCTCGCCGACGAGCTCGACGCGTTCGACGAGGTGGTGCTGGTCGGCGGCGCGGGCTACCGGTGCTCGGGCGTGTTGATCGGCCCGCGCCACGTGCTGACCGCCGGCCACTGCCTGCCCGCCACGCGGGTCGGGTTCGGCCACGCGATGGACGGCGCCACCGCGATCGCCGTCGAGACGACCACCCGGCATCCCAGCGCGGACGTCGCGGTGCTCCGGCTCGTGGCGCCCGTGGCGATCCCGGTGCGCGCCCGCCGCCGCGATCCACGCGCCGCGCCACCGCTCGGCGTGGTGCGCGCGATCGGGTTCGGCGTCTCGGATCCACGCGCGCTCACCGGGTTCGGCCGCAAGCGCCGGATCGACGTCGCGATCGACGGCTGGGGATGCACGCCGGGGCGCGCCGGCGAGCTCGGCTGCGTCCCGGAGCGCGAGCTGCTGCTCCGCGGCGGGCGCGGCAACGACACCTGCCTCGGCGACAGCGGCGGCCCGCTGTACGAGCAGACCTCGGCCGGTTGGCGGCTGGTCGGGATCACGTCGCGCGGGACGCGCCCGCGCAAGCTGCTGTGTGGCGAGGGCGGCGTGTACGCCCGCGTCGACGTGCTGGATGCATGGATCGAGGAGGTCACGAGATGACGAAGGTCGTGGTGTGGCTCGCGATGGCCGTGGGTGTGGTCGCGGCGTCGGCGCGAACGGCGCGCGCCCAGGTCCACGGGTGCTCGTTCGACGTGGTCTCCGGCCGCCCCGAGGTGACGGTCTCGGCGACCGCGCGGCTGGTCGCGCGACTGGTCGATCCGCCGCGCACGCGGGTCACGCTCAGCATCGACGACGCGAGCACGAACCACGCCGAGCTGGTGTGGGATCCGGCGATCGACGACGGCTTGCAGCGCTCGCTGCTGCTCCAGGGCCCGGCGGGGCGCGTGTGGACGTTCTCGCCCTCGATCGAGGACGAGCGGATCCAGAGCGGCCAGGTGGTGGTCGTGATGGCGACCGAGTTCGCCGCCGCGGCGACCGATCCGGCCAAGCCACACGACGGGCTGTCGCTCGGCGGCACGCGCAAGGCGCTGCTCGCGACCTCGACGACGACCAGCTTCGGCACGCCCGCGACCCTGCCCGGCAAGCCGACGCTGTTGCTGTCGTGCGAGGAGGGTCAGGTCGAGCTGTCGTCGCTCCAGCTGGATCGGAAGCGCGTCGCGAGCGCGGCCACCGCGCGTGGCCTGCTCGACCAGGCGGCGCCGGCGCCGGTGGTCGAGGTGCTGTCGCTGCTCGCCGAGATCGCGATCGAGCGCGCTCGATCCGGAGCGCTCGCGCTGCTGAAGCAGAAGTTCGTCGAACCGATGTGCAACCAGCTCACGCTGCGCACGCTGGGCCTCGGCGGCGACGAGCGCGCGTTTCCCGCCACCTGCGCGCTGCTCCAGCAGCTGCGCCTCGACGACGTGCTGGCCTCCGGGCGCAACCTGGTCGCGGCCGCCCGGGACGACCTGCGCGGCAAGCTCGCCCCGGCGCTGCTCGATGCGGTGATCGTCAACGACGAGACCCGCGAGCTCGCGAGCCTCGCGCTCGGCTTCGCGAACCGGATGATCGATGGCGAGGCCAACGCGGTGGCCGAGATCGACCTGCTGGTCGCGTTCCTCGACCACCTCGCGTGGAGCAACGGGTTCGAGCAGAGCCGGTCGATCGTGCTCGACTGGCTCGACGCGCTGAGCCTCGACGCCGCCGGGCTCGACGCGATCGTGCGCGGCGCGCTCGACCGCGCGCTGCCGAGGCGGTTCTGGAACGATCCCACCGCGAGCTGGGTGAACGTCCCCGCGTGCCGGCGCGACTACCGCAAGCTCGGCAACTGGGCCGTCGTCGGCGGCGCGTTCCCGAATGGGGCCTACTTCGAGCCCGACCGCGCGGAGTGCATCGACGCGCTCGCGCGCAGCCTGGCCGGCACGCCGCGCGCCGCGATCACCGCCGGCTTGCAGTACTTCCGCCTCGAGCACCTGGTGCGCGCGCTGCGCGCCCGCCCCGGGACCACGCTCGCGGACTACCTCGCCGCGACCTATCCGACCGGGAGCGACGACGCGGCCAACCGAGGGACCACGTCGACGCTGCTCGGCCTGCTGCCCGCACCCGCCACGCCGGTGCTCGAGCACGCGTGCGCGGTCCGGCTGGTCGTCGGGGTCGCGAAGTGGTGCAGCCGCCGCGAGGCGTGCTCGGCCGGCGAGATCGCCGAGGCGCTCGACCACCCGCGCAAGCTGTTCAAGCCCTCGACCCGGCTGCCCGAGGCGCTGTGCTGGACCGGCGCGGCTGGCAGCGAGCAGTACCGGCTCCCCGGCGCGGCGCCTCGGCTGATCGATCTCGCGACCCGGCTGGTCGCGTTCCTCGAGCCGCCGAAGAAGGGCGAGGAACGCGCCCGCGCGCTGGCGATGGTGCGCTGGATGTTCGCGGTGGTGCGCTCGATGAACCAGGGCGCGCCGCAGGTCGATCAGATCGAGCAGATCGTCGGTCACCTGCTCGAGGCCGACTACCTGCGCGCGCTGACCGAGGCGTTCGGGCTCGCGAAGTCGCTGTGCGCCGGCGACCAGCGGTGCGGCGAGCTGGCGCCGGTGAACAAGGCGCTCGAGCTGATCGGCGCGGTCGCGTCGTACGTCCAGACCTACGAGGCCACCAAGTCGCTCAGCGTCGAGGAGGCGCGCCACGCGCGCAAGCAGGCGATCGAATCGCTGATCGACGCGGCGACCGACCGCGAGGGCCGCGAGGGCGACGTCGTGTACTCGATCGGCTCGCCGGTCGGGTTCGCGGCCGGGCTCCGGGTGGCGCCCGGATCGAGCGCCGACTATGGCTCGAAGCTGGGTGCGTACGACGGCGGGTTCGGGTTCCAGTGGCGGCTGCCGCTCGCGATCACGCGCCAGCGCCTGCCCGGCGCGGACGAGATCTGCGGCTCTCACCTGGCGCTGTGGATCGCCGATCTCGGCCAGTTCACGCGCACCCGCGCGCCGGGCAGCCAGGACGACATCACCTGGAAGGACTTCCTCGGCATCGGCGTGCAGGGCGGGTTCGTGCTCGGGTCGAGCCGCCACTCGGTGGTGCTCGCACTCGAGGCGAGCTGGGCACCGGGGCTGTACGCCCGCGACGTGACGATCCGGACCGCCTCGACGACGACCACCGAGCGGGTCGCCGGCGCGTTCACCGCCGGCCTGACGCTCGCGTACTACGTGCCGTTCTTCGATCTGAACTAGCCCCGGCGGCGAACCGTGCGCCGCGTGAAACGACTGTTTCGTTGCGTTTCACCGCGGGCGCCAACCCCGCGAAACGCAGGGTCGAAGCGGTGGCCTCCGAGTTGCATTCGGTGACGGAGGAGCGCCCACCATGCAGATCCAACCATTCTTCGATCCCGATACGTTCACGCTGACCTACATCGTGTTCGATCTCGCCAGTCGAGACGCGGTCGTGATCGATCCGGTCCTCGACTACGACGCCCTCGCCTCGAAGACGTCGACGAAGTCGCTCGAGTTGGTCGCCGCGTTCGTCCGCGAGCGCGAGCTGCGCGTTCACTACGTGCTCGAAACCCACGCGCACGCCGACCACCTGTCCGGCTCGCAGTGGCTGAAGCAGCACTTCCACGCGAAGATCGCGATCGGCGCGCGCATCCGCGAGGTGCAGGAGACGTTCAAGGACGCGCTCGACCTGCCGCACCTCGCGACCGACGGCAGCCAGTTCGATCGGCTGCTCGAGGACGGCGAGGTGCTCGTGGCCGGCACGCTGCGGGTCCACGTCATCGCCACGCCGGGTCACACCCCCGCGTGCGTGACGTACAAGATCGAGGACGCGCTGTTCACGGGCGACGCGCTGTTCATGCACGACTACGGCACGGGCCGCTGTGACTTCCCGCGCGGCAGCGCCGGCGCGCTGTACGACTCGATCGCGAAGCTCTACGCGCTGCCCGACGCGATGCGCGTGTTCCCCGGGCACGACTACCAGCCGGGCGGTCGCGAGGTGGCCTGGGAGACCTCGATCGGCCGCAGCAAGCAGGAGAATCCGCAGCTGAAGGCGACCACCGCGAAGGAGGCGTTCGTCGCGCTGCGCACCGCACGCGACCGCACGCTCGCGGCCCCTCGCCTCCTGTACCCGAGCGTGCAGATCAACATCGACGCGGGGCGCCTGCCGCCGGCGCGCGCCAACGGGCGTCGCTACCTGACCACGCCGATCAGCGAAGCGCCCGACGAGCCGTTCGTCGATGTCGATCCGAGCTTCGTGACCGCGAACCGCGACCACGTCGCGCTCGTGGACGTGCGCGAGCCGCAGGAGTTCACCGGCGAGCTCGGCCACGTGCCCGGGGCGAAGCTCGTGCCGCTGACCACGCTGGCCGATGCGTCGACGGCGTGGGACCGCAACGCCGAGATCGTCGTGGTCTGTCGCTCCGGGGGCCGGTCGGCGCAGGCCGCGAAGGAGCTCGCGAAGCGCGGCTTCCGCCACGTGTACAACCTGCGCGGCGGCATGGTCGGGTGGAACGAGGCGCGCCTGCCGGTGGAGCGCTGATCGTGGTCGCGCAATCGACGCCCCAGGCCAGCCGCGAAGATCGCCTGATCGCGACGATCGAGCGCCTCGAGCGCCGGATCGAGGCCATGGAAGGCACGCTCCGCAGCCTCGAAACGGCGACCGCCCAGGTGCCCGCGGTCGTGGCGACCGTCACCGATATCGCCGATGGCGTCGTCGAGCGGCTCCGCGCGCGCGGCATCGACATCGACGATCGCATGCGTGCGCTGCTGCGCGCCATGGACCACCTGACATCGCCGCGTGCGCTCGACGCGCTGGCGTCGATGCTCGCGTCGGAGATCATGGCGCACCAGACGACCGAGGTGATCGGTCGGGTCGGGCGCGCGATCGTGGCGGCCGATCGCGAGGCCAAGCCGGTCGGGATGTGGGGGTTGTGGCGTGCGCTGCGCGATCCCGAGATCCAGCGAGCGGCCGGATTCCTCGTCGCGATGGCGCGGCGATTCGGAGAAGAGCTCGAGTCCGCACCGCAGCTGCCCCCGGGAGGTGAGGAGTGACCACTCGTCAGCATTATTCTGTCCTGATCGTCGGTGGTGGCACCGCGGGCATCACCGTGGCCGCGCTGCTGCGTGGTCGCGGGGAGTCCGATCTTGCGATCGTCGAGCCCTCCGACAAGCACTACTACCAACCGCTGTGGACGCTCGTCGGCGCCGGCGTGATGGCCAAGCAGGTCACCGAGCGCGCGGAGGCGGACTACATCCCCGATGGCGTGACGTGGATCCGCGACGCGGTCGCCGCGTTCGAGCCCGAGTCGAACGCGATCGTCACGCGCGGCGGCGCGCGCATCACGTACGACCAGCTCGTGGTCGCGGTCGGCATCCAGCTCGACTGGCACAAGATCGACGGCCTCGAGGGCCACCTCGGCACGAAGGGCATCGTCTCGAACTACCGCTACGACCTCGTCGACTCGACGTGGCGCGAGCTCCAGGCGTTCACGGGCGGCACCGCGCTGTTCACGTTCCCCGCGACGCCGGTCAAGTGCGCCGGCGCGCCGCAGAAGATCATGTACCTCGCCGACGATCACCTGCGCGGACGCGGGGTCCGCGACCGCTCGCGCATCGTGTTCGCGTCCGCGGGCGCGAAGATCTTCGGCGTCGAGCGCTACGCCCGCACGCTGCGCAAGGTGATCGAGCGCAAGGGGATCGAGACGCTGTTTCGCCACGACCTGATCGCGGTGCGCCCCGATCGCCGCGAGGCCGTGTTCCGGCACTGCGACCAAGGCGGCGAGGTCGTGGTCAAGTACGAGCTACTCCACGTCGTACCACCGCAGTCGGCGCCCGATGTCGTCAAGCGCAGCGCGCTCGCCGACGCGGCGGGCTGGGTCGAGGTCGACAAGTACAGGCTGCAGCACGTTCGGTTCCCGAACGTGTTCTCGCTCGGCGATGCCTCGAGCCTTCCGACCTCGCGGACCGGCGCGGCGATCCGCAAGCAGGCGCCGGTCCTCGTCTCGAACCTGCTCGCGTTCCGCCGAGGCGCCGCGCTGACCGCGACGTACGACGGCTACGCGTCGTGCCCGCTCGTCACCGGCTACGGCAAGCTCGTGCTCGCCGAGTTCGACTACGACGGCAACCCGGCGGAGTCGTTTCCGTTCGATCAATCCCAGGAGCGCTACAGCATGTATGCCCTGAAGGCGTACGCGCTTCCCGCGCTCTACTGGAACGGGATGCTCCGCGGCCGGATGTAGCGTGGTCATCGAGCTACCCCCGCAGGGTGGACCAGTCCGGTGCACCTCGCGCCCACCAAAGCGCGAGCCAGACTACAGATCTCGTAGCGCACCCCCTTGGTGCTCGCCGCGACGCTACACGTCGAGCAACAAGTCGCCTTGGTCGGACCAGGAGCCACTCATTGCGTCGTAAGATGGCCACGAGGCGGCGATGGGGCTCGACGATCACGAGACGAAGACGGACGCGAGCGCTCGGACCAGCTGGCAGATCGCTGGCCCCGTGTTCCGCCTACGCGAGTGGGGCCGCGAGCGCGTCTACGGGCTTCCCAACGAGCCCATCGAGTGCACCCTCGGAGCGGCCTCGAGCTGCCGCATCCAGCTGCGCGACGCACCAGGGCAGATCTCGCGCGAGCACGCAAGGCTGGTTCCGTGTCCCGGCGGATGGAAGCTGGTCGACCTCGGCAGCAAGAACGGGCTCTGGCGCGACGGCGTGCGCCACCTCTCGTTCGCGCTGACGCCTGGACTCGAGATCGGCATTGGAAGCCTACGCCTCATTGCCGAAAGCCGGCCCCTGATTGCACTGCGCGCGCTCCTGTGCCGTTTCCTCGGCTGGGCATCGGAGAGACAAGACGATGTCGACGAAGCGATGCGAACGATGCGCGACTGGGCAGCGCAGAGATCAGCACTCGTTCTATCCGGCACTGGCGATCTCCCAGCCATCGCAAAGCGGCTCCACATCGCAACTCTCGGCCCGAGCGTGCCGTACGTCGCATGCGCCGAGCACTCCGATGGAGTGTCCGCGTTGCAGGCTGCCGGCCACGGTGCGCTTTGGATGTGGGCTCACCAGCTGCCATCGGATTTCGCGTCGATGGTCTCCTGGCTGCGAGAGTCCAACTCGCGGACGCGGTTGGTCGTGTGCGCGCGCAACCTGGACGACGCCGCCGTAGCCACGGTCAGGATCGCACGTACCGCGCTCGTGGCGGTACCAGCGCTCTCCTCGCGGCGTGGCGAGATCGACCGCCTCGTTCGCGAGAGCGCCGACGATGCAGCGGCAGAGCTTGGCGCACCCTCACCCGGCTTCACGATGAACGACCTCGACCGCCTCTCCGCACTGGAGCTCGAGAGCGTCTCTGAAGTCGAGGAGACAGTGCGGCGACTGGTCGCGCTACGAACGTGGGGCGTTTCGTCAGGGGCCACACGCCTCGGGA
>JBQCJR010000387.1:0-2328 GCA_051952595.1 Kofleriaceae bacterium
CGATCGCATCCGGACCGGCGGCGCCGGGAGCTCGATCACCGGCGGCGCGGGCGCGATCCGCGGCGTCGCGCGCGCGTCCCAGCACGCGGGGTGCCACAGCTCGACCGCGCCGGCGGCCGGGACGAACGGGCGGCCGACAAGGAGTGGCACGCCTCCCTCACACCTTGCACAAGCGACCATGTCCGATCATCGTAGCGCACGCGCGATCCGCGGATCGCCGCGCGAGAGATCGTTCTCGGTTCCCGCGATGTACCGCGCCGACCTACACGATCACGGCTTGCGGCGCATGATCACGAGGTGGTTGACGGTGTGCTTGTCGTAGTAGCCGAACCGGAACCCGAGCTCGCGCCGCGGCTGCGCGGCGAACTCCTCGCGCCAGTCGCGCGCGATCCCGTTGCCCGCGGGGATGTGCGGCAGCTCGAACCCGCCGTACGTCTCGTACTCGAAGCCCGCCGGCTTGCCCCACTTCGGCGCGACGCCGGTCGCGTCCGACACCATCCACGCGACGTGCTGGAGCAGGTAGCCGCGCATCTTCGAGAACGAGTCCCACGCGAGCAGGTAGCTCGCGGCCTTGGTCATCGCGGCGACCTGGCCCTTTTGCTCGAGGTGGCGGAGCACCCGCGGATCCTTGTCGAGGTGCTCGTCGTCGAGGTTGACCTGGATGTGGCGATAGATCTGCACGCGCCCGCCGGGCTTGCGGAACCGGATCTCGGCGTTCGCGAACAGCCGGTTGCGCGCCTCGTTGCGCCCCTTCGTTGGATCCGGCGCCTTCGCGACCTCGTCGTCGTCGAGGTAGTGCACGTTGCCGTCGTCGTCGAGCCGGAAGTAGCGCAGCGCCACCACCTCGTAGCCGTGCACCTGGAGCGCCGACAGCCCGAAGATCAGCTGGGTCGGCAGCGCGCCGCCGCGCATCGCGTCGATCATGTTGAGCGTGTTGCTGAAGTTCACGCGGTACAGGAACCGCAGCTCGTACGCGACGGTGGCGAGCGCCTGATCGAGCGGCGAGCCGCTGCGCGGCGGTGGCGCGAGGACCTCGGCACCGGGCGCGGCACCGGGCGCATCGAGCGCCGCCGACGCGGGCGCGGGCGCCGGCGCAGCTGCCTTGGCCGGCGCTGGCTTGACCTTGGCGGCCTTGGCCACCTTGACCGGCGCGGACCTCGAGCGCGACATCACGAGCGCCGCCAGCGCGCGGGGATCGCCGGCCGGCTCGAGCGACATCGTGGTGATCTCGTCGGCGTCTGGATAGACGGTCAGCGCCGTCGAGAGATCGCCGCCGGCGAACGGATAGACCACCTTCTTCGGCACGTTCGAGGGCACCTTCTCGGCGAAGAACGCGCGGGCCTTCTTGACCCAGCTCTCGCGGTACTCCGACTGCGTCTTGTGGATCGCCTCGCAGTGCTTCGCGAGCTGGCTCTGGGTCAGCCCGTCGGGCAGCGGGCCATCACCACACGCGCCAACGACCAGCAGCGCCTTGCCGGTCGTGGTGAAGTCGTGGCCGGCGGGCGCCGGCTCGACGGCGGGCGACGGCGCGGCCGGTGGTGGCGCGTGTGTGGGTGCGGCCGCCGCGCCCGCGGGAGAGCTGGGCGCGGGCGCGCTCGACGCCGCGTTCGTCCCGTCGCCCGAGGCGACCTTGGGCGCCGTCGTCGCGGCGATCGACGTCGAAGGTGTGGTCTGCGCCGAGCCGGCGCCGCCCTTCGATGGCTCGCTGCCGTGCCCGCAGCCCGCGAGACTGGACCACACTGCGACGACACACAGGACGTGACGCATCTTGGCGCCGCATCATGCATCGAACGTCGATTCAAGGCTACGGCCTCGGAGTTACGCTCAGAGCTCGTCGAGCCGGAGCAGCTGCTCGACCGCGCCGCGCTGCACGGTGATCGTCGCGCTGCGGTGGCCCGGTTCGACCAGCCGCGCGATCTCGCTCCGCCCGCGCACCGCGCGACCCGAGATCGCGAGCACGATATCGCCATCGATCAATCCGAGCGCCGGGATCGGGCCGGCGAGCCGCACGCCGTGGACCACGCCGCTCCGGACCACCGGCGTGCTCGGCGCGCCGGCGAGCAGCTCGAGCCCCCTGGTCAGCGACACCACCTCGAACACCGGATCTCCGAGCGAGCTCCCGGGCGGCTTGCGCGCGCACGACACGACGGGCGCCCGCGGCGGTGGGCACTCGAACGGTGGGCCGGCGACGACCACGGGCCGCGCTCGCTCCCGCGTCCCCTGGACCCGCGCGACCACCGTGCGCACCGCCATCGCGAGATCGCCCGATGCCGGACCGAGCCGCGCGACCACCTGCGCGCCCCGGCGCTCGATCGACGTCGCGCCGGC
>JBQCJR010000388.1:0-10943 GCA_051952595.1 Kofleriaceae bacterium
ACGCCCGCCACGCGTCGTTGACCAGCGGCTCGAGCTCGACCTCTTGCCACGCCGCGTCGGACTCGTGGCGATAGGCGACCACGCCGCACACCGCGTCGTGGCCATCGGCGATCAGGTCGGTCTCCACGATCATCGACTCGCCGGCGATCCGCTTGACCGGGTAGCGGCCGCAGTCGACCTCCGGACGGATCGCGAGCACGATGACGCGGCGGCGGCCATCCGGCGGCGCGTCGGGATCGACGGTGGGCCCGGGCGGGATCATGGTGCACGCTTCGCACGATGTTCGCGCGCCTTGCGTTGTAGCGCGCCGAAGCGATGCAGGAGTCGAGGCACGGCGCGGTCTTGCGCACGCCTCACCTGTGCGTTCCGGCGCGGCTGGGATCTATTCGCGCAGCGCTTCGAGGAACGTCCGCGCCCACGCGCTCGCCGTGTCCGCCCACACCACGACGCGGAGCGCACCGTGGCGCGCGATGCGCTCGTCGAGCGGCATGCGCAGCGCGGCATCCAGGTCCGCCGCTACGCCATCGGCGTGGTACGGGTTGGTGAGCAGGGCGAGCGACATCCGCTCCGCGGCGCCGCAGAACCGCGACAGCACGAGCACGCCCGGCGATGCCGGATCCTGCGACGCGACGTACTCCTTGGCGACCAGGTTCATGCCGTCGCGCAGCGGGGTGACCAGCCCGACATCCGCCAGGCGGTACAGTCGCGCGAGCGTCGCCTGATCGTACGATCGATACAGGTAGCGGACCGGCGTCCAGTCGGCCTCGCCGTACGCGCCGTTGATCCGGCCGACCAGCGCCTCGACGCGCGATCGCAGCTCGGCGTACTCCGGGACCTCGGAGCGGGTCGGCACCGAGACCTGGACGAACGAGACCTTGCCGCGCCATCCCGGGTAGCGCTCGAGCAGCCGCGCGAACGCCTCGAGCCGCTCGGGGATGCCCTTCGAGTAGTCGAGCCGATCGACGCCGAGGATCAGCTTGCGTCCGCCGAGCATCGCCTCGAACGCGCCGAGCTCGGCCGCCGAGGCCTGGCTGGTCGCCGCCTCGGCGAACCGGTCCGGATCGATGCCGACCGGGATCACCATCGCGCGGTGGCGTGCCCGCTGCTCGCCCTCGCCGCCGAGCAGGCTGCGCGCGGCGTGCACGAAGTTGTCCGCCCAGCGCTGCGATTGCAGGCCGATCCGATCGAACTCGAGCAGCGCGCCGAGCACCTCGCTCGCCCACGGCATGGTCTCGAACACGTCGACCGGCGGGAACGGCACGTGGAGGTAGAAGCCGGTGCGGCCGCGGTGGCCGGCGCCCTGGAGCTCGCGGGCCATCAGCATGAGGTGGAAGTCCTGGACCCACACCTTCGACATCGGCCCGCCGGCCTCGAGCACGAGCCGGGCGTACGCGCGGTTCGCGTCGACGTAGCAGCTCCACTCGTCGTCGAGGTAGCGGACGCGGCCGGCGAACGCGTGGAGCAGCGGCCACAGGCTCTGGTTGCAGAACCCGGCATAGAACCGCTGCCGCCAGGTCGGCGGGTAGTCGAACTGCGCGCGGGTGAACGACTCGCCGTCCTCGACGCGCAGCCGCAGCCCGGGCTCGCGCTCGGCGCCGCTCCAGCCGAGCCACATCCCGCTGGTCTCGGTGAGCGCCGGCAGCAGCGCCGAGACCAGCCCGCCGACCTCGCGCTTGCGATCGCCCGACGGCGCGGCCGGCAGCCGGTTCGACGCGACGACCAGCCGCGCGTCGACCGGGGGGCGCGGCCGGAGCGCGACCACCAGGTCCGGCGGGGTGAGCACCGGCTGCGACCGGCGCGCGTCGATCAGCCAGCGCAGGAACCGGTGGACCGCGGCGGGGGAGGGCAGGCGCAGCCCCGCCTGGGTGCGCCGCGAGCGATCCGAGACCAGGATGCCGACGTCGCCGTCGCGCAGGCTGACGAACATGTCCTCGTCGGTGATGTCGTCGCCGATCGCGAGCAGCGGCGCGCCCTGCGGCCCGCGGCTGCGCAGCCAGCCGACCGCGCCGCCCTTGTGCGCCGCGCGGTGGCGGACCTCGAGCGCCTCGGTGACCGGCAGCCGCTCGAGCTGCTGGTGGGTCTCGAGCCACTCGTCGACGATCACCTCGGCGGCGGCGATGATCGCCTCGTGCTGCGCGGCCTCCACCTGGCGCCAGTGCAGGCACACCGAGCACGACTTGCGCTCGACCAGCGCGCCCGGGTGGCGCCGCGCCAGCTCGCGCAGCGAGACCTCGACTTCGTCGAGCTGCGGGATCGGCGGCAGCGAGGCATCCCATCCGCCATCGGCGTAGCGCCACACCCCGTGCTCGGCGGCGAACAGCAGCGACGGGAACCTCGTGGGCAGATCCTCGACCAGCACGAGCGGCCGGCCGGTGACGATCGCGACCAGGACGCCCGGTAGCTCGGCCAGCGCGCCGAGCAACGACGCGGTATCGCCATCGATCCGCGCGTCGTGAGGCGTCGGCGCGAACGGGATCAACGTCCCGTCGAGATCGAGCGCGACGACGAGCTCCGCCGCCGAAACCAGGTGCTGCCAGTCCGCGTGCAAGGTGAGGTCCTACGAGCTTGTTACGAGATCCCGCACTCCCGAGAGCATGACCTCACGCTCGTCTACCGATGTTCCGAAAATTAAGACGGCACGAACGGGGCGCGTGAAAGACGTGACCTCGCCATCGTCGTCCACTGCTCGCGAGAACCTCGCTCTCGCGATCGAACCACCACCGGTCGATGTTCCGGCGAGTGCCTCTTACCTCGGTCGTGCCTGATTGGAGTGATTGCGATCGATGTGCCAGACGGTCGGCGCAGCGCGCGGGCGCGTCGGCGGCGGGCGATCGCGGTCCGATGGGCGGACCGGCACGGTGTGGGCGCGATGTCGCCGGGCGCCGGCGACCCGCACCGCCGCCGGGCGCACGTGCGCTGGCACGCGCGATGCCTCCTGGGGAGGTGTTGCCCCGGAACCAAGGAGGGTGTTCATGAAGCTGTACTACGCGCGGGGCGCATGCTCGCTGTCGCCCCACATCGTCCTCAGAGAAGCCGAGCGCCGGTTCGAGCTCGAGCGCGTCGAGCTATCGACGCATCGGACCTCCACCGGCCAGGACTTCTGGCAGATCAACCCCAAGGGCTACGTGCCCGTGCTCGAGATCGATCGCGACGAGCTGCTGACCGAGGGGCCCGCGATCGTGCAGTACGTCGCCGACCTCGTGCCCGAGAAGCGGCTCGCCCCGCCGAACGGAACGTTCGCGCGCTACCACCTGCAGGAGTGGCTGAACTTCATCTCGACCGAGATCCACAAGCAGTTCTCGCCGCTGTTCCGTTCCGACACGCCGGCGGCGTACGCCGAGATCCTGCGCGGCCGGCTCGGCGACCGGCTGATCTATCTCTCCGACGTGCTCGCCTCGCGCGGGTTCCTGATGGGCGAGACGTTCACCGTCGCGGACGCGTACCTGTTCACGATGCTCCAGTGGGGCGATCGGTTCGGGATCGATCTCGCGATCTATCCGAACCTCGATGACTACGAGTTCCGGATCTCGCAGCGCCCGGCGGTGCGCGCCGCGCTCGACGCCGAGGGCCTGCCGGGCCGCCATCAGTTCGCGGCGGCCTAGCGCTGCTAGCGCTGGGCGTAGAACTCGATGATCAGCCGCAGGTCGACGTGGATCAGCATCGCGTCGGGCCCGGGGCGCTCGGTGACCGTCGCGGTGCGCTGGTCCCGGTCGACGGCGAGCCAGCGCGGCGCGACCGCGACCGGCTCGACCAGCGAGGTCGCCACGACGTCGAGGTCGCGGCTGCGCGCGCGCAGCGAGACCTGCTGGCCGGGGCGGAGCCGGTAGCCCGGGCGATCCACCCGCCGGCCATCGACCTGGACGTGGCCGTGGCCCACCAGCTGGCGCGCCGCGGGGATGGTGCGCGCGAGGCCCGCGCGGAACACCACGTTGTCGAGCCGGCTCTCGAGTAGCTCGATCAGCAGCTCGCCGGTGTTGCCGACCCGCCGCGACGCCTGGTCGACGACGTTCGCGAGCTCGCGCTCGGTGAGCCCGTAATAGAACCGCAGCTTCTGCTTCTCCTGCAACCGGTCCTTGAACGGCGATCTGCGCTGGCGGCGCCGCGGGTTCGACCCGTGCTGCCCCGGCGGGTACGGCCGCCGCTCGATCGACTTGCGAGACAGCCCCGGCAGATCGAGCCCGAGGGCGCGCATCACGCGGAGGCGGGGACCTGTGTAACGACTCATGGCGGATGCGACCTTAATTGAAATAGAAAACCATTTTCAATAATGGAGCGCGCGGATCTCGCACCCGAGGGCGCAGGGCCGGGGGCCTCACAGCAGCGGCAGCGCGCCGGTCGCCGCGCACGCTCGTTCGACGATCTCAGCGACCGCCGCTTCCATCACCTGGGTGGGGAGAGCGTGCACGTCACGTCGAGATCGGGCGCGCCCTCATCGTAGTCAACCACGAAGCCTCGGCCTGCGAGCGCACTGTGGCACGGCCGGGCATCGGTGACGGCGACCGCGAACGCGGCGGTGGCGCGAGACACGCCGAGCAGCAAGTCGAGCGCGGCGAGGCTGCTGCCGCTCTGCACGTTGTCATCGACGAGGACGATCGCGCCTGATCGCGGGATCGGGACCGAGGTTCGTGCGAGTCCCTCGAAGATCTGGCGCGCGCTCCGTCGAGTCGCGCGGTTCGCCGTCTTGGCGATGACAGGCGCGCGTTGCACGGCGAGGACCGCCACGGTGCCGAGCCCGACACCGGCGAGGGCTCGACACAGGCGCAGGGTTCGAAAGCGAGCGCTCTCGATGGTCGTCGAGGTGACCTCGGAAGAGGGGACCGGGACGAGCGTCACGGCGCGTGGGTCTTCCGCGCCGAAGAAGCGCGCCAGCTTCGGCACGCGCTGCGCCAGGATCGCGGTGACGTACTCGATCGCGTTGTCGCGGTTGACCAGCACGGGGCGGTTCTGCGGGTGCAGTGGATGCTGGATCGGCTGCTTCCTGTTGGGCCGGTCTCGGTTGTCCTTGACCGCGTACACGAGGCCACGCATGTCCGAAGCTCCCGGTGAGCCTCGTGCGGCCTCGGCTCCGACCGCGTAGTACGTCCCCAACGCCACGCCCTTGATCGATCTCATGTTGCCGAGCGGGCGTAGTCGATCACGTCGGAGGATGTGCGGAGCACGAAGCCGAGCGGGGAGTCGTCGCCGATGAAGCGGCGTGGCCAGGTCAGGGTCGCGTTGTCGAGGACCGCAGCCGCGATGAACACTGGATGTCCGACCTGGACGCTCTCCGCGGCCTGGTGCAGCGACCCGCTCGTATCGCTGGCCTCGATGATCACCGTCGCGAGGGAGATCCTCGCCATGATCCGGTTGCGCTCCGGGAAGTTCGCCGGCACGAACTTGTGGCCCCAGGTGAATGGGGACAGCAGGAGGTGCTCGCGATAGATCTCCCGCTGCAGCGCGGCGTGCTTTGCCGGATAGACCTTGTCGAGCGGGGTTCCGATCACCGCGATCGTCTTGCCGCCATGCGCGATCGCCGCGGTATGGGCGGCGAAATCGATGCCCTCGGCGAGCCCGGACACCACGACGACGCCCGCGCGCGCGCAGTCTCGCGCCAGCTGAGCTGCACGCCGGCGGCCCTCGGTGGACGCCTTGCGAGCTCCTACGATGGCCACGCGAGGTCGTTCGAGCAGCGAGAGGTCACCGACGCTGTGGATC
Source organism: Kofleriaceae bacterium (assembly GCA_051952595.1). Lineage (GTDB taxonomy): Bacteria > Myxococcota_A > Polyangia > Haliangiales > Haliangiaceae > JABFXX01. Next base: position 5,695 of record JBQCJR010000388.1, read on the forward strand.
TGTGGAAACCGGAGCAACAGCCCGTTCGTGATCCCGACGCGTTCGGACGCCACGGTCGCCACATCGGCGCGAGCCGGCGGCGTGTAGTCGTGGTGGTGCGCGGTCATCGCAGAACTCGACCTTACCCGACTGTGTACACCGATCGTTGTACAGATCGCCTCGCTACGCCAGCTTCGCGCGCGCGAACGCGGAGATGAACTGGCCGGCGCCGCGGACCATGGCGAGCTTGGACATCGGGACGCCGGCGAAGTCCTGGACGCCGAGCTTGAACAGCTGGGTCAGCTTGGGCATGGCGCGCTCGATCTTGGGGCGGCGGCGGCCGTAGAACGCGCGGTAGCAGCCGTGGCGGATCGACATCTGCCAGCCGAGGTGGTGGCGCTCGATGGCGCGGCGCCAGTCGGTGAACCCGAGGTCGTCGCGGGCGAGGGCGCGCGCGAGGTAGGGGCCGGCGACCGCGCCGTACTCGATCGCCTGGCCGATGCCCTCGCCGGTGGCGATGTCGATCCCGGCGGCCTCGCCGGCGAGCAGGATCCGGGGGCGGGAGATCGCGGCGCCGGGCTCGAAGCCGCGCTCGGCGAACTGCTTGAGGCGGTAGCGCGCGAGGTCGAGGCCGCGCTCGGCGAGGTAGCGCTCGATCCGGGCCTTGGGCTCGTCGGGGCCGAGGCTGCGGATCACGTAGACGCCGCGGCACACCAGCGGCTCGCCGGCGACCTGGGTCGGGAAGTCCCACGCGTAGCCGCGCAGGTCGGAGGTCGCGAAGTCGAACACCGCGGTGTCGCGCGGCAGATCGCCGGGCGCGGCCTCGGTGTCGAGCTCGACGACCTGGGCGCGCAGCTCGCCGCGCGAGAACCCGGCGAGCCGGCGCACCACGCCGGCCACGCCATCGGCGCCGACGATCGCGCGGACGCGCAGCGCGCCGCTCGGCGTCTCGAGGGTCACGCCGGCGTCGTCCGCGGCGATTCCGGACACCTCGCAGCCCTCGCGGACCTCGATCCCTCGGGCCTGCGCGGCGCGCGCGAGCGCGTGATCGAACTCGATCCGGCGGACCACGGCGCCGCAGTCGGGCTCGCGCATCACCACGGTCTCGCCGCCGACTCGCATCGCGATCGCGTCGAGCCGGACCCGCGGGCAGTCCACCTCGACGCCGAGCCGCTCGAGGATCCGGAACGCACGCCCGCCGATCCCGCCGGCGCAGATCTTGTCGCGCGGGTAGCGGGCCTTCTCGAGCACGGCGATCCGCGCGCGCGGGGCCGCGGCCTGGAGGTGCAGCGCCGTCGAGATGCCGGCAGGGCCGCCACCCACGATGGCGAGGTCGAGATCGAACACGCGCAGAAGGTACGCGATCAGCGCGCGAACCGCTGCGTCAGCCGCGCGGTGATCAGCCCGCCGACGAGCACGAGCGCGCCGCCGACGCACGCGACGCCGATCAGCGACAGCAGCACGACGGGGCCGCGCTGGCCGGCGATCCCGAGGATCCCGAGCACCAGGGCGGTCAGCCCGGCCATCACCATCACGCCGCCGGTGCTCCGCGCGTCGGCGCGGGTGAGCTGCCAGCGCCGGCGCGGCGCGGCCGGCAGATCCACGGCCAGGTCGGGCTGGACCGGGCCGCCGAACAGCAGCGATCCGCCGAGCACGATCGCGCCGACCGGGAGCAGGATCGTCGGCGCCACGCCGATCAGCGCGAGCACGCCGAGCACGATCGCGGCGAACCCGCCGAACACCTCGGTCCCGATGCCCACGGCGTCGCCGCGCTCGCTCTCGAGCGGGTGGGCCAGGGCCTGCCACCGCGCGGCCATCGTGCTGCCCTGCGCGATCAGCGCGAACCCGATCGCGACCACGGCCGCGCCGGCCAGCGCGATCGGCCGGACGCCCGCGATCCCGACGATCGCGAGCGCGACGCCGAGCGCGCCGGCGAACAGCTCGAACGTCGAGCCGCTCTCGACCGTCCGGGCGGTCGTGGTGTCCATCGCGGCGCGCCGGGGCAGCCGGCGCCCGGGCTCGGCGGCCGCGGGCGCGGGCCCGGCGCTCGGGCCGGGGGCGACGCCTCGCATCGCGTCGGGGTCACCGCCGGGGAAGGGCTCCGGGGCCGTGCCCGGCGTGCCCGTGTCACTGGTGGTACCGGTCGCGGTGCCGGTGTCGGGTCCCGGGTAGATGACCTCGCCGCGCCGCGGTCGTTCGCCCCGATGTATGAGCCTGCCCATGACGAACCTCCTCGACGAGCGCCGTGCATCGGGTGTGCCCCGTGGCGCGCTCCGCCGTGGCGGCACGGCCCCTCGCGTCTGCCGACGGCCGCGGGCCCGGCCCCGGACCGTGCGGTCGCGCTCGCTGGCCCGCGCGGGGCGTGCCCGTGCGCCCCGGCCCTCCGAGCCGCAGGCGCGGAATGGATCCCCGCCGCGGAGCGGCGACCGGGCGCGCAGCGGACGGGGGCGGGCGTAGGCCGGCCGGAGCCCTCCGAGCCATAGGCGAGGAACGACGGCGAGTGCTCCCGGAGCGCGCCAGAATGGTGGTATCAAACCCTGGATAGCCACGGTGCGCGTAGTCGCGATGGTGCGGCGCGTGACTCCACAACGGCATATCACTCACCAAGGAAAGGACGGGCGGAATGAAGACCACGAAGGTCACCATCCACACCCTCCGGCAGATGAAAGAGCGGGGCGAGAAGATCGCGATGCTCACCGTCTACGACGCGACGTTCGCGCGGCTGCTCGACGAGGCCGGCGCCGACGTGTTGCTCGTAGGAGACTCGCTGGGCATGGTCATCCAGGGCCACGAGACCACGCTCCCGGTCACGCTCGAGGAGATCGCGTACCACTGTCGCGCCGTCGTGCGCGGCGCCCGGCGCGCGCACGTCGTCGGCGACATGCCGTTCATGTCGTATCAGGCGTCGTACGAGCAGGGCCTCACCAACGCCGGCAAGCTGATGAAGGAAGGCAACTGCCACTCGGTCAAGCTCGAGGGTGGCGCCGTGCACGCCGAGCTGGTCCACCGGCTGGTCAGCGCCGGGATCCCGGTGATGGGCCACATCGGGCTGACCCCGCAGAGCTTCCACCAGCTCGGCGGGTTCAAGGTGCAGGGCCGCGAGAACGGCGGCCGCGAGCGCCTGCTCTCTGATGCCCGCACGCTCGAGCAGGCCGGGGTGTATTCGATCGTGCTCGAGGCGATTCCGGCGGACATCGCGCGCGAGATCACGGCCGCGGTCTCGGTGCCGACGATCGGCATCGGCGGCGGCAACGGCTGCGACGGCCAGGTGCTGGTTTCGTACGACGCGCTCGGCATGGACGAGACGTTCAAGCCGCGGTTCGTGCGCCGCTACGCCACGCTCGGCGCCACGATCAAGGACGCGGTCGCGCACTACGTCGCGGACGTGCGCTCCGGGGCGTTCCCGTCGGACGCCGAGTCGTTCTCGGTCGCCGAGAACAAGGCGACGCCGAGCTCGATCGAGCCGGCGCCGTACTCCTCGCCGGCGTCGGCCGGCAAGTCGTAGCCGCGGCTCAGCGCGCCACGCGCCGGATCTCGAGCCGGGTCAGGTAGTAGACGTGGCGCTCGTCGATCGCGAGCGCTCGGCTCGGGGCCCCTTCGTCGAACGCCGCGAGCCGTTCCGGACGCGGGGCAAGCGGGGCGAGCGGCAGCCGGTAGAGCCCGGCGCGCCCCGCGCCGTACAGCACGCGATCGCGGATCACCAGGTCGTCGATCGCCCAGTCCGGCGGGCCGATCCGCTCCGGGGCGCCGGGGCGCCTCCGGTCGATCCGCCACAGCGCCGAGGCATCGCTGGTGAAGTAGAGGAGGTCGCCATCGACCGCGAGCGCGCCGCGCGCCTCGGGCAGCTCGGCGATCACCGAGGGCTGCGCGCCCGGCCGGAACACGGTGATCGCGCGCGCGCTGCGGGTGTTGGTCCACGGCGACACCGGGACGACCACGAAGTGATCGCCGGCCGCCGCGATCGACATCCGGCCGTGCTTGCCCTGCCACATCGGCTCGATCGGGCCGCCGGCCTTGGGCACCAGCGCGGCCTGTTCGCGCGAGCGCACCAGCAGGTGGGTCGCGGCGGGCACCACTTCGGTCCAGGCTCCGGGCGCGAGCTCGACCAGCTCTCCGCCGTCGTGGCGCCGGGCGCGCAGCGAGCTGCCGGCGACGTACAGCCGGTCGCCATCGGCGGCGATCGCCTCGATCGGGTCGGCCTCGACCACGGTCTGGGGCGCGGCCGCCGGATCGGCGGTGGGCTTGCGCCGCACGGTGCCGCGCCGCGATTCCTCGGCGGCGCGCGGACGCTCGATCCAGTACACCCAGCCGCCGCCCACCGCGAGCTCGCCGCGATCGAAGCCGGACATCGCCTTGCGATCGAGCGCGTGGAACAGCTCGTCGGTGGTGGCGTCCGCCTCGCCGGCGGCGACCGGCGCCGCGCGCGTGCCCGCCGCGGGCGCGCGGTTCGAGCGATCGCCGGCCGGGGGCTCGCCGCTGCCGCCCGAGCAGCCGGCGAGGGCCCACCCGAGCACCGCACCGAGCGTGGCGTGGCGGGCCAGGCGCTGCATGGCCGCCAGTCTAGCAGGCGTGTGGGCCCGGATCTCGTCGAGCGGCGCGTGGCGCGCGGCCGCGGGCGCTCAGGCCTCTCGGCCGAACAGCCGCGCGAGCTGGCGCACCAGCGCGCGCGGCGAGGTGCGCCGCTCCGGCACGATCAGGATCGTGTCGTCGCCCGCGATCGTGCCGACCACGCTGTCGAGCCGCGCCTGGTCGAGCAGCGCGCAGATCGCCGGGGCCGCGCCGGGCCGGGTGTGCACCACGACCAGCGCCGCGGCATCGCGGATCCCGGTGACCAGCTCGGCCATCGCGCCGAGCTGCACCGAGGTCTCGTCGGTGCGCGCGCGGAAGCCATCGACCTCGTAGGCCGAGCCGCCGCCGGGCAGGGCGGTGCGCCGCGCGCCGAGCTGCGCCAGATCGCGCGACAGCGTCGCCTGGGTGACCTGGAAGCCACGCGCGCGCAGCAGCTTCTGCAGCTCGCTCTGGGTCGCGACGTGCCGGGTCCGCACCAGCTCGACGATCGCCGTGCGCCGGGTCTGGGTCTCGGTGCGGGGCATCAGCGCCGCGGCTCCGCGGCTTCGCCGGCCGCGGGCTCGCGGCGGATGATCGTGCCGACGCCGGTATCGGTGAACAGCTCGGCGATCACGTTGTGTGGCGCGCGGCCATCGATCACGTGGACCGCGCGGACCCCGCCGGCGAGCGCGCGCAGGATCGAAGCCGCCTTGATCGCCATG
>JBQCJR010000389.1:0-8472 GCA_051952595.1 Kofleriaceae bacterium
CGCGCGCTTCTGCTCGTACCGGCTCGCCGCGCGCGCGAGGTCCTCGATGCTCGGCGGCTCGGTCGCGAGCGGCGCGAACCGCGCGCCCGGCGCCTCGGCCGCGAACCCGACCTCCTTGAGGAACGACAGCACGACCCGCGCCTTCTTCGCCGGCGCATCGGCGCGCTCGGCGATGTCCTTGACCGAGACGAACACGTGGTCGTCGGGGGCGTCGCCCTCGCCATCCGGCGAGCTCGCGATCTGCCCGCCGGTCACGTGGACCAGCGCCTCGGCGACCGCGCGGGTCTGCTCGGGCGTCGGATAGCGCCCGCCGAGGAAGAAGCTCTGGATCCGCTTGTCCTCCGGCTGGTAGAGCAGCACGCAGTCGGCGGCCAGGCCGTCGCGGCCGGCGCGCCCGGCCTCCTGGTAGTAGCTCTCGAGCGACCCCGGGAAGTTGTAGTGGATGACGAACCGCAGGTCCTGCTTGTCGACGCCGAGGCCGAACGCGTTGGTCGCGACCATCAGGCGCGGCTCGCTGCGCTCCATGAACGCGCCCTGGACGCGCTCGCGATCCTTGGCGCGCATCCGGCCGTGGTAGCGGCCGCACTCGACGCCCTGCGACCACAGGAAGTCGGCGAGCGCGTCGACCGTCTTCACGGTCGCCGCATAGATGATGCCGCAGCCCTCCTGCTTCTCGATCAGGCGCAGCAGCAGCGCCTGCTTCTTGCGCTCGCTCGAGGCCTTGACCACGTGGTAGCGCAGGTTCGGGCGATCGAGCCCGATGTCGATCACCGAGGCCTCGGGGATCTGGAGCTGCGCGAGGATGTCGTCCTTGACCTTCGGCGGCGCGGTCGCGGTCAGCGCGAGCACCGGCGGGTTGCGCAGCGCGCGCACTGCCTCGCCGAGGCCGAGGTACGCCGGACGGAAGTCGTGCCCCCACTGCGAGATGCAGTGCGCCTCGTCGACCACGAACAGCGCGACGTGCACCGCCGCGAGCCGCTCGCGGAACCGCGGCTCGCCGAGCCGCTCGGGCGTGACGTACGCGATGCACGGCCGGTTCTCGCTGAGCCGGGCGAGCGCCGCGGCCTCGTCGCGCGGCGACAGCGTCGAGTCGAGGCGCAGCACCTCGATCTGCAGCTGATCGAGCTTGTCGTGCTGATCCTTCATCAGCGCGATCAGCGGCGACACCACGAGCGTCACGCCGGAGAGCTCGAGCGCGGGCAGCTGGTAGCACAGCGACTTGCCCGCGCCGGTCGGCATGATCGCGAGCGTGTCGATGCCGGCGAGCACGTTGCGGATCGCGAGCGCCTGGCCGGGCCGGAACGAGCTGATCCCGAACCGCCGGCGGCCGAGCTCGAGCATCCGCGCGTCGATCGAGACCGCGTCGGCGTCGTCGGTCGCGTCGCCGTGCGCGCCATCGACCGAGAGCTCGTCGCTCTCGTGATCGTCATCGTCATCGCGATCGTCGCGCGCTTCACGGAGCGCGCGGCGCGCGGCGAGCGGCAGCGGCTCGATCGGATCGACGACGATCGTGTCGTCGTCATCCGCGACCGGCCGGAGCCCTTCTCGGGTCCCGCGCGCGAGCTTGGGCGGCAGCTTCTCCGGGTCGATCTCGCGGGTCCCGCGCGCGAGCTTCGGCGGCGTCGCCGTCGTCGCACTCGGTCTCGTCACCGCCACGGAGCGCTTCCGTCTGCGGTCTGGTTCGCCGCTTCTGGACATCAACGGCAAAGGTCTCAAGGAAACCGCACGCGCTGCAAGCTCGAACGTGGGTAGCTTGTCGTGAGATCGCGGTGTGCGCTCGCGCGCAGTTGTCAGCAAGCTTGATCTCGTACATCAAGCATGCTGAATTCCACGCCGTTCTCGTCGACGAGTCAGATCACACAACGATAGAAAAGCGAGCGTCATGACAACTTCCAAGCGCCGCGTTCGTGTCGCGATCGTCGGGGCCACCGGCCTCGCGGGTCAGCAGTTCATCGCTGCTCTTACGGGCCATTCGCAGTTCGAGATCTCGGCGCTCGCGGCGTCGAGTCGGTCTGCTGGAAAGACCTACCGGGATGCGATCCGCACCGAGAGCGGTGCGGTCCAGTGGTTCACCAGCCGACCGCTCCCGGACGCGGTCGCTTCGATGGTCGTCGAGGACGCCGAGCAGCTCGATGCTTCCAAGGTGGATCTGGTGTTCACCGCGGTCGAGGCAGGACCTGCGCGTACGCTGGAGCCGATGTATGCCCGGACCACTCCGGTGCTGTCGACCGCCTCGGCCTTCCGCTACGAGGAGGATGTCCCGCTGATCCTGCCGGGCATCAATCACGATCACGCCAAGCTGATCGAGACCCAGAAGCAGCGCCGCGGCTGGAAGGGCTTCATCCTGCCCAACCCGAACTGCACCACGGTCGGGCTCGCGTACTCGCTCGCACCGCTGCACCGCCAGTTCGGCGTCCAGCGCGTCCACATGGTGTCGATGCAGTCGGTGTCGGGCGCGGGTCGCTCGCCCGGCGTGATCGGCCTCGACATCCTCGACAACCTGATCCCGTACATCCCGAAAGAGGAGGACAAGGTCGAGAAGGAGACCTTGAAGATCCTCGGCACCGCGCGCAGCGGCGTCGCGGGCTGGACGATCGAGCCCGCGGCGATCCCGGTGTCGTGCACGTGCACCCGCGTCGCGGTGCTCGAGGGCCACACCGAGGTGGTCCACGTCGAGCTCGCCAAGCAGGCGACCGAGACCGAGATCGCCCATGCGTGGCGCTCGTTCGGCCGCGAGCTGATCGAGGAGGGCCACCCGACCGCGCCGCCGCAGCTGATCCACCTGCACGACGATCCGTTCCGCCCGCAGCCGCGGCTCGATCGCGATCTCAACGACGGCATGACCACGGTGATCGGCCGGCTGCGTCGCGACGATCACAGCCCGACCGGCTGGAAGTACGTGCTGGTCTCGCACAACACCAAGATGGTCGCGGCCAAGGGCTGCGTGCTGGTGGCCGAGCAGCTGGTCGCCAGCGGCGTCATCTAATAGACGACCGCAGGGCCGGGCCGCGCAAGTTGCTCGGGGCAAGTTGCCCCAGGCACTTGCAGCGGCGACTCCGATCGTGAAGATCGTGGCCCCATATGCCGTTGCTCGAGGGTCTGCGCATCATCAAGTCGAACATCCATGGCTACGGCGCGATCGCGACGCGCCGGTTCGCCAAGGACGAAGTGCTCTGTTACGGCGACGGCATCCTGTACCCCGAGGATGCCGAGTTCGATGACACGTACGCGCTGATCCTGCCCGGCGAGGACTCGGGCCATGGCGAGTCGGTGTTCTGGGACCTCGTGTGCCAGACCCGCTGGTTCAATCACTCGTGCGATCCGAACACCGAGGTGTGCTCTCGGTGGGACGCCGAGCAGCAGACCGTGGTCGCCTGGTGGGTGGCGCTGCGCGACATCGAGATCGGCGAGGAGATCACCTACGACTACGGCTTCGCCGCCGAGGTCGCCGAGCCCTGCGCGTGTGGCTCGCCGCGCTGCCGCGGCGTGATCGTGGACGAGGACCCCGAGGTGATCGCCGAGCTGCCGGAGCACCTCCGGTCGCTGCTGCGTGGCCCGGCGCGCGCGGCGTCCTGAACTGCGCGATACTGCGTGCCGATGAGCACGCGTATCGGCATTCTCACGGGCGGCGGCGACTGCCCGGGACTCAACGGCGTCATCCGCGCGGTGACCTTGCACGCGCGTCAGACGTACGGCTGGGAGGTCGTCGGCATCCGCAACGGATTCGAGGGCCTCTACGAGGAGGAGTACATCGATCTCACGCCGCCGATGGTCCAGCACCTGTTGCCGCGCGGCGGCACGATGCTCGGCTCGAGCAATCGCGCGAACCCGTTCGCGTACCCGGTCAAGCTGCCGGACAACCGGGTCGAGATCCACGACGTCTCGACGCGCTGCCTGGCGAACCTGGCCAAGCTCGAGCTGCACGGCCTGATCGTCGTCGGCGGCGACGGCACGATGTCGTTCGCCCAGAAGTTCATCGGCCGCGGCGCGACCCGGATCGTCGGCGTGCCCAAGACGATCGACAACGACCTCGAGGCGACCGACTACACCGTCGGGTTCCAGACCGCGGTCGAGGTGGTCACCGAGGCGCTCGAGCGGCTGCACACCACCGCCGAGAGCCACGAGCGGATCATGATCGTCGAGGTCATGGGCCGCTACGCCGGCTGGATCGCGCTGACCTCCGGGCTCGCCGGCGGCGCGCACGTCGTGCTGATCCCCGAGATCGACTACGACCCGGACCGCGTGATCGACGCGTTCCACCGCCGCCACGGCCGCGGCGTCAGCTACTCGATCGTCGTGGTCGCCGAGGGCGCGAAGGTCAAGGGCGGCTCGCTCGCGGTGGTCACCGCCGGCGACGCGACCCGGCAGGAGAAGCTGGGCGGCGCCGGTCAGCGGCTCGCCGATATCATCGCGGCCAAGACCGACTACGAGGTGCGGACCACCGTGCTCGGCCACATCCAGCGCGGCGGCGCGCCGTGTGCGTTCGATCGCGAGCTCGCGACCCGGTTCGGCGTGAAGGCGGTCGAGCTGATCGCCGAAGGCAAGTTCGGCCACGTCACCGCGATGGAGAACGGCCACATCGTCGCCAAGCCGATCGAGAAGGCGGTCAAGAAGCTCAAGCTCGTCGATCCGCAGGGCGAGCTGGTGCGCACCGCGAAGGGCGTCGGCATCGAGCTCGGCGGCTAGATCGCGTAGATCTCCCCGACCGGCGGAGGAATCGAGGTGCCCTCGGTGCGAGCGCGCAGGGCATAGTGGAGCGCATGGAAGCTTCCTGGGACGAGCGGCTCGCAGCCGCCAGCGCAGCGCGCCTCGCGCTGTTTCAGCAGATCGGTACCCCGTCGAGCGACGTGATCGCCCCGCTGATCGGGCCGGCGCTCACCGGGGGACCGAGCTGGCCGAGCCGCCCGGCGTGGCGCCTGATCCAGCGCGACGACTCGGTCGTGCTGATCTCCGATGGGCTCTCGGATCCGTGGGAGGAGGAGGAAGGCGCCGGGTTCGGCCTCGAGGTGTACGTCGAGGTCGATGCCGCCGAGCTGCCGGGCGAGGCATCGCTCACCGACGTCGCGCGGTCGTGGCTGTTCGCCGCGGTGTCGGAGATCTCGAACGTGATCGCCGGCCACGGCGGCGTGCGCGCGCTGATCGAGGAGCTCGGCACGGTGTCGGTCGAGGTGTCCGGCGAGCGGTTCCCCGAGGCGCTGCGCAACGAGCACGGGCGGGTCGGCGTGTTGCTCGGCGTGCCGGCGCGCGACCTGCCGCAGCGGGTCGACTACGCCGGTGGCGGCGACGCGATGCTGGTCGCGATCACCGTGCTCGCGCTGCCCGAGCTCGAGCGGATCGTCGCCGAGGGCGACGAAGCGCGGCGAGAGATCGCCGAGCACCTCGCGAGCCAGGAGCACGGCCACCGGTCGCGGCTCGATCGCGCGCCGGTGGTCGAGGCGGGTGAGGGCGAGCACGCGGAGGCGGAGGCCGAGGAGGTCGAGGGAGCGGAGGAGGGCGAGGAGCTCGAGGCCGAGGTGGAGGAGGAGGCCGAGCCGGCTGCGAAGGCGAAGCAGCCTGCGAAGAAGGCGAAGGCGGCGGCGAAGAAGGCGAAGCCGACCGCGAAGAAGGCGAAGCAGGCCGCGAAGGCAGGTGCGAAGAAGGCGAAGCCGGCTGCGAAGGCGGTCGCGGCGAAGGCAGGTGCGAAGAAGGAGGGGAAGAAGCCGGCCGCGAAGGCGGGTGCGAAGAAGGCGGCGGGGAAGACGCCGGCTGCGAAGGCGGGCGCGAAGAAGGCGGCGGGGAAGAAGCCGGCCGCGAAGGCGGGGGCAAAGAAAGCGGCTGCCAAGGGCAAGCCGGCTGCGGCGAAGGCGAAACAGGCCGCTAGGAAGCAGCCCGCCGGCAAGAAGTCGGCCGCGAAGGGCAAGTCTGCCGCGAAGCGGCGCTAGTCAGCGGCTGTATCCAGACGCGGTCGCGGAGCCCCTCCGGGGCTACCCGACCGCGAGCAACGTCTGCCCGTCCCGGACGTACGTCGATCCCGGGATCGCCTTCGCGGCGCGCTTGCCGACCGCCGCGAGCTCGGCGAGCGTCGCGTACGTCTTGGCGCGCGCGAGCGCGATCGCCGCGATCGACACGCTCATGATCGGGAACCGCCGCTGGACGCCGAACCGGTCCTTGGTCTCGATGTACCCGGCCTCGCGGTCGCGCGGGTCGTAGTACAGCCGGATCAGGTGGTCGAACCGCTCGCAGATCGCGCGGCACACGTCGTCGGCGCGATCCGCGGTGGTGATGAACACGAAGTCGTCGCCGGCGATGTGGCCGATGAAGTCGCCGGCGCCGCCGTAGCGGGTGACCACGTGGCGGATCACGTCGCCGGTCTGGCGGATCACCGCGTTGGCCTTGGCGTAGCCGTAGTAGTCGTTGAACGCCTTCAGGTTGTCGAGGTCGAGGTAGCACGCGACCGCGGTCGGATCGGCGAGCCGGCGCTCGATCTCCGCCTGGATCGCGTCGGCGCCGGGCAGCTGGGTGGTCGGCGACGCGCCGAGCTCGCGGGCCTGGCGATCGAGCGCCTTGCCGACCCGCGCGAGCAGCTCGGCGGCGTCGAACGGCTTCACCATGTAGTCCTCGGCGCCGGACCGGAACGCGCGGACCTTGTCGGCGGTGTCGCCGCGCGCCGACAGGAACATGATCGGCGCCATCCCGATCGCCGGATCGGCGCGGATCATCTCGGCGCACCGGTAGCCGTCGATCCCGGGCATCAGCACGTCGAGCACGATCATGTCGGGGCGGAACCGGCGGGCCTCGGCGAGCGCGGCGTTGGCCGAGCCGGCGTCGCGGACCTGGTAGCCGCCGATCTCGAGCACCTCGCGGCAGATCTGCCGGATCGACGAATCGTCGTCGACGACCAGCACCCGCGGCGCCTCGCGGCGGCCGGACTCCACGAGCCGCAGGCACGCATCGCGGAACATCGCCGGCTGGATCGGGAACTCGAGCAGATCGTCGGCGCCGGCGGCGAGCAGGTCGGCGCGCCGCTCGTGCTCGCCGACCACCATCACCGCGGACTTGTGGGTGTCCGGATCGTGCTCGAGGATCGCGACCAGCGCGATCGAATCGGTCATCGCGCCGGCGACCACGGTGAGCGCGGGGTGCTCGGTGCGCGCGATCGCGAGCGCGCTGTCGACGTCGTTCGCGACCAGCACGCGATCGGTGAGCGACATCAGCAGGCCCTTGAGCAGCAGGGCGCGCCGCGGATCGTCGTCGACGACCAGCGCGCACTGGCCCTCGCCGAGCCCGCGGCGGCGGACCGGCTCGAGCACGCTCGGCGCGACCGCCTTGTCGGACTTCGCCGAGACCGGCAGGGTGAACACGAACTTGGTGCCGGTGGTCCCGGACTCGACCCAGATCAGGCCGCCGTGGGCCTCGATGATCGTGCGCGAGATCGAGAGCCCGAGCGCGGTGCCTCCGACCCGCCGGCTCGACGCCGAGAACGGCTCGAACACGCGCTCGCGATCCTCGGCGGCGATCGGCTCGCCGGAGTTGTAGACCGAGACCCCGACCGCGTCCTCGGACAGCGGCGGGCCGAACACCTGGACGTCGATCACGCCGCCGGTCGGCGCGAACCGGATCGCGTTGGTCAGCAGGTTGCCGAGCACCTGGCCGAGCCGCTCGGGGTCGCCGAGGATCGAGATGTCATCGGCGGACGCGCCGAGCACGATCGTCAGCTGCTTGGCGGCCGCGGCGCCGCGGTAGCGATCGATCACCTCGCGGGCGAGCCGATCGAGCTGCACCGGGGCGGCGGACACGGTGATCGATCCGGCCTGCGCTCGCGCGAGATCGAGCAGCTGGTCGACGAGCTGGTTCATCCGGGTCGCCGCCTGGCGCGCCATGTCCACGTAGCGCAGCTGGCGATCCGAGAGCGCGCCGGCGTAGCCCGACAGCACGATATCGAGCGCGCCCGCGATTGACGTCAGCGGGGTACGCAGCTCGTGCGACATGACCTGCGCGAACTCGGCACGCCGGCGCGCGACGTCCGCGGTGTCACCGAGATCGCGAAGCACGACGATCGCGCCGACCGAAGCTCCGTTCTCGCGCAGCGGCGTGACGACGGAGTGCAGCACGCGCTCGCCGATCCGGACTTCCTCGCGCACCGGCTGCCCATCGGGAGCACCGGCGGCGAGATCGAACGGATAGAAGCCGACGACATCTTGCAAATACGTCGTGTCGACCGCTGCATCACTCGGGATCCCGAGCATGCCGCGCGCGGCTTGATTGATGACGACCTCGCCGCTCGTGGTGTCGGCCAGGATCGCGCCATCCGCCATGACCTCCACGGCAGAGCGCAGGCGCTCGTACAAACCGGCCGACATCTGTATGGAATGATACCTGTTCTAGGTCTGGCGGCGAAACGTCTTCTCGAGAGCGGCATAAAGCCCGCCCTTGGCGACCAGCTGGTCGTGGGTGCCTTGCTCGACGATCTGCCCCTTGTCCATGACCACGATC
>JBQCJR010000390.1:0-2523 GCA_051952595.1 Kofleriaceae bacterium
CCGCCGCAGCGACCGACCCCGAGGTCGATGATTTGCTTCGGGACGACCCGGGCGTGGACGTTGACGACCTCGGCGCGAACTAGCTCGCGGACTACGACGCGATGATCGCGAGGATGTCGTCCTCGCGGAGCATCACGAGGTCCTTCCAACCCTCGCGCCCGCCCTCGCGCCAGTCGGGTACCAGGGCGCTACCCGGACGCCTGCGGAACAGCACTCGGTCCCCGACCCGCACGTCGAGTGGTATGGCGCGGCCAACTTCGTTCACTCGCCCCTTGCCGACCGCGATCACCGTCCCGTAGTCGTCCTGCAGCTCGCGGGCGCAGGTGTCGGGGGCGTAGAGGCCGTTCCCGAGACGCGCATGCGCAGGGTCCTGGCGTACCAAGACCTGGTCACGGATCGGTGTGATGCCGTGGCCTGCGAGGTTTCCTGCAACATTACCTGATGTGTCGTTCATCTAGCGTCGACAACCACCAGTAGTGTTGAAGGCTTCCGTGGTCCAGGAGTCGTGCATGTCGTAACAGGTGTTGCGTCCAGGAGAACAGGCTAGACTCTGCGATGACACGTGATGTCGGCGGTCAAGACCGAACCGCCAACGGACAGTTCAGGCAGGGAGTGTCCGGAAATCTGCGCGGGCGCCCGAAGAAGAGTCGACCTTCGGAGTCGAGCGGCGTTGACGGCGAGGATCTCGACGGGGTTTCACACCATGACGGTTGGGCGAGTCTCCTCACAGGGCTCGGGACGTCGCGCGACAAGCGCGAGTCGTATCACTTCCGCGGGATCGACCTCTCGTATCACCAGATCGCGGAACTCTGGGCCCAGGACGCGATCGTCGCGAAGACCATCGAGAAGCCATCCGAGGAGGCGTTCCGAGAGGGGTACGAGTTCACGATCGGGAACGAAGGGAAGTACGACGACCTCAAGGAGGAGGTCGAGGAGAGGTTCGAGGAGCTGAAGGTCGACGCCAAGCTCGAGCTCGCGTGGCAGTACAAGCGCGCCTACGGAGGCGCCACAATCCTCCTCGGGACGGACGATCATCGTTCACTCAGCGAGCCACTCGACGAGAGTCGGCCCCTCTCGCTCGACTCGCTGAACGTCTTCGAACCGATCGAACTTGTGCCAGACGTCCCGTCGTCCAACCTGCTGACGCTCGGGGAGCCCGAGTACTTCCGCGTCAACACGCACGCTGCCCTGGATGTGGCGAGGACTGCGCGCGCCAAGGAGGAGCGGGCGAACCGCGTCGTACCGCCGCCGAACGCGAGAATTCACTCGTCTCGACTGATCGTCTTCCAGGGCATCCAGACGTCGAAGTACATCGGGCTGCAGAACCCCATCTCGCCCTACTGGGGCGCGAGCGTGGTCCCGCGCTTCTTCGCTGCGCTTCGGGACTGCGGTTCCGGTTACGGCGCGGTCGCGCATCTGCTGACCGAGGGTGCGCAGGCGATCCTCACGATTCCGGGGCTCAAGCAGATGGCCGCCAGCCGCCCGAAGAAGTTCTTCGATCGGATGGAGGCGCTCGACATGGGACGGACGATCGTTCGAGCCCTCCTACTCGACGGTGACGAGAAGTTCGAGCGCCAGGCTACGAACGTCGCCGGGTATGGCGAGCTTCTCGACCACCAGTCGATCTACCTCTCGGCGCACACCGACATCCCTCTCTCAATCCTCTTCGGCTACAGCCCGTCGTCGCTGGGGCAGCCGGGGGAAACCGAGCTGACGCTCTGGTACAACATCATTCGCGCGATTCAACGGCGACAGCTCACGCCGCCGTTGAAGAGAATTGCCCGGCTCGTGATGCGCTCGATTCGTCAGCGAAAGCTGCCGAAGAGGATCGATGTTACGTGGGCCGAGTTGGTGCGCATGACCGTCAAGGAGCGCGCGGAGGCCGAGCTGACCCAGGCACGCGCGGACTCGATGAATATCAAGTCGGGCATGTTGCATCCCGACGAGGCGCGTCGTTCGCGGTGGAAGGGAGGCTACAGCTTCAAGACGCAGATCGACGAGCACAAGAAGGCTCCGGGATTCATGGCGCCGATGCCCGCCGGCGTGTTGCCTGGTTCGACTCCGGCCGCCGCGGTGCGTCCCGGTTCACCGGCGGCGATGGGCCCGAACGCCCATAGCGTCACCAGCTACGCGCGTAGGAACCCGGCGCGACCGGTGCTCGAGCCAAACACTAAGGAGGGCGGGGACAAGGCGCCCGAGAACAAGAGGGACACCTTGCGACGCGACGCGATCGCGACCTACGCGCAGCTCGCCGGACTCTCGGAGCTCGACTACCAGCGGCAGCAACTGCGGCAGCAACTCGCCAAGGCGATCGCGGCCGAGGCCAGCTCCAGCACGATCGCACTACTCGAGGATCTCGTCGCTCTCGCCGCACACGAGGCTGGAGAGCCCTGCGAAGGGTGCACGTTCTGCGCACCACGCGTCGACGACGACGGGCCTGGCGAGCACCGGCTGTTTGCGGGCCTCACGATCGTCGTCGAGAACGCGAGGGGTTCGACCCGCGAGTGGGTGGACACGGACGGT
>JBQCJR010000391.1:0-5086 GCA_051952595.1 Kofleriaceae bacterium
GATCGCGATCGCACCACGCACCCGCACGTGCATGGTCGATTCGTATCACGCGGTCGTCGCGGCCGTCGCGGGTGTCGACGTGGCGGAACCGCGACAGATGGCTAGCGCACTTGCCACCCGCTCGACGCCGCGGCGCGCTCTTCGGTGCGCTCGCTGCGGAACCACCGGTTCTGGCACTCGAACGCCTCGCGCGCCGCCGCGACCAGTCGATCGACATCTTCGCTCCGGGTCACCGCGCGATCGAGCGCCGCGCCGAGCGCTTCCCAGCGCGCGCGCACCACGCCGTCGTAGCTCGTCAGGTACGCACACGCGGTCGCCGCGCGCGGCAGGTGCGTGCGCAGCTGCCGCAGCACGGTGTGGTGGAGCAGGCTCGCGCGCTCCGAGACGTACAGCCAGCCGAGCCCGCGGCACGCGTCGTCGAACGGCTCGATGCCGCCGCACTGCGGGAGCATCGCGATCTGGTGCGCGCCGAGCCCGAGCGCGAGCAGATCCTCGACGATCTTGCCGGACTTGCGGCGCGGGTGCAGATCGACGAGCGCGCCGAGCCCGGGCGTCAGCGACAGCGCCGCCTCGAGCGGCCCGGCGAACCCGAGCGCCGCGGTGAGCTGCCGGATGTACTGGGCCCTGGTCGCGTAGGGCATCGTCAGCTCGAGCCAGCCGAGATCGGCCATCACGTGGAACTGCGCGGTCTCCATGTTGAGTCGCGCAAGCCTCGAAGGCACCTGCTGCATCGCAACGCGACCTCGTGCAAGCCGCGTGCGCGCGTAGACTCGTGTTCTTTGGTCAGCGCGCGGCGGGCCTGTCCGCTCCCGGCTGACTCCGTGAGGCGCGAATCGCGCGGCGGGAGCGCACGCCGAGCGCGCCTGCTACAGCCGGTAGTGCGCCTGCAGCAACGCGTAGCCGCCGGACGGGCCGCCGTTGCCGAAGCCCAGCAGCTCGTAGCGAGCGTTGACCACCAGCTCGAGGTGCGAGGTCGTGAACCAGTGCAGGTTGAGATCGACGCAGTCGCGATCGAGGTCGCGGATCCGGATGTTCGAGTCGAAGTGGCCGAGCCCGACGTCGAGCAGGAACGCCCCGGCGAACGGCTTCGACACCACGAAGTTGCCGATCAGCTGGTTCGGCGCGCCACCGGCGTCGATCCGCTGGTTGACGAACTGCGCCTCGAGCGAGAACAGCAGATCGAGCCCGGGCTCGTAGAACTTGCCGACGAGCCCGCCGCGGAGCTTCTTGTCATCGGCGCTCACCTCGATCATGCCCTCCGCGCCGAGCTGGAGCCGCTCGGTGATCCGGTACTCGGCGTAGCCCGCGGCGCCGTTGGTGTGCAGCACCGGATCGATCAGCGGGTCCTCGATGAACCCGGTCAGGTGCGCCTCGTACCGCGGCTGGATGTACGCGGCGTGCACCCCGTAGGTGTCGCTGTACAGCGGCGTGCCGCCGAACCGGCGGGTGTACAGCGGGTGCTCGGCGAACCGCAGCCCGAACACCGGCACGAACCGGCCGGCGCGCACGTACAGCCCGGTGCTCTCGCCCGGGTTCTGCTGCCACATCAGATAGTGCTCCCGGGACCAGAACCGGGTCGCGCCCTCGTTGCCCCACATCGGCGGCCGGTATCCGGCGGTGACATGCGCCGAGAACGCCCCGAACGTGGTGTGCGCGTAGAGCTCGACCTGCATCGGGAAGGCGGCGACCGCCTTCTCGGGAGTCTGCATGTAGCCGGCCGTGCCGCGCAGGTCACCGCCGAGCATCAACCAGCTCGGCAGCGGGACCTTGTTGTAGAAGAACTCCGGCGCGGTGCCGAACTGCGACTTGACCTCGGCGAACGCGAGCCCGTTCTCGTTGAGCAGGTTGCCGCCGGCCGGCGAGACGTGGCACCCGGTGCACGTCGAATCCCCGCTGAGCTGGTACTGCGGGTACGCCTCGGCGCTCCCGGGGCTGCCCGCGGCGATCGCGAGCGCCATCGCGATGACGATCGCGATCCTCACAGGCCCTCGGCTCCCTCGGCGATCCAGCGGCGGATCAGCGCGATGTCGGCGTCCGGCAGCGCCTGGTCGTACGGCATCCGATCGATCCGGCGGGTCAGCACGAACATCAGGAACGACGCGTCGGGGTCATCGACGTCGACCAGGCTCTGCTTGCGGAACGTCTCGCGCGCGGTCTCGACGGTATCGAACACGTAGCCGTCGGCGCGCTTGAACGACGAGTGGCACTGAGCGTTTCCGCACGACGGCGCCAGGATCGCCTCGGTGATGTACTCGAGCGTGGCGGGTCGATCGTCGATCTCGGAGCCGCAGCCTGCCCCGCCGGCGAGCGCCGCGAGAAACATCCAGCGATGCATGGCGGCGACGATAACGCAGCCGCCCTGCGAAAACCGCCGGCTGGCGCGCTACTTGGTCGAGCGCGCCCGGGCGCGGCGCATGGACGAACCCGCGCCGCTCCCGCCCGTGCGCTGGACCACGCGCGCCGCGGCGGCCGGCCGGCGAACGCGGCGCGACATCGCGGGCAGCGGCGGCGCGACCCGGTACATCACCGCCGCGCGGATCTCGTCGCGCAGCACCAGCCGCATCCCCGTCCAGCTCGCGTCGATCTCGCAGGTCTTGTTGTCGACCATGCCGGCCGCGAGCGCGATCCGGCGGATCACGTCATCGCTGATGTCACCGCGGTGGGTGCGAAACGCGACCCAGAACCCGCCCGCTGGATGAAGCCGCGCCGCGATATCGGCGAACCGCCGCTCGAGGTCCGCGAGTCGCTCGACGAACAGCACCACGACGTCCACCGGAGGGAGCCGGAGGTCGTGGGTGATCCGCACGTCGTCCTGCTTGAGGTGGCGTTGGACACTGCCCGGCGCATCGAGCAGGCACACCTTGTGACCTGCCTTGATTCCCAGCTTCTTGGGCAACGGCGTTCCGGGGTACCCAGCCATGACCCCGGCATCATGCAGCGGGCGCGCGGGAGGTCAAACAGGAACCCCTGAGCATCTTTGAAGTCTGCGGGATTGTTCTGATTATCTCGAAACGGTGGATCTCCTGGCTTTTGTCAGGACAGCTACGAATCGCGCGGTGATTTCCGGGGCTTTTCAGAGTCTTCTCGAAAACCCCCGCGACCTCGCTGACGGATTCTTGACTTTCGAGGTCCGGTTCTCCAGACCGGGGGTCAGCGCATGCACGGTCTGCTCCTCATCAACCTCGGCACGCCCGACGAGCCCACGGCGCCCGCAGTGCGCCGCTACCTGCGCGAGTTCCTCGGGGATCCGCGCGTGCTCGACATGAACGCGCTCGGCCGCGCGATGCTGCTCAACCTGGTCATCCTTCCGACGCGGCCCGCGAAGAGCGCTCACGCGTATCGCGCGATCTGGGACCCCGAGCGCGGCTCGCCGCTGATGTATCACTCGCAGGACCTCGCGGCCGCGGTGGCGGCGCGGCTCGGCGCGAGCTGGCGGGTCGAGCTCGCGATGCGCTACGGCCGGCCGTCGATCCCCGATGGGCTCGCCGCGCTCGAGCGCGCGGGCGTCGACCGGATCGTCGTGCTCCCGCTGTTCCCGCAGTACGCGTCGTCGTCGACCGGCACCGCGGTCGCGCGGGTCATGGAGCTCGCCGGCGAGCGGTGGAACGTGCCGGCGCTCGACGTGGTGCCGGCGTTCTACGACGATCCGGGATTCCTCGACGCGTTCGCCGCGGTGGCCGCGCCGGTGCTCGCCGACGCGCACCCCGATCACGTGCTGTTCTCGTACCACGGCCTGCCGGTTCGCCAGATCGAGAAGACCGACACCACCGGGGCGCACTGCTTCAAGTCGGAGACCTGCTGCGAGTCGCTCGCCAATCCGCACTGCTATCGCGCGCAGTGCTTCGCGACCACGCGCGGGCTAGCGTCGCGGCTCGAGCTGCCCCCCGATCGCTACACCGTGTGCTTCCAGTCGCGGCTCGGCCGCACCCCGTGGATCCAGCCGTTCACCGACGTCGAGCTCGACCGGCTCGCGCGCGCGGGGACCAAGCGGCTCGCCGTGCTGTGCCCCGCGTTCGTCGCGGATTGCCTCGAGACCGTCGAGGAGATCGGGATCCGCGCGCGCGCGCAGTGGCAAGCGGCCGGCGGCGAGGAGCTGGTGCTGGTGCCGTCGCTCAACGCGACCCCGCGGTGGGTCGAGGCGGTCGCCGCGATCGCCGAGCGCCACGCCACGACCTGACGCCCTGATGATAAGACAGCGGGCATGAACCCGCTGCTCGACGTCTACGGCGACCTCCTGATCGTGCGGCCGCCGGTCCCCGCGACGCTCAACAAGGCCGGCGCGAACTACAAGAGCGAGGTCGCGCACCTCGAGTACTCGCCGCGCCGCGCGTACGACGAGTGGCTCTCGATCCTCGACGCGATCCTCGCGTGCGGCGGCGACGCGCTGTACCAGCTCGAGGCGGTCGACGATCCGTACCTCGATCTCGACGCGCTCGAGGTCGACGGCGACGGCGCGATCCACCCCGCCGGCTCGCGCGAGGTGCTCGGCCAGATCGCCGACGTGATGACCGGCCGGGTGTTCGCGGCGAACGGCCCGTGGGTCAGCGTGCGCGACGGCGCGCTGCGCGCGGTGATGCCACACATGCTCGCGCACCGGCTCGCCGAGGCGCCGTACTACCGCGGGCTGCTCGAGCAGCTCGCCGACGACGCCCGGCTGTCGCTCGAGCTCGCCGACAACCCGCACCGCTGGGAGGGCATGGCCGACGTCGCCACGGTCGGCGATCGCGTGGTGCTGACCTACGCGGTGCCCGGGCACTACGACGCCGCGACGACGCCGAAGAGTGATCGCAGCTCGCGCGCGGGAGTCGCGTTCGCCGCCGATTTCACCGGCGCGCCCGAGGAGGCGCGGATCTACGCCGAGCTGGTCTACCCGCACTTCCACGGCGACACCGTGCACTTCGGGGCGCGGCCCACCCACGACGCTCCCGCGCTCGTGCACTACCGCGGCGGGCTCTACGGCGACGGCGCCGAGATCGTGGCGGAGGCGCTCGGTGCGGAGCGGATAGTGGGGGGAGAAAGGGAACAAACACAAAAAACAAAAAAACAGAACAAACACCAAGTATTCAACCCCCTTAACCAAAACCAC
>JBQCJR010000392.1:0-5385 GCA_051952595.1 Kofleriaceae bacterium
CCATGCAATCGCCCAGCGAGTCCCCCGTTAAAAACACGCCGATAGGCTCGAAACCTAGACACCCAGGGCAGAGCTAATATACACTGCATGACAGCAGTGTGCCCTGGAGACGGCTACGGACCTCGGCGGCATCGGCGCCCGGGGCGGCGGTGCGCGCGGTCGCCTCGCGCGGCGGCGGCGCGGTCGGCCGGGCGACCCGCGAGCGGGGCAGGGTGCTCGGCGGGACCGGCGCGCTGGTGCCGTTCGCCGAGATGCTGCCCTCGCTGCCGCGCGGCCGGGTGACCAGGGCGCGCAGCGGGGCGGCGGCGAGGATCAGCTCGAGCTCGCGGCCGCCGGTGGTCGGGTCGATCGGGACGATCGCCGCGTCGAGCTTGGACAGCGCGAGTGCGAGGATCACGAAGTCGGGGACGTTGCCGAGCATCAGCCCGACCCAGGCCCCCTCCTTGATGCCCATGCTCTTGAATTCTTGTGCGCGCCGGTCCACCCGGTGGAGAAGGCCGCGCCACGACAAGTAGTTGTCGCGATAGACGACTGCCTTGTTGTTGCCCTGGGCCTTCGCGGCCTTCTTGAGCCAGTCGTAGAGCAGGGTCATGAAACCTCAAGGCCCGGGCAGTACCCGAGCCGGCCGCACTGTAGCAGGCTGAACCGCCCTCCTGCCACCAGTGGAACCGACTTGATTTGCCCCTCGATCGGGGGGACAAAACCGCCGTGAGCGCCGTGCCCCTCCCCAAGCCCCCCGGCGACCCCGCGGCCGACCTGGCCGATGATGCCGATGGCTGGGCTCTGCTCGAGAGCTTGCGCCGCCGCCTGGACGACCAGGCCAGCCAGGGCCGCAAGACCCAGCAGCAAGTGACGCAGCTCGCCGACTCGATCGGCGCCCTGGTCGAGACCCAGCGCAAGCGGGCCAAGCGGCTGAACCTCAACTCGTTCGTCGCGTACCTCATCTTCACGATGCTGTGCGGCGCCGGGTTCTACTTGCTGTACGCGAGCCGCGCGAACCAGCTGGTCGACGCGCGCGACGCCGCCCAGCGCGAGCGCGATATCGCGGTCCGGCGCGCGGACGACCTGGCGGCCAGGACCGCGGCGCGCGAGCAGGCTGATGCCCGGGCGTGGGAGGTCTACCAGCTGCTCGAGGCCGGCAAGCGCAGCGAGGCGACCGGCAAGCTCGCCGCGCTGGGAGATCTGCCGCTGTCGCGCACCGAGCGGGCGATCCTGGCGGCGCGCGCCCACGAGACCCACGTGATGGAGGTCGATGCGGCGCTCAAGGCCGCGGCGGCGTCGTTCAAGGCCGGCCGCCACGCCGAGGTCGTCGCCCCGCTCGAGGCCGCGCTGGTCAGCGAGCCCGCCGGGGCCCGCGCCGCGTCGATGCGCTACTACCTCGGCGTCGCGTACGCCAAGGCCAACCAGCTCGACAAGGCGATCGCGCAGCTCCAGGCGGCGATCGCCGCCGACGTCGATCAGGACGACGCGCGGTTCCAGCTCGCCTCGGCGCTCGATCGCAACGGCGCGTACGGCAAGGCCCGCGTCGAGTACGACCGGTTCGCGACCGCTCACCCGCAGTCGAATTTCGCGGTGTTCGCGATGCGCCGGTCCGCCGCGCTCGCCCGGATGCCCGCGCAGCGCCCGCAAGGGGCCCCGGCGGGGCCGGCCGCACCGAGGTCGGCCGTCGGGTCCGGGGCAGGCTCCGCGCCGCTCCGTCCCGCCGAGGACACGTCGTCGTCGCCGCCCTCGTTGCCACCACCGCCGCCCGCCGAGCCGGCTCCCTGATGGGCGCGCTGGTCCCGGGGACGCCGGGCGCGTTCACCGCCGAGATCTCGGCGATCCCCGAGCCGGTGCGCGCGCGGATGGCGGGCCGCTCGTGGCGCGGCGAGGACCCGCGCTGCCCGCGGTGGGAGGAGCTCGCGTACATCGTGGTGGATCACGCGACGTTCGAGGGCGGCGCGGCGCGTGGCGAGCTCGTCGTGGCGGCGGCGCTCGCGACCCGCACCGTCGAGCTGTTCCGGCGGCTGTGGCAGCTCCGGTTCCCGATCCGCCAGCTCCGCCTGGTCGACGACTTCGACGCCTCCGACGACGCCTCGATGGCCGCCGACAACTCGTCGGCCTTCAACTTCCGGGTGATCGACGGCACCGAGCTGCTATCCCAGCACGCGCTCGGCCGGGCGATCGATCTGAACCCGATCGAGAACCCGTGGCGGCGACCGGACCGGATCGTGCCCGACGCCGGCCGCGCGTTCGCGGATCGCACCGAGGTGCGGCCCGGCATGATCGTGCGCCCGGGGCCGGTCGTGGCGGCGCTCGACGAGCTCGGCTGGGAGTGGGGCGGCGACTGGCGCCACGCGTTCGACGATCACCACATCTTGTGGTCGCGCGCGCTGCCGTGACCTGCGGGCCGCGCAGCCCGCGCGCGACGATCAGCGCGATCGGCAGGCCGACCAGCGCGACGTGGAACGCGAGCTGCACCGCGGTGTCGGCCGGGTCGAACCGCGGGAAGTGCCGCGGCCAGCGCGCCGGCATCACGATCAGGTACATCACCGCCCACATCGCGATCCCGTAGACCGGCCCGATCCGCCACGGCCGCCGCACCAGCAGCGACCAGCGGATCGCCACCACGCCGTACGCCGCCGCCATCGTCGTCGCGATCAGCAGGTGCAGCGCCGCTCCGACCAGCGCGCCGGTCGCGCCGGCGTACGCGTCGCGGCCCATCAACCCGCTCGCGATGCTCGGCAGCACGCGCGCCGGGTCGCCGCCACGCACCAGCTCCGAGGCCAGCGCACCCGCCAGGTCGAGCGCTGCGGCGGTCAACCCGGCGGCGAGGATCGCGAGCCACGATCGCTTGGCCACGCCCCGAGCATAGGCCGATTCCCGCCAACCGTGTAACCTTGCGCGTCGATGCCTCAGGTCGTCGAGCTGCCACCCATCGGCATGGACTCGCGCGGCGCGCTCGCCGCGCTCGTGCGCCTCTGCAAGGACATGCCCGCCGCCGGGCTGCCGTTCCGCGAGCTGCGCAGCCGGCTCCGCGCGTCGAACCTGTGGGATCGCGAGCGCCCCGCCGTCGTGCTGCGGTTCCTCGGCATCGGTGGCGCGACCGTCACGCCGTCGCCGTTCGTGCAGGCCCTCGCGTCCGCGACCAACGACGACGAGGTCTGCTACGCGATCCTCGACCGGCTCCAGCACCTGAATCCGCTGCTGGTCAAGGCCGCGCTCGAGCTGGTCTCGCAGCGCACCCACCACAAGGACGAGATCTACAAGTACCTCGACTCCGCCGCGTATCGCGGCATCGTGCCGTCGCGGCCCGCGCTCGAGACCTGGATCCAGATCGCGTTCCTGTGTGGCCTGCTGCGCCCGCTCGGTGTCGCCGTCGCGCTCGGGCCGCGCGCCGAGCGCTACGTCGCGCTGTCCGCGCGGATCGATGCCGACGAGTTCCTCGCCGAGGATCGCCCCGAGCCCGAGCCCGTGATCCCGCGCGCCGACGAGGACGCCGCCGCCCCGGCCGCCGCATCGCCGGTGCCCGCGGTCGCCCCGACCGAGGAGTCGATCCCCGTCAGCGCCGCCGGGCCAGCCGCCGGCGCGCCGCTGCCCGCGCCGCTCCGCCACCTGTCGCCCGACGGCGTCGCCAGCCCGCGTGGCCGCGACCGCGCCGTGTCGCCCTCGCGGTTCGCCCAGGGCTTCGACGATGACGTGCTCGCCGAGACCACCAGCCGGATCACCGCGTGGTGGTCCGAGGCCGCGCGCCCGGCGCAGGCCTACCAGCCCTCGGACTTCGGGCTCGACGCCGAGGCGTGGATCGAGTCCGCCGACGAGGTCGTGTACCGCGTCGCCGTCGCCGCCGCGCTCGCGTTCCGCCTCGATCGCGATCGCGCCGCCGTGGTCGCCGCGTTCACCGCACTCGACCAGGCGAACGTGCTCGCCGATCTGTACCAGGGCACCGTGCCCGAGACCCTGCCGGCCCACGTCGACGCGCGCGCGCTGATGCTCGCGTCGCTGGCCGCGCGCCGCTGCGCCGAGGTCCCCGAGCTCGCCTCCCAGCTCGAGGGCCGCGCGTCCGCCGCCGAGGCGTTCGCCTCGCTCGACGCCGCCCTCGGCCGCGGCCTGTTCCGCACCGAGCTGTTCTGGATCATGGACATGCTCGCGCGGCTCGGCGTGATCCGCTACGACGACCTCGGCGCGTTCACCGCCACGCCGCACCGGATCGTGCGCGACACCCTGTTCCGCCTCGGCTTCATCGACACGCCGTACGCGAACGACGCCGCCTCGCTCGCCGCGACGGCGAAGGCCGCGCGCAAGGCGATCCCGGACGGCCCGGCCGACGAGGTCCTCGCGATGTTCGCCCTGACGGCCGGCTGCGGGTACGACTGCGCGCTCCGCAAGGCGTGCGAATTCGCGTGCCGGGAGCGGGGCGAGTAGGCGCTACGGCGCGAGCTCGTCGGCGCCGACATCGCGGCCCGCGCCCGTGGGCCGAGGATCTCCATCGATGTCGTGATCGATGGCCGAGCTGGTGGCGGCATCGATCGCGACGCTGCCGGGCATCAGCCGGTAGTTGTACGGCGGCACGTCGGGCGAAACGAACCGCACCGCCGCGATGTCCGAGCCGAGGATCAGGTTGCCATCCTGCGTGCAGCCGGAGCACGACAGGTTCGCGTCTCGATTGCGGACGATGAGGTTGTTGGCGAACACGCCGCCGTTGCTGGAGGCGCCCGTCTGGTTGTCGCTGATCGTGTTGAGCTCGAAGCGCCTCGTGCCGCTCTCCGGCGTGAAGGCTTCGATGCCCGTGGCCCCGTTTCGCGCGGCGAGCGAGTTGGTCAGCACGAAGGAGCCGTAGTCGAAGGTGAAGCCGTTCAACGAGTTCGAGATCGCCTCGCAGCCGTCGATCTCGGCGATGGCATCGTAGACCGCGATTCCAGAGCCGACGTTCTTCTCGAACTTCGTACGCATCGCGACGACGTTGCACCCTCGCGCGGAGACGCCGGCGGCGGCATTGTTGGTCGCCACCACATCGAGGAGACGCAGCGTTCGCGAGCTCTGACCGGACTCGGACGACCCACACTCGATCCCGTTGCCATCCGGCGCCGCCCCTCGTGCACCCGAGATCGCCAGGTGCTCCAGAGACACGTCGGAGTTGCTGTCGATGCGCAGAACCGGCCCGTTCGGAGCGCTGAGGCTTGGCGCGAGCACGGGGCGCATCGGGCCTGTGCCGATCAAGGTGCGCCGGCCGCCCACCGTGATCGTGGCGTCGCTTTCGTACCGTCCGGGGGCAAAGACGAGGTAGCGACGTGGCGGCGTGATCGACAGCGCCTTCGCGACGCTGCAAGGCGTTGCTCGACCACAACTCGCGCTCGTTTGTCCGGCCGGGTCGACGAACGCGATCTCGGTGGCCACCGCACACGC
>JBQCJR010000393.1:0-9471 GCA_051952595.1 Kofleriaceae bacterium
CACTTCGCGCCGGGAGTCTTCCGGTAGCTCACGTACGCGTACACGAAGCCCTTCGCGGGCACCTCGAGGAACAGCGGCTGGCAGCTGTTCTCGATCAGCCGCTTGAGATCGTAGCGCCCGGGGCGGACCTGGAACCGGCCGAGCATGTGGAACCGCTGGTCGCCGATCGGCCAGTTGAGCCCGCCCATCGGCCAGTCGGCGCTGAGGATCACGTTGCCGTCCTCGCGCGGCTTGGCGGGCACCCGGCAGGTGTTGGTGCCGCCCGCGGCGACCGCACACGCCGAGTGGCCGTAGGTGATCGGCGTGATCACGTCGATCCGGTGGGTGCCGGCCGGGACCTCGAGCTTGGCGGGCGCGGGGCCGGCGGGCACGCCGTCGACGTACACCTCGCCGCGCGGCTCGTCGACCACGACCTCGATCGTGCCGGGCGTCTTGCGCAGCAGCTCGATCGTCGCGGTGACCTCGGCGCGATCGGTGGCGTCCGGCGCGAGCCGCAGATAGGTCTCGTACATCCCGATCGCGTCGCGGATCCGCTTGGCGCGGCGGTACACCTCGGCGAGGTTGTACGCGGTGTTCGGGTGCGGCGAGATCTGGTGCGCGCGGTCGTACTGGCGCGCGGCCTCCTTGAGATCCCCACGCGCGTCGGCCTCCTGCGCGGCGACGAACGCCTCGCCGGCCGCCTTGGCGATCCGCGGCGGGTGCGGCTTGGGCGGCAGCGGCTTCTCGTCCGCCACGGCGAGCCCGGAGATCAGCAACGAGACCAGGATCAGCAGGCGCTGCACGCGGCGGTGGTAGCACCGCGCCCCGGCGCGGGCCGGGGATAGATTCGGCCACCTCGCGGTCATCAGGTCGCGGGCGCGGCGCCCTCGCGATCGACCGCGAGCCCCATCGCCTGGAACCCCTTGTCGACGTAGACGGTCGACCCGGTGATCCCGCTGGCGAGCGGGCTGCACAGGAACGCCGCCGTCGAGCCAACCTCCTCGGCCGTCAGCTCGCTGGTGAGCGGCGAGTTGCGGCGGGTGTAGTCGATCATGTGCTGGATGAACCCGATCGCGCTCGCGGCGCGCGACGCGTACGGCCCGGCGGAGATCACGTTGACGCGGTGCCCCCACTTGCGCCCGGACTCGTAGGCCAGCACGCGGGTATCGGACTCGAGCGCGGCCTTGGCCGACGACATCCCGCCGCCGTAGCCGGGCACGACGCGCTCGGACGCCATGTAGGACAGCGACAGGAACGCGCCGCCCGGCCGCATCACCGGGCCGAAGTGCGAGACCATCGAGACCATCGAGTACGCCGAGGCCGAGACCGCGGACAGGTAGCCGCGCCGCGAGGTCTCGAGCAGCGGGTTCTTGACCTCGGAGCCGTTCGCGAGGCTGTGCACGACGATGTCCACGCCGCCGTCGGCCGCGACCGCCGCGGCGAGCCCGCCGATCGTGAAGTCGCCCTGGTCGCGGTAGCGCCGGTTGTCCTTGACCTCGGCCGGCACGTCCTCGAGCCGGTCGTACTCGGCGTCGAGCGGGTAGATCTTCGAGAACTCGAGCTTGGTGCCGTCCCGCAGGGTGCGCGACTCGTCGAGCTTGCCGCGCTCGAGCATGGTGCGGAAGATGCCGAGCGCCGGCGGCCAGGTCGCCACGGAGACGGTCGCGCCGGCCTCGATCAGCGCCTTGGCGATCGCGAAGCCGAACCCGCCGTCGTCGGCGACCCCGGCGACCAGCGCATGCTTCCCTTTGAGATCGATTGCGAGCATGCCGGTTCATCCCCCGAAAGCGCGACCGGATCAACCCGCCGGCCGGCGCTGATGCACGGCCGCCGCAATCGACCGCCGCGCGTGGTTTCTGGTTGCCAGGGCCAGGGGCGACGTTTGTGCTCGCGGCGGGCTGCGCACTTCCCGTAGGTTCGACGTATGCGCGCTGTCGTGCTCGCTCTATCTGTCGTCCCGGCGCTCGTCCCGGCGGTCGCCGCCGCGGCCCCGCGGGAGCTGCCCAGGCTGGTGGTCTGGCAGGACCGGGTGCTGCCGGCGCCGAGCGATCCGGCGGCGCTCGCGAATGTCTCGCACACGCTGTACCTCAACGATTGCCGGCCGAACGGCTGCACGGTGCGACCGGGTGGCGATAACTCGCTGAACAACACATCGAGCATCCCGCGCACGCTCGTCACGCTGCCGGCGTACCCGCACGGCCAGGCCCACTGGGACGAGCTGGTCGCGTGCGTGCGCGAGACCTTCAAGCCGTTCGACATCCAGGTGGTCACCGCAGCTCCGGACCCGGCGAACCACTTCGAGGTGATGATCGGCGGCTCGTCGGTGCAGCTGCGCTCCGACCTCGACGCCGGCGGCGTCGCCCCGTTCATCGGGTGCGGCGCGGCCCGCAACAACGTCGTCAGCTTCGTGTTCCCCGAGACCACCGAGAACGTGAACTACCTGTGCGGCGCGGTCGTGCAGGAGGCGGCGCACGTGTGGGGGCTGGATCACTCGCTCAACGCGAAGGATCCGATGACCTACCTCCAGCTCGGCAGCCTCAAGCGGTTCCAGAACGACGACGCGCAGTGCGGCGAGAGCGCGCCGCGGCGCTGCCAGTGCGGCGACAACCGCCAGAACAGCTACCGCTACATGACGGACGCGTTCGGGCTCTCGCCGAGCCTCGCGCCGCCGACGCTGACGCTGCTGACGCCCACCGAGGGTCAGTGGGTCAAGGCCGGGTTCCCGATCAACGCGACGTTCACCTCGGAGCTGTACACGCTCTCGGCGGCGCTCGCGGTCGACGGCACCGCGGTCGAGACGCTGCACCAGTCGGCGATCGCGTTCAACGCGCCAGCCTCGCTGAAGGCCGGGCCCCACGAGGTCAGCCTGACCGTCACCGACGCGGGCGATCGCTCGCTGACCGAGACCGTGAACGTCAACGTGATGGCGGCGTGCAACGCGTCGGCGCCGTGCCCGGGCAAGTTCCACTGCCTCGGTGGGTACTGCCTGCCCGGGGCGTCGACGGCGGGCGGGCTCGGCGCGTCGTGCAGCGACAACGGCGACTGCGTGACCCACAGCTGCGCCGCTGCCTCGGACGGCACCGAGTCGGCGTGTGTGGCGGCGTGCGACGCGGGGAACACCTGCCCGTCGGGGTTCGCGTGCCTCGCGGACGCGAACGTGTGCTGGCCGAGCGAGTCGAGCGGCTGCGCGGCGGGCAACGTGCCGGGCAGCGCGTCCTCGGGGTTCCTGCTGTGTGGGCTGACCGCGCTGGTGTTCGCGCTGCGCCGCCGCCGCTGATATCGTCGCGGGGTGAAGGATCGCTTGCTGCGCGGCGCCGCGCGCCTCGCGCTGGGCACGCCGATCGTCGAGTTGCTCGCGCGCCGGCGCGCCCACGGCCTCGATCGCCAGGTCGCGGGCGTGCTCGCGCTCCAGCGGCTGCTCCGGCTGCCGCCGCTCGATTCGATGGACCCGGTCGCCGCGCGCCGGTTCGCGGCCGAGGGGCTATCGACGCTCGAGGTCGCGCCGGCCGCGATGGCCGAGGTGATCGATACCCGCGCGCGCTCGACGGGCGGCGACGTGCCGATCCGGATCTACGTGCCACCGGCCGCCGGGCCGGACTGGATCGTGTACCTGCACGGTGGTGGCGGGGTGATCGGCTCGATCGCCAGCTCCGAGCCGGTGACCCGGCTGCTCGCGGCCCAGACCGGGTGCCGCGTGGCCTCGGTCGACTACCGGCTCGCACCGGAGCACCGCCACCCCGCGGGGATCGAGGACGCGTGCGCGGCGTGGGATGCGATCGCCGCGCGCGCCGGCGCCGGGGCGCGGATGGTGGTGGCCGGCGACAGCTTCGGCGGGTTCCTCGCGGCCCACGTCGCTCGGGCCGCGGCGCGCCGGCCGGACCTCCAGGTGCTGATCTATCCGCTGGTGGATCTGACGCTGACCTCGCCGTCGCTCGATCGGCTCGGCGAGGGCTACCTGCTCACCCGGTCGATGATCGAGTGGTTCTGCGGCCACTACCTGCACCCGCGCGACGATCGCCGCGCCGCGTCGCCGCTGCACTGGACGGATCTCCGCGGGGCGGCGCCGGCGCTCGTGGTGACCGCGGGGTTCGATCCGCTCGTCGACGAGGGCGAGGCGTACGCCGCCGAGCTGCGCGCGGCCGGCACGCCGGTGCGCCACCGCCGCCACGACGCGCTGATCCACGGGTTCCTGAGCCTGGGGGGCCAGGTCCGCGCCGCGCGCCGCGCGATCGACGAGCTGTGCGCGGACATTCGCGAGCTGCTCGGCCGCGGTGCTACCGTTTCGGGGTGACCGCCGTCCTGATCGCGCTGGCCGATGTCGGGCCGGCCGTCCAGCTCGAGGAGCAGCTGGTGCGCGCGGGGGTCACCGCGCGGTGGGAGGCGGCGCAGGCCGATGGTCCGAGCGGCGGCGCGGCCGCCAGCGCGACCGTCGTGCTGCTCGACGCCGACCACCTCGGCGCGCGGCTCGCCGAGGTCGCCGACGCGTGGCGCGCCCAGCCCTCGGTGCCCGGGGTGCTCGCGATCGGCATGTCGGCCGGCGCGCGGGACCACGCGCCGCGCGCCCGGGTCGCGCTGGTGCCGCCGACCGCGACGGTGGAGGCGATCGCCGCGGCGATCCGCGAGGCGGCCAGGCTGCGGCTTGGCTCGGCGATGGCGTGGCCGGTGCTGCGCGCCGCGGTCGGGTTGCCGCCCGTCGAGGACGTGCCGGCCGCGTGGCCACAGACGCTGGCGGCCGCGCGCGCGATCGCGCTGGACATCCCGCGCGCCGCGCTGCGCTGGCACGTCCACCACTACGCCACGCCGACCACGCGGCTCGATCAGCTGCGCGACGAGCGCGTGCTCACCGTGCCCGAGCTCGAGGCGACCCGGCACCTCGACGGCACGCGCACCGTGCAGACCCTGGTCAAGGCGGGGCCACTCGACCCGCCGGCGGCCGCGCGGTTCCTGTGGATCCTGTGCTCGTTCGGCGCGCTCGACGTCACGCCGGAGATCCGCGATCTCGCCACGCCACGGCGGCGCCAGCTCTCCGAGGTGCGCGCCCACGTGCGCGCGCGGCTCGCCCGGCTCGATCGGAGCACGTACTACGACGTGCTCGAGATCTCGCCGCTCGCCGAGTACCCGGAGATCGAGGCGGCGTACCAGCGCGTCGCGTCGCGGTTCGCGCCGAACGTGCTCGCCGCGCACGACCTCGCCGAGCTCGCGACGCTCGTCCAGCCGATGTGGGAGCTGGTGGAGAAGGCGCGTGGCGTGCTGGTGGATCACGCCGCGCGCGGCCGCTACCACGACTGGCTGCGCCACAAGCTGCGCGAGCTCCGCACCGTGTGGGCCGTGGATCCACCCGCCGTGACCGCCGCGGCGGACGCGTTCGCGCGGGGCCAGCGCGCGCTCGGCCGCGGCGACGTGCACAAGGCCATGAGCGAGCTCGCCACCGCGTGCCGGCAGTTCCCCGGCCACCCCGAGTACGAGGCGACGCTCGCGTGGGCGCGCTACCGCGTGCAGGTCGGGTCCGGTCGCGACCGGCTCGAGGCCGCGACCGCCGAGCGCGCGCTGATCGAGGGCATGCTGCTCGGCTGCCGCCCGTGGCCCCGCGCCCTCGTCGCGCTCGCGATGATCTGCGCCGCCGGCGGCGACGTCGATTCGGCGCGCTGGTACGTACACGGCGCGCTGACCGCGGATCCCGCCGAGCCCGCGGCCGTGCAGCTCGCGCAGCGCCTCGGGATGCGGCGGTGATGGCGGCCTAGATGCCGTCGACCAGCTGGGCCAGCTGCTTGACCTGATCCGCCGTGAGGTGGTCGTCGAGGCTGACCAGCAGCGCCGCCTCGGCCTTGGCGTGGCTCGCGTACGCCGCCTCGAACCGGACGAACACCGCCGCGATCGCAGGCAGGTCGGTGTCCGTCGAGGCCAGGTGGAGCATCCGGGCGAGCGCGCCGCAGATCGCGTCGTGCGCCGTCGCCATCGCTTCGATCTGGTCGCGGAGCTGCGGCACCAGCTCGATCACGAACGGGAACAGCGCCTCTTCCTCGCGCGCGAAGTGGAGGAACAGCAACTCGCGCAGCTCGCGCACCGGCGCGATCAGCTCGATCGCGCGCTGCTCGCGCTCGATCAGCGCGCCCAGGTCCAGCACGCGGCGGTTGAGATCGGCGTGGTCGTGCGCCAGCTCGTGGACTGGGTCCCCCATCAGCATCGGGCCCATCCTACAGCGCCGCGCGGCCGCGGTGTGGCGAGCGCTAGTCGTACCGCAGGCCGTCCACCGGGCGCAGCGACGATGCCGACTGCGCCGGGAACAGGGTCGCGATCACGCTGATCGCCATCGTGATCCCACACACCATCAGCACCTCGGACCCGTCGACCTCGATCGGCAGCCGGTCGATCAGATACACCTTCGGATCCAGGTGGTACCCGTACGAGCTCACGACGTAACAGATCGCGAGCCCGAGGCTGACGCCGATCAGCGTGCCCACCCCGCCGATCGCCACGCCGACGACCTGGAACACCTGCGCCACGCTCGGCGACGTGGCCCCCATCGACTTGAGGATCGCGATCTCGCGCGTCTTGTCGGTGACCATCATCGTGAGCGCCGAGACCATGTTCACCGCCGCCACGATGATGATCAGGGTCAGGATCAGCACCAGCACCGCCTTCTGCAGCTTCAGCGCGGTGAACAGGTTGTGGTTGAGCTCGTACCAGTCC
Organism: Kofleriaceae bacterium; assembly: GCA_051952595.1. Taxonomy (GTDB): domain Bacteria; phylum Myxococcota_A; class Polyangia; order Haliangiales; family Haliangiaceae; genus JABFXX01. The sequence continues at coordinate 6,670 of JBQCJR010000393.1, forward strand.
TGGACCTGGTACGGCGGCCCGCCGAGCTTGCGCTCCAGCTTCTCGGCGATGTTCGACGCGCGGTCGACGTCCCGCACCTTCAGCTCGACGCCCATCACCTGGTCGCCGCGGCCGAGCATGTCCTGGATGCTCTTGAGCGACGTGTACATGAGCCGGCGGTCGTACTCGTCGAACCCGCTGTAGAAGATGCCGGTCACGGCGAACCGCCGGGTTCGCGGCGCGCTCGACTTGGCCCGCCACGTCTCGAAGTCGATGTTCGAGAGCGGCATCACGATCGTCACCTCGTCGCCGACCTTGGCCTTCAGCTTGTGCGCCAGCTCCTTGCCCATGATGATCGGCGGCAACACGCCCGGCTTGGGCTCGATCGAGAGGCTCTCCACCGAGCCCTGGATCAGGTGCTTCTCCAGATCCAGCACGCCGCGCACCAGCGTCGGATCGACGCCCTTGATCGCGACTCCCGCGAGCTCGCCCTTGCCGCGCGTCACCAGCATCTCGGCGAAGATGAACGGCTGCACCGAGAGCACGTCCGGATCGATCTTCTCCGCCGTCGCCATCACGTCGCGGTACTCCGCGAACGTCGATTGGCTCTTCATCACGATCACGTGGGCGTTGACGCCCAACACCTTGTCGCGGAACTGCTCCTGGAACCCGGTGGTCACCGCGAGCACGATCGTCAGCGCCGCGACCCCGAGCGCGACCCCGAGCACCGACACGCTGGTGAACACGCTGAACACCGAGAGCAGCCCGAAAACGGCTGTCGTCATCAGGCCGAGCACGAACATCAGCACGCCCACGGGATTGCCGCTCGAGGCGAGCAGGATCGCGAGCCCGATCAACGAGATCACGAACGCGCCCGCCGCCAGCCACATCATCAGGCGGTCGTGTTTGCCGCCATAGAGGTAGCGCCAGCCGATCTTGATCTCGTACCGCACGATCAGCCGGCAGCTTGCCTCGCCGGGTCGCCCGGTGCCAGGGCGCGGCGCGCATTTACCCGATTCGATGCGGCTATCTCGGATCCCGCCGGGCCGCACGGCTCGATCGAGCCCCCGCGCGCGCGCTAATCGTACCGGAGGCCGTCCACCGGGCGCAGCGCCGCCGCCGATTGCGCCGGGAACAGCGTCGCGACCACGCTGATCGCCATCGTGAGCCCGCAGACCAGCAGCACCTCGAGCCCCTGCACCTCGATCGGCAGCCGGTCGATCAAGTACACCTTCGGATCCAGGTGGTACCCGTACGAGCTGGCGACGTAGCAGATCGCGAGCCCGAGGCCGACGCCGATCAGCGTGCCCACCCCGCCGATCGCCACCCCGACCACCTGGAACACCTGCGCCACGCTCGGCGACGTCGCGCCCATCGACTTGAGGATCGCGATCTCGCGCGTCTTGTCGGTGACCATCATCGCGAGCGCCGAGACCATGTTCACCGCGGCGACGATGATGATCAGGGTCAGGATCACCACCAGCACCACCTTCTGCAGCTTCAGCGCGGTGAACAGGTTGTGGTTGAGCTGGTACCAGTCCTGGACCTGGTACGGCGGCTCGCCGAGCGCGCGCCCGAGCTTCGCCGCGATCTCCGGCGCGCGGTCGACGTCCCGCACCTTCAGCTCGACGCCCATCACCTGGTCGCCGCGGCCGAGCATGTCCTGGATGTTCCCGAGCGACGTGTACATCAGCCGGCGGTCGTACTCGTCGAACCCGCTGTAGAAGATGCCGGTCACCACGAACCGCCGGGTCCGCGGCGCGCTCGACTTGGCCCGCCACGTCTCGAAGTCGAGGTTCGAGAGCGGCATCACGACCGTCACCTCGTCGCCGACCTTGGCCTTCAGCTTGTGCGCCAGCTCCTTGCCGATGAGGATCGGCGGCAACACTCCCGGGCTGGGCGCGATCGAGAGGCTCGCCATCGAGCCCTGGATCACGTGCTGCTCCAGATCCAGCACGCCGCGCACCCGCGTCGGATCGACGCCCTTGATCAGGACGCCGGCGAGCTCGCCCTTGCCACGCGTCACCAGCATCTCGGCGATGATGAACGGCTGCACCGAGACCACGTCCGAATCGATCTTCGCCGCCGTCGCCATGACGTCGCGATACTCCGCGAACGTCGACTGGCTCTTCATCACGATCACGTGCGCGTTGACGCCCAGCACCTTCTCGCGGAACTGCCGCTGGAACCCGGTGGTCACCGCGAGCACGATCGTGAGCGCCGCGACCCCGAGCGCGACCCCGAGCACCGACACGCTGGTGAACACGCTGAACACCGACAGCAGCCCGAACACCGCCGTCGAGAGCAGGCCAAGCACGAACATGAGCACGCCCGCCGAGTGGCCACTCGACGCGAGCAGGATCGCGAGCCCGATCAACGAGATCGCGAACGAGCCCGCCGCCAGCCACATCGTCAGGCGGTCGTGCTTGCCGCCCGACCTGCCGCCATAGAGATACCGCCAGCCGACCTGGATCTCGTACCGCACGCTCAGCCGCCGGCTCGCCCACTCGATGCGGTCATCGAGGGCTCTACCGGTCGCGCGGCGCGGTTTATGCCCGGTCCGCCGGATCTGCCCGCCGTCGCCGCCGCTCCCACAGATAGATGCCCGCTCCGACGATCCCGATCGACACCAGCGCGGCCGCCTCGCCGTGGACCGCGGCCGCGTCCTCGGCGCTCATGAACGTGCCCCGGATGTCCTGCGCCCGGCCGATCGCCAGCGCGATCCGGCCCTGCACCGTCCAGCCGAAGCTCGCCCCGAACCCGATCATCAAGATCCACACCCCCGCCCGCGACAGCTTGCCGATCGCGCCGCGGTGGGCGACC
>JBQCJR010000394.1:0-14233 GCA_051952595.1 Kofleriaceae bacterium
GCCGACGTGGACGGCGCGGGCCTCGAAGCTGCTGCCCAGGCGCTGGACGATGTCGGTGCCGCGATCGGTGCCCATGGTCAAGTCTGGCGCGCGGCGCGGCCGAGGCGCGCGTCACTCGAGGCGCGCGTCACTCGGATGGGAGACCCCGCGACGGGCGGTCTCCTAGCCGACCGGCTAGTGGCTCCGGAGCGCGTGGACGAGCACGATCGCCCCCGCGAACGCGACGAGCGCGGCGAGCCCGATCCCGAGCGTGCGTAGATCGCCGGTGCCGCCGTTGCACTCGCTCTCGGCGGCGGGGCACGGGTCGAGCTGCGAGCTGGTGGCCACCCGCGCCGCGGGAGCCGGGGGCATGGGCGCGGCCGGCGCGACGCACGCCTGGGCCAGGGCCGCGGTGAGCACGGACGCGAGCACGCGCATGCCGCGGACCGGTTCAAGCGACGTGCCGCGCCGCGCCACGCCCGCGCGCGAGAATGTCTGATCCGGCCCGGCCTTGATCCGGACCGGCCTCGATCCGGCCCGGGCCGGGCGAGCCGACTAGAGCTTCGGACCGCCGGCGCGGACCTCGGCGCTCGCCTGGCCCTCGTACTTCTTGAAGTTGTCCTTGAACAGCTGCGCGACCTTGCGCGCCTTCTCGTCGTACGCGGCCTTGTCCGCCCACGTGTTGCGCGGCTGCAGCATCTCCGCCGGCACCTCGGGGCACGACGTCGGCACCGCGAGCCCGAACACCGGATCCTCCTGCGTCGGCACGTTCGCGAGCGCACCGGAGTGGATCGCGTCGATGATCGCGCGGGTGTACTTGAGCTTGATCCGCGAGCCGGTGCCGTACGCGCCGCCCGACCAGCCGGTGTTGACCAGCCAGGTCTGCGCGCCGTGCTTGCGCAGCTTCTCGGCGAGCATCTCGGCGTACTTGGTCGGGTGCCACACCAGGAACGGCCCGCCAAAGCACGGCGAGAACGTCGGCTCCGGATCCTTCACGCCGACCTCGGTGCCCGCGACCTTCGCGGTGTAGCCCGAGATGTAGTGGTACATCGCCTGCCCCGGGGTCAGCTTCGAGACCGGCGGCAGCACGCCGAACGCGTCCGCGGTCAGGAAGATGACGTTCTTCGGGTGACCACCGAGCGCCGGCAGCTTGGCGTTCGGGATCGTGTCGAGGATGTAGCTGCCGCGCGTGTTCTCGGTGAGCGACGTGTTGTCGTAGTCGACCACGCGCGAGGTCTGCTCGTAGACCACGTTCTCGAGCACCGCGCAGAACTGCAGCGCGTTCCAGATGTACGGCTCCTGCTCCTTCGAGAGCTTGATCACCTTGGCGTAGCAGCCGCCCTCGATGTTGAAGATGCCGTCATCGGTCCAGCAGTGCTCGTCGTCGCCGATGAGCAGCCGCTTGGGATCCGCCGACAGCGTGGTCTTGCCGGTGCCCGACAGCCCGAACAGGATCGACGTGTCCGAGCCGTCGCGCGCCTGGGTCGCCGAGCAGTGCATCGACAGCACGCCGCGCTTGGGCATCAGGTAGTTCATGATCGTGAACACGCCCTTCTTCATCTCGCCGGCGTACTCGGTGCCGAGGATGACGAACTCGCGGCGCGCGAACGACAGATCGACCGAGGTCGTCGACGTCATGCCGGCGGTGTGGCGGTTCGCGGGGAACCCACCCGCGTTGAAGATCACGTAGTCCGGCTCGCCGAACGACTCGAGCTGCTCGGCGGTCGGCCGGATCAGCATGTTGTGCATGAACAGCGCGTGGTACGCGCGGCTGCACACCACGCGGATCTTGAGCTGGTGCTTGGGATCCCAGCCTGCGAACCCGTCCACGACGTACAGCCGATCGCGGGTGTTGAGGTAGTCGATCGCGCGCTCGCGGTTGATCACGAAGCTCTGCGGATCGAGCTTGATGTTGACGTTGCCCCACCACACGTCGTCGCGAACCTCGGGCTCGTCGACCACGCGCTTGTCCGTCGGGCTACGCCCCGTCTTCTTACCGGAGTACGCGATGAGTGCGCCGGCCGACGAGATCGTCGACCCCTTCTCGAAACGAAGCGCCGCTTCATAGAGGAACGCGGGGGGCGCGTTGCGATGAATCTCGGGAACCGAAATGCCTTGCTTGTCGAGGGAAAAGCCCATGAGCAGCTCCGCAGTTGAGAAAGGCCGTATATACCACCGCCGTCGAGATCTCACGACGCGCGCACGGCCGGTGCGAACGATCGCCGCAGGCGATCGCCGCACGACCGCATGCGTCATCCGTCGACGCGACGCTGATCGGTGATCGACGAGCAGATCTGTGTCAGTTGGCGACGCCGGGGGTCAGCGTGGCGCACAGCTTCCAGTCCATGTTGGCCTGGTTCGTGTCCTGACCGTTCGGCGAGCGGCACAGCGAGCCCGCGCCCGAATCGACCGCCGTCGTGGCGGTGCCCTCGACCAGCGAGACCGGCGACATGAAGCCGGGCAGCGAGACCGAGGTCATCGAGCCCTCGTACGACAGCGCGTCGATCAGCGTGTGGGTCGTGGTGTCGATCAGCGCGATCCCATCCGGCGCGCCGTTCTGGATCTCGTCGGTGGTCCACCCCGGATCGAGCTTGATCGCGCTCGCCGGCACGCTCACGTTCGCGCCCGCGATCACCAGGTACCCCTGCGGCGGCAGCGTGCCCGCCGGGCCGAGATCGATCGTGTCGTACACCGCACCACCACTGCCGTTGACCAGGACGATCGCCTTGCCGGCGAGGCTGATCGGCGACACCGAGGGGTTGTAGATCTCGATGTACTCCGCGGTGTCGGAGGCCGGCTGGTCGTAGTCGACCTCGTTGATCACGAGGTGGTTCGCGCCGGTCGACACCGTGACGGTCGCGGTGCTCGTCGACGCGAGCAGCGTCGCGGTGACCGTCGCGCTGCCGGTACCGGCGGTGTCGGTGTAGGTGAACGTCGCCGAGCGCGCGTTCTCCGCCACCGTGACGGTCGCCGGGATCGTGCCGTTCGCCGGCGCCACCGCGAGCGCGACCTGCGTGCCACCCGCCGGCGCCGGCAGGTCGAGCGTGACGGTGAGCTCCGTGGTGCCGGCCGGCGCCACTGCGGCGGTGGTCGGCGACAGCGTGACGGTCGAGGGCTGCTCGGCCACGCCGAGCACGCGGACGTGTGCGGTCAGGCTCTGCGCGCCGAGCGTCGCGGTCAGCGTCACGTCGGCGTTCTGCGCGAGCGCGGTGACCGGGACCGGCGCGGAGGTCGCGCCGTCGGGGACCGTCACGTTCGCCACGGTGAGCGCGCCCGGCGTGCCGGACGCGAGCGTCACCGTGGTGGCGCCCTGCGCCGGGCCGGACAGCGTCACCGCGAGCGGCGTCGGGAACGTCGGCACGGAGGTCGTGCCGACCCGCGCGAACGTCGGCGACGGACCGAACGAGATCAGCGTCGGCGGACCGGAGACCAGGTCGGTCGCGCTGCGCGGCTCGAGCTTGGACGCCATCTGGCGCAGCGTGAGGATGCCGCGCACCAACGTGAACGTCTGGCCGACCTGCGGCGCCGGCGTCGGCACGAACAGGAAGTCATCGACGACCAGCGCGTCGGCGCCCGAGCTCAGCGTGAACTCGCCGAACGCCGCGTCGGTCGCGGTCACGGTGGCGGCGCCGACCGAGACCAGCACGCTCTCGAGCTTCATCGCGCGGGTGCCGCCGGTCTTGATCTCGGCGTAGGTCGCGGCGATCGGCGCGGGCGCCGCCTCGGGGCCGGGGTTCGAGACCGTCACCGCGGTGACCGTGTCGAGCTCGATCTGGCCCTGGAAGTTGGCGATCCGGCCGTCGATCGAGACGCGCGCGCCGACCACCGCGGCGGTCAGCGTCGGGGTGCTCGCGCCGGTGAACACGAACAGACCGGAGTAATCGGCGCCGAGGTAGCCGGCGTCGCCCTCCTTGATCTGCACGAAGAACCCGTTGGAGCCCTTGCCGGTGACCAGCGCGTTGACGATGCGCACGGTGGTGCCGACCGGCAGCGTGCCGTTCTTGACCGAGTAGATCGTGGCCGGGCAGCCCGCGGCGCCCGGGTTGGCATCGTTCGGGCACGCGTCGCACGCGTCGCCCTTGCCGTCGCCGTCGCTGTCCTCCTGACCGGGGTTCGCGATCTCGGGGCAGTTGTCGGTGGAGTTCGGCACGCCATCGGCATCGCGATCGTTCGGATCGACCGCGGTGCACGTCGTGGTGTTCGCGTCGAGCGGGCACGGATCACACGCGTCGCCCACCCCGTCGCCATCGGCGTCGGCCTGGACGCGGTTGTCGACCGGGCGGACCGGATCGAACACGTTCGGGCACAGATCGCTCGCGTTCGGGATGCCGTCGCCGTCGCTGTCATCGGGCGACGTGACGCCGGTGTAGACGGTCGAACCGCCCACCGACTGCGGGCGCTTCGGGTGGCACGACGGCTCGTTCGGCGGCGCGCCGCACACGAACGCCGGGTACATGTTGGCGCCGACCGAGGTCTTGAGCGCGTCGTAGGTCTTGCCGATCTCGCTGGTCAGGCACACCTGCTTGCTCGTCGAGCACACGTCGACGGTGTCGCAGTTCCGGCCGATCGCACCGACCACCGGCGCGTCGCCGTACAGCACCTTGCCGCCGCGCATCACCAGCGCGACATCGGCCGGCTCGGCCTCGATCACCGCGCGGTAGGTCTTGCCGTGGGCGTTGAAGATCGAGATGTCGGCGACCTTGCCGGGCGCGAGCAGGCCGATCGCGTCGTCGGTCAAGGTGAGCGCCGCGGCGTTGATCGTCACCATCTGCCACAGCTGGGCATCCGTGAAGTGCCCGCCGTAGTAGTTGCGGTTGAGGTCATCGGCGCAGCGCAGCTCGCGCAGCAGGTTCATCGAGCCGGTCGGCATCCAGTCGGTGCCGAGCGCGATCTCCACGCCGAGCCGCTGCGCGACGGTGACGCGCGCGGTGTCGCCGTACAGCGTGATGTTCGAGCGCGGCGACCACACCAGGCCGGTCCCGGTGGACGCCATCGCGCCGAGGTCCGCCGGATGCAGACCGATCGCGTGGATCATCGCGGTCTTCGGCATCAGGATGTTGGCCGACAGGCCCGGCACCATCGTGTCGTAGGTGGTCGAGCTCTGGCACAGGAACTCGTTGCGCGCCGAGACGTCGATGCCCTCCGAGGTGTGCGGCTCGTAGACCGCGTCGTTCGCGATCGAGATCGCGGTGACCGCGCCCGAGCCGTAGTTGCAGTCGGTGGTGCGCCGGATGCCCGACGAGTCGTCGAGCGGAAAGGTGTCGAAGTTGACCGCGCCGTGGCCGAGGCCCTCCTGGAGGTTCGCGCGATCGAGGTTGCGCAGCAGGCCGGCCTGGCCGCCCGAGCCAACGATCGACGTCGCGCCGCCCATCAGGAACCGCAGCTCGCCCCACCGGATCTGATCGGCGGTCGCGCTGCCCTGCGAGCTGATCTTCGGCCGGCCGTCCTGGCCGATGCGCCACTGGTGGCGGTGCTCGTAGCGCACGCCCTGGTCGTTGTACGGGCGGTTCTGCGTGTACGTGATGTGGTCGTGGGTGTTGATCAGGCCGGGCGAGATCGCGCCGTCGGGGCACGAGACCACCGTCTCGCCGCCGCTGTCGCAGTCACAGCCAACACAGCTGATCTGGCCGCTGGCGTCGATCGCGACCTGGCCGCCGCGATAGACCTTGGTCGGCGTGAGCACGATGCCCTTGAGCAGCGTCGTCGCCCCGCCGGGCGTCACCTCGCAGGTGCCGCTCGAGACCGGCGGCAGGACCTCGCAGAGGACCTCGGTGCCCGGCTGCTCGCCATCGGGGGGCGCATCGACGGCCGGCGGCGCGTCGACGACCGCCCCGTCGGGCCTCGAAGGCGATCCATTGTCACCACACCCGCCAGACCCTAACCCGAGAAGACACAGCGCGAGTGTTACGACGAGGATGCGGGCACGCATTGGCGCGCACCCTAACATGCACGTCGATCACAAAGACAGAGGAGCTTTCGTCGGCGCGGCGAGCATCACAGCGTCGCCAGACCGTCGACGTCCTGCGTCAAGATCGTGCGCGGATCGTCACCGGCCCGTCGCGCGCGCGAGCTCAATCGAGCGGCTGCTCGAGACTATCGGCCACGAACCCCATCACCTCCTGCAGCATCTGGCCGAAGTCTTCATAGAACTGCTGGTCGACCGCGTTGTCGCGCGCGTCGAACAGCAGCACCGGATACTCGCCGCTCGCCGTGGGCCGGCTGACGTCGAGGCAGAACCACTCCTGGAACTGCGCGCCCATGCCAACGACGACGAGGTGATCGGCGAGCTTGCGCTCGACCCGCGCGGTCAACGTGCGGCCGACGACGTCATCGGCCGGGGGCGCGCCCTCGAGCTCGCGCACCTCGGGCGCGACGCCGACGAAGTCGTGGACCACGCCCAGGTGCGCGGGGATCGCGATCCCGCCGAACGTGCGGAGGAACGTGCGATACGACGGTGGAAACGTGACGCCGAGCGCTTCCTCGGCGGCGGAGATCGCGGCTTCGGGCACCGGGCCTGCGATCTCGCACGGGTTCTCGTGCTCTCGCAGGCGGCGGCGAACGCGTTCGACGAGCTCGATGGTGTCGGACGTCATGGCGAATCGGTCCGATTATGCACGGGAGGCATCGGGATGCGACCGGATCGATCCGAGTCTTGCCGTTGCAAGGAACCTTTCGCGCGGCCGCACGAGCAACGCGCATGAGGTCCGCATCGATCTGGTTCGCGGCGTGCTCGATCCTCGCGGCGTGTGGCGCGCGCACCGCGGCACCCATCCCCGGTGCGCCGGCGAAGCCGTGCGCGGAGCGCCTGGTGCCGTACCGCGAGTGGCCTCGGCTCGAGGCGGCGGGCGAGATCGCGTGGTCGCTCGACGTCGCGGCCACCTCCGGGGCGCGCCTGGTCTACCTCGGCGCCGAGCACGCGAGTGATCCGGCGCACCCGCAGTTCGCCGAGATCGATCGACAGTGGGCCGCGCTGCGCCCGACGGTTGCGTTCTATGAAGGTCCGGATCGACCGATCGCCGCGACCCGCGACGAGACGATCCGCGCGACCGGCGAATCGGGCTACGTGCGGTTCCTCGCGCGGCGCGACGGGATCCCGGCGCTGCGGCTCGATCCGGATGCCGCGGACGAGCTCGCGTTCGTGCGCGCGCGCCACCCCGGCGAGCAGGTCGCGCTGTTCTACGTGCTGCGCGAGGTCGTGCGGCTGCGCGACCGCAAGGGCGTCCCCGCGGAGGCGCTGCCCGGCGCGGTCGGCGCGATGCTCGCCCGGGCCGCCGAGCTCGGGCTGCCCGGCGCGTTCGACAGCGTCGGCGCGTTCGAGGCCGCGTACCACGCGCAGCTCGGCGAGCCCGCGGCGTGGACCGACGCACCGGCCGCGTGGTTCAGCCCGCTGCCGCCGCGCGACCAGCCGGAGCGGTTCACCCACCGGATCAACCGCGACTCGAGCGAGCTCCGCAACCGCCACATGTTCGAGCAGCTGACCGCGCGGGTGCGCGCCGGCGATCGCGTGCTCGCGGTGGTCGGCCGCAACCACGTCCCGATGCAGGCGCCCGCGCTGCGCTGCGCGATCCAGTAGCGATCAGCCGGGGCGAGGCAGCGCCGCCGGGAACGTCAGCGCGTCGACCACGGCGAGCTCCATGTCGGTGTCGGTGATCTGAAACGCCGCCTGCATCACGCCGGTGAACGGGATCACCTGCCAGCTCGGCACGGCCGCCGGCAGCTCGGCCACCAGCGTGTACACCACGATCCAGTAGCGATCGACCGGGTCCGGCAGCTCGCCGGCCACCCGCTCGAGCTCGGTGAACACCTGCGCGCCGGGCGCGCGCGGCCGGCGGAACGCGCGATAGAGCTCGGCGTCGAGCTCGTCGCGGGTGAGCTGGAGGTCCGGGATCGCGAAGAAGAAGTCGCGGACCGCGAACCGATGGTCATCGGTGGCGTCGCCGCGGGCGAGCGCGCGCAGCGCGAACACCTCGGCGGCCAGCGGGATCAGGTTCTTGATCCGCAGGTAGCGATCGTCGAGATACGCGCCGATCTGCCCGGACCGCGCGGCGGCCACGACCTGCTCGGACTCGAGCGGCGCGATCCGCAGCGAGATCCGCAGCGCCTCGAGGAACGTCAGCTCGCCTTCGAGCAGGTGGTCGTCGGCCACCGCGACCTCGGCGGCCATGCCGTACGCGGCGAGCCGGTGGATTCGCGCCGGCAGGCCCTTGGCGATCGCGGGCGCGCGACCGAGCGCGTTGCCGGCGAACCCGATCGCGTCGGTCGCGAGATCGAGCAGGGTGCGCGCCGCCGCCGGCCCCATGCCGTGGAACAGCGGGTGGTGGGCGATCTGGTGCTCGAGCACCGCGGTCTCGCGTGGATCGACCACGCCATCGGCGTTCATCGCGCCGACCATGGCCTCGATCAAGAATCGCCGAGGATCGTTGGGCCGGAGACCGCCGCCCATGAGATCCGTGACGCTTCGTTCCATCGCGGGGGATACTAGCCCATTCCAGCCCCGCGCCACCGTCGAGCGCATCGTGCCCCGCGCCCCCGTGCACGCCCGAGGCAGCCGCGTTATCATCGCGCAGATGAGGACCTCGTTCGTCGCGAGCTTGGCGGTGCTCGCCGTGAGCGCCGCGACCGCGCGCGGCGAGCCCAAGCGCAAGGTCCTGGTCGAGACCGATCCGCCGGGCGCGGACGTGTACCTCAACGCGAAGGAAGACGGCTCGGTGTGCAAGACGCCGTGCTCCGTGGAGGTGCCGGTCGGCGACACGCCGGTGATCATCGAGCTCGAGAACCACGTTCCGCTGATCCAGCTGATCTCGGTCCCGAAGCGCGGCAAGCCGGCGCCCGCGCGGTTCAAGCTCGACCCGGCGATCGGCACGATCATCGTGGAGGGGCCGCGCGGCGCGACGATCCGGATCGACGAGGTCGACAAGGGCAAGGCCCCGGCGCGGATCGACATCGAGGCCGGTCCACACATCGTGGCGCTCAGCCTCGGCGGCAAGCAGCTCGACTCGCAGCCGATCGAGGTCGAGGCCGGCGCCGAGATCACCGTATCCCCGCCGGGGCTCGCCGGCGCCGGCGAGGGCGAAGGCTCGCTCGGCGATGGTGACGGCGATGGCGACGGGCCGGAGATCTCGGGTGGCGACCAGGGCGACGCGCCGCGCGCCCCCCGCGCGAAGTTCCTCCGGATCTCCGGCGCGTTCGACATCGGGTTCCGCGCGTTCCGCTACGACGGCATCGAGACGCCCGGCACCCTGCCGCCCGAGGAGGAAGGCGGCCAGGTGCTCGCCGGCCCGCTGATCGAATTCTGGCCCGGCCCGCTGGTCGGCATCCGCGCGCTGCGCGGGCTGTCGCTCCTGGTCAAGCTGCAGTTCCTGCTCAACCGGCAGCAGGTCACCGGCAACGGCCTCGGCGGCGACACCACGACGTTCTGGCAGATCTTCGAGGCCAGCGTGCGCCAGCGCTGGACCATCGGCGACGCGGCCGCGGTCGAGGTCGGCCTCGGCTACGCGCGCGACCAGCACCAGTTCAACACCACCCAGCCGGCGGACCTGCTGCTGCTGCCCGAGGCCGACTACCAGTCGATCCGGATCGGGCTGCGCGGCTCGCTGCTGCTCGGCGCGTTCGAGCCGTACCTCGCGGGCGAGAACCGGCTCGTGCTGTCGGGCGGCGCGCTCGAGCAGCGGTTCAGCCGCGGCGGCAGCGCCTCGGGTCTGCGCGGCGCGGCCGGCGTCGCCGCCACGTTCGGCTCGATCATCGCGCGCGTCGAGGGCTCGATCACCCGCTACAGCTGGACGTTCGAGTTCGACAACAACGACCGGTTCCGCGCCACCGGCGCGAGCGATTCGATCAAGCTGATCTCGCTCGCCGTCGGCTACGCGTACTGACGCGCTACTCGGACAGGTACTTCTCGAACGCCTTGAAGTTGTACGGGCGGCCGAGGAAGTCCTTCACCAGGTCCGCGGCGTCCTTGGTGCTGCCGGCGGCGAGGATCTTGTCGCGGTAGCGGTGCGTGACCTCGGTGTTCAGCAGGCCGCTCTTCTCGAACGGGGTCAGCAGGTCCTTCGCGATCACGAGCGACCACATGTACGTGTAGTACATGGACGAGTAGCCCACGAGGTGCGTGAACGACGCGTGGAACTTGGTGCCATCGACGTACGCGAACGGCGTGTACTTCTTCTGCATCTGCTTGACCATCGCGAGCTGGTCGATGTTCTTGGGGTTCGCGCGGTGGAAGCCGAGCGAGAGCGCCGCGTAGAACATCTGCTGCACGGTCTGGGTGCCGAGACCGAACTTGTCGGCCTTGCGCATGTCGACGACCAGCTTGGCCGGGATGACCTCACCGGTCTGGTAGTGCTTGGCGAACCGCGACAGCGTGTCGTGGCTCCACCCCCACTCCTCGAACATCTGCGACGGCGCCTCGACGAAGTCGAGCTCGGTGGTGACGCCGCTCTGGCGGCCCCACTTCTGGTGACCACCGATCACGTGGTGCAGCAGGTGACCGAACTCGTGGAACATCGTGGTCACGTCGTCGTGGGTCATCAGCGCCGGCCCGTTGCTGGTCCGCGGGTCCGGGAAGTTGCACACCAGCGCGCCCTCGGGGAGCTGCTTGCCCTCGTAGCCGTCCTTGAGCGTGAACTGCGCCGCGTGCTTGTACTTGTCGGCGCGCGGGTGCATGTCGAGGTAGATCCGGCCGAGCTTGTCGCCGCCGCGCATCACGTCGAACACCTTCACCGCCGGGTGCCACGCGCCGCCATCGCTGACCGGCTTGTACTGCAGGTCGTAGATCTGCGACGTGATGTCGAGCAGACCGGCGAGCACGTTGTCGTACACGAAGTACTTGCGGACCTCGGTCGAATCGACGGCGTACTGGTCCTTCTTCACCTTCTGCTCGAAGTACGCCTTCTGCCAGTCGAACACCTCGGTCGCCTTGGGATCGAGCTTCTTCTTCGCGGCGAGCAGCTCGGCGTAGTCGCGCGCGGCGCGCTTCTTCGCGAGCGCGGCGACCCGATCGATGAACTGCGCCGCCGCCGCGCCACCGCGCAGCATCTTGTCGTCGCTCTGGTAGTCGGCCCAGTTCGCGAACCCGAGCAGCTTGGCGCGCTCGGCGCGCAGCTCGAGCATGCGCTGGATCAGCGGCTCGTTCTTGTCGGCGCCGCGCAGCCGGAACTGCACGTACAGCTGCTTGCGGAGCTCGTCGTCGTCCGCGAGCTCCATGAACGGGTTGTAGTCCGGGTAGTCGGTCGTGATCGCGATCGCGCCACCGGCGCCGGGCTTGTGCGCGGAGATCCAGTCGGAGGGCATGCCGGACAGGCGCTTCGCATCGGTGACCTCGATCTTGCGGGTGTCCTCGGCGACGTTCTTCTGGATGTCCTGGCCGACGACCGTCAGCTCGTCATCGATCTGCTTGATCCGCGCGCGCTTCTTGTCGTCGAGCGCCACGCCGGCGCGCTTGTACTCGCGCAGGGTGATCGCCGAGAACCGGCGGGTGTTCGGATCGGCCTTCTTGACGTCGACCGCCGCGATCGCGTCGTACACCTTGCGATCGAGCAGCAGCTCGGAGATGTACGTCGAGACCTCCTGCTCGCAGGTCCGCGCGGCGTCGCGCACCCCGGCGTCGGGGTGCACCGCCTGGAACAGCCCGGCCATCGCGGCCGCGTTGCCGAGGAACCGCGACAGCTCGTTGAACGAGTCGAGCGTGTTCTCGATCGTGCGCGCGCCCTGGACCTCGAGCAGCAGCTTCTGCTGCGCCTTGGCGGCCGCGAGCGGCTCGCGACACGACGCGAGCCACGCGGCGGCGTCGACCTTCGCGGGGACGGCCGGCTTGGCGGCGGCGGGCACCGGCGCGGGCAGGTCCGGCGCGGGAGCCTCGGCGGTGGGCGCCGGCGGCACCGGCTGAGCGGGAGGAGTGGACGGACTGCCGCAGGCGGCCGCCACGACGAGCAAGCTGAGTCGACGCATGTGTTTCACCATACCGAGCAGGTCTTCGCCGGGTTCATCGGTGTCCCCGGCGCGCACCGGAAGGCCTCGGCAAACTCCTTCAGGTTGCGCAGCGCTCCATAGACGCGAAACTTGGGCGGCGAGTGCGGGTCGACGGTGAGGCGCAGCTGGGCCGCCGCCGGGCGATCCTTGCTGCACCACGCCTGGCCGACCGCGATGAAGAACTGCTGATCCTCGGTGAAGCCATCGGCGACGTAGCGCTCGGCGGCGTGCTCGCGCAGCGCGCGGTACGCCTTGAACGCCATCTTCACGCCGCCGAGGTCGGCGATGTTCTCGCCGAGCGTCAGCTTGCCGTTGACGAACGCCTTGGGCAGCGCCTCGAACGTGCCGTACTGATCGGCGACGCACGCCGCGCGCTCGCCGAACTTCGCCGCGTCCTCGGGCTGCCACCAGTCCTTGAGGTTGCCCTCGGCGTCGTACTTGGCGCCCTGGTCGTCGAACCCGTGGGTCAGCTCGTGGCCGATCACCATGCCGATCCCACCGAGGTTCGCGGCGACCGAGCGATCCTGACCGAAGAACGGCGGCTGCAGGATGCCGGCCGGCAGCGCGGTGTTGTTCGCGGTGGGCTCGTAGTACGCGTTGACCTCGAACGCGTTCATCCGCCACTCGCCGCGATCGACCGGCTTGCCGGCCTTGGCCAGCCGCCGCCGCACCTCGAACGCCTCGGCGCGCAGCTGGTTGCCGGCGAAGTCGCCGCGCGCGACGGCGAACTGGTAGCTGCGCCACTTCTCCGGGTAGCCGACCATGCGCACGATCTTCGCGAGCTTGTCCTGCGCGACCTTGCGGGTCCCCTCCCCCATCCAGGCGAGCTGGCCGATCTCGTCGTGCATCGCCGCGGAGATCGCGTCCATCAGCGCGGACGCGGTCTGCTTGCTGGCCGGCGGGAACTGCTGCGCGACGTACTTGGCGCCGAGCAGCTCGCCGAGCGACTGCTGGGTCGCGTCGATGCACCGCTTGGCGCGCTGCTGCGGCTGCTCGACGCCGGTGAGCACCTTCGCGAGCTCGAACGCCTGGTCCTCGAACGGCTTGGGCAGCGACGGCGCGGCGTGCTGGGCCAGGTGGTACGCGAAGTAGCTCGACCACTGCGCCCACGTGAACTGTGTGCGCAGCTTGTCGAGCGCCTCGAAGAACCCCGGCGTGCCGATCACCAGCTTCTTGCTCGGCGCCACGCCGAGCCCCTTCCAGTACGCCTTCCAGTCGACGCCGCGCACCTGCTTGGCGAGCGCGGCGCCCGTGGTCGGGTTGTACATCTTGCGGGTATCGCGGCGGTCCTCGCCGGACTTGGTCAGCTTCGCGATCGCGGTCTCGATCGCCATCACGTCGGCGGCGCCCGCCTCTGCCTTGTCCTGCGTGCGCCCGGCGAGCACGAGCATCTTGGCGACGTGCTGCTGGTACGCGGCGCGCTTGTCGGCGAACCCGTCCTTGTCGTAGTAGTCGCGATCCGGGAGCCCGAGGCCGTCGACGTCGAGGTAGGTGACGTTGACCGTCGAGGCCTCGAGATCCGCGTCGACGTTCGCCGACCACACCACCCACTCGCCGATCCGGTGCAGCTCGACCACCGCGGCCAGCCAGCTGCGCGCGTCGCGGACCTTGCCGATCCGATCGAACAGCGGCTTCACCGCCCGCGTGCCGGCCTGCGCGATCGCGGCCTCGTCCATACACGACGCGTAGTAGTCGCCGAGCTTCTGGGTCGCCGGATCACCCCCCGCGCCGGACGCCGCTTGCTCGAGCAGCTGCTGGAGCGCGGCCTTGTTCTTCTCGTCGATCTCGGAGAACCGGGCCCAGCGCGCGCGATCCGCGGGGATCTGATGGTTCTGCAGCCAGCCGCCACACGCGAACTGGTAGAAGTCCACGCACGGATCGGCGGTGCGATCGAGCGACGCCGGCTCGAGGCCGACCTCGGCGAGCGAGACCTGGGTCCCGGGCGCGCCGGGCGCCGGCGTCTGCGCGGGCGAGATCGCCGAGCCGCTGCCCACCGCGGGCGCGCTCGCGGCCGGCGCCGGAACCGCGGGCGCCGGGCTGGTGGTCGACGGAGAGGAGGTGCCCGAGCAGGCGGCGAGCGAGAGCACCGCCAGGACGTTGCGTGACCACATGGCGGGCGAACGTAGCACCACGCCACGCGAGCAGGCAGCCACCACGCGCCCGGTCGCACGGTGTCCCAGCGGGCGGCTCAGCGCGGCGCCGGGACCACCCACACGCGTGCGCGATCGTCGGAGACCGGCAGCGCGAGCGGCGCGGCGAGCTGCTGGGCGGCGGCGATCCGGGCGGC